>JBIQNJ010000132.1:0-1641 GCA_044462445.1 Truepera radiovictrix | reverse complement strand
GCGCGTGAATCGCACTCACGAGGTCAGGGGTTCGAATCCCCTCAGCTCCACCAAAAGAAATGCGTGTAGGACGGCGCTCGGTATTGGGCGCCGCCCTTGCATTTCTGCTGTCGTTGCAGTTCCGTTGCAGTAAGAACACTCAACCGTCCCCAGCACGCCGAGCGACGCCCCCAACCCGCAGCTCTGACCGCTCACCTCGCACAACTGCCATAGTGTTAGGACCACAGCTACCAGCAGGCGCGCCCAGAACGGGCTGCCGTGGCGATGTAAAGATGTACTTTACTTCTTTACATCGCCACCGCCACATCGCCACGGGCGCCGCGTTACGCCGGAGCTTGACGGCGTCCGCTCGACACCCCTATCCTCTCGTTACCCTTAAATACTAAGGGTAACGCGGGCGCTTCTCCAGGCGACCGCCTCCCGAGGTCCTAATGCGCCTGAACGCCCTCCTGAACGTCCACTCATACTTCAGCCTCGGTGCCGGCACGGCCAGCCCGACCACGCTCGTTAAGCGCGCAGCTGAGTTGGGTTACGAGTACATCGCCCTGACGGATAATCTGAACGTCACCGGCGCCGTGGAGCTTTTCCAGGCCGCTAAGGAGCACGGCGTGCGAGCGCTCATAGGAGCTACGGTGCCGGTGAGCATCGAGGGCGTGGCGTACCCGTTCGTGCTGATCGCGGCCTCTCGCGTGGGCTATGGCACCCTGTGCCGGCTGATTAGTGTGGCGCACGCTCGTGAGGAGCGAGATGTGCCGCTCCCCGTGCTCCTGGCGCACACACACGACCTGGTACTGCTCACTGGCCCGCGCGATGGCCTGGTGGCGCGACTGCTGGCTGACCGGCGCATCACCGAGCTAGAGGGCATCATGCGACAGCTCAAGGGGGCGTTTCCCGAGCGCTTTTACGTGCAGCTATTCCATGACCGCTATAGGTGGGATGCCCGTAGGGCCCGAGTGATTCGACGGCTGGCTCAGAGCCTAGGCCTGCCAGTCGTGGCCGCGCCAGAGGTTCGCTACGCCAACCCTGACGACTACCGCTTGTACGACGCCTTGACCTGCGCCAGGGCCGGTGTCAGCGTGCATACGCCGCACCCTCGACGGCCGCAGAACGCGTGCCAGGCGTTGCCGTCGCCTGATGAGGTTATGGAGCGCCTGCCGTACCCCGACGCGCTTGGGAACGCACACTGGATTGCCCAGCACGCGTATTTTGAGCTGCTGCCTGATCGTCTGGTGCCGCCCAAGGCGCGTCTGCCTGAGGGTACTGACCCCGACAGGTACCTGCAGGAGCGTTGCTACACGGCGCTGTTAAGCAAGTACGAGGGCGCGCTCATGGCTAAGGCGCGCGAGCGGTTGGACGAAGAGCTAACCATCGTAAAAGCCCTCGGCTTGGCCGACTTCTTCCTGGTGGCGGCCGAGGTGACCGACTACTGTAGGCGGCACGGCATCCTGGCAGCTGGCCGGGGCAGCGCGGCCGCCAGCATCGTCTGCTACCTGCTCGGCGTCACCGCCGCCGACCCCATACGAAACGACCTGCTGTTCGAGCGCTTCCTGCACGCCGGCAAGACCAGCATGCCGGACGTAGACATCGACATCTCGTCAGCGCGGCGTGATGACGTGCTCGCCTGGGTCGAGGAGCGCTTCG
>JBIQNJ010000131.1:0-1901 GCA_044462445.1 Truepera radiovictrix | reverse complement strand
GACACCGAGATCGAGCTGCAGGAGACCCAGCGTCGACTGCAGCGCGAGGTCAAGGAAGAGATAGACCGCAACCAGCGCGAGTACTTCCTGCGCGAGCAGATCAAGGCGCTCCAGAAGGAGCTGGCCGGTGGCGACGACGAGGAGGACGAGGTCTCCGCCTTCCAGGAGAAGCTGGAGGCCCTGGAGTTGCCCGAGGCCGTCATGAAGGAGGCGCAGCGCGAGCTCAACCGGCTGGCGCGCATGCACCCCGACTCCGCCGAGGCCTCCGTCATCCGCACCTACCTCACCACCATCACCGAACTGCCCTGGAACGAGCGCTCCGCCGACAGCCTGAACATGAGCCTGGCGGCAACCATTCTCGACGAGGACCACTACGGCCTGGAGAAGGTCAAGGACCGCGTGCTCGAGTACCTGGCCGTGCGCAAGCTCAAGAGCGAGCGCGCCGAGAAGGGCGAACTGGAGGCAGGCGAGGTCAACCGCGGCCCCATCCTGCTCTTCGCCGGCCCTCCGGGTGTGGGCAAGACGAGCATCGCCAAGTCCATCGCCAAGGCGCTGGGCCGCGAGTACGTGCGCATCAGCCTGGGCGGCGCCAGGGACGAGTCCGACATCCGCGGCCACCGCCGCACCTACATCGGCTCCATGCCCGGCCGCATCATCCAGGGCATCCGCACGGCCGGCACCAAGAACCCCGTGTTCCTCCTCGACGAGGTAGACAAGCTGGGCGTCTCCTACCAGGGCGACCCGTCAAGCGCCCTGCTCGAGGTGCTCGACCCGGCGCAGAACTCCACCTTCGTAGACCACTACCTCGGCGTGCCCTTCGACCTCTCCGAGGTGCTGTTCATCGCCACGGCCAACTACGTGCAGCAGATCCCCGAGGCGCTGCTCGACCGCATGGAGAGCATCGAGTTCTCCAGCTACATCGAGCAGGAGAAGCTGGAGATCGCCAAGCGCTACCTGTTGCCGCGCCAGCTCCACGAGAACGGCCTGACCACCAAGCAGGTCACGTTCACAGACGGCGCCCTCACCGGTCTCATCACCTCCTACACGCGCGAGGCGGGCGTTCGTAACCTCGAGCGCATCATCGGCACGGTGGCCCGCAAGGCCGCCCGCTCCATCGCAGATGGCCAGGCCAAGCGCGTCAGGGTCACCGAGCGCAGCCTCGAGAAGTACCTGGGCTCCGAGCGCTTCACCCCCGAGGCCGAAGCCGAGGACGACCTGGTGGGCGTGGCCACTGGCATGTACTACACGCCGGTCGGCGGCGACATCCTCTTCGTCGAGACGTCCGTGACCCCCGGCAAGAGCGGCCTCGTGCTCACCGGCCAGCTGGGCGACGTCATGAAGGAGTCGGCGCGCGCCGCCCTCACCTACGCCAAGGCCAACGCCGCCCGCTTCGGCATCGACAAGGCCCTGCTCGACGAGTCCGAGATCCACATCCACCTCCCGGCAGGCGCCACCCCCAAGGAGGGCCCAAGCGCCGGCATCGCCCTCGCCACGGCGCTCATAAGCGCCCTCACCGGCGTGCCTGTGCGCAAGGACGTAGCCATGACGGGCGAGATCACCCTGCGCGGCCGCGTGCTGCCCATCGGCGGGCTCAAGGAGAAGGTGTTGGGCGCCAAGCGCGCCGGCATCAAGCACATCGTCTTCCCCAAGAAGAACGACGCCGACATGAAGGACATCGCTGCGCACCTGACCAAGGGGCTGCACACGCACCCGGTCGAGGACCTCGACGAGGTGCTGAACGTGGCCCTCGTGGGCGGGCTCACGGCCCTGGAGGCGGCGCCCAGCGCCAAGCCCGAGCCGCGCCGGCGCAAGCGGCCCGAGCCCCTCGACACGGGAGTGCGCGCCTGAACGTCAGCTGACCCGAGCCGCCGGACTCGTAGCCGGCCCGCTGCCACGCGCAG
>JBIQNJ010000130.1:0-2564 GCA_044462445.1 Truepera radiovictrix | reverse complement strand
TGGAAGCCAACATGGAGATCCTCCACGTCATCCCGCAGGAGTACGTGGTCGACGGCAACGACGGCATCAAAGACCCCATCGGCATGTCGGGTGTGCGCCTGGAGGTAGACGTCCATATCGTCGCCGGCGCGCAGGGCCCGTTGCAGAACCTGCGCCGCTGCGCCACCGACGCCGGCGTCAGCGTGGACGGCATGGTCGTGCAGGCGCTCGCCTCCGGGCTGGCCGTGCTCAACCACAGCGAGCAGGAGCTCACCACGCTGCTCATCGACATCGGCGGCGGCACCACCGACGTGGGCGTGTTCCGCCGCGGCACCTTGGCTCACTCGGCGGTCATACCGCTCGGCGGCGACCACATCACCCAGGACATCAGCCAGCTGCTCCGCATACCGCCGGAGGAGGCCGAGCGCGTCAAGCGCCGTTACGGCGTCGCCCTCCCCGAGCTGGCCGACCGCGACGTCGAGCTCGAGGTGGCCAACCCCAACTACACCGCGTCCATCTCTACGTTCGAGCTGGCGCAGGTCATCAAGCCGCGCGTCGTCGAGATCCTCGACTTCGTCCGCCGCGACATCGAGCAGCGCATGGGCGCGCTCGAGCTGCTGGCCGGCAACGTGGTCATCACCGGCGGCGCCTCGCTCATGCCCGGCGTCGAGCAGGTAGCCAACGAGCGTTTCCGCCTGCCCGTACGCATCGGCAAGCCCGACGGCGTCTCGGGCCTGGCAGACGTCGTGGCCAGCCCGGCCCACGCCACCGCGGTGGGGCTGGTACGTTACGGCATGGCGCACGGCCAGGGCTCCGGCGCGGTCAGCCGCCGTGAAGGCCGGCGGGTGCAGACACCGGAGGGCGAGAACCTTCTGGGCAAGATCAGGAACATACTGAAGGACTTCTTCTAAAGAGGTCCGGGAGCGTGAGGCGAGCATGGTAATGAGCAGCACTAACAACGCGGTCATCCGTGTGATCGGGCTGGGGGGCGGGGGTAACAACGCGGTCAACCGCATGATCGACAACGGGTTACGTGGGGTCGAGTTCATCGCGGCCAACACGGACGCGCAGGTGCTCGCCACCAGCCTCGCCGACATCCGCATACAGATGGGCGACCACCTCACCAAGGGCCTGGGCGCCGGCGCCAACCCGGAGGTGGGCGAGAAGGCCGCCCTGGAGGACCGCGACCGCATCGCCGAGACACTGCGCGGCTCCGACCTCGTGTTCATCACGGCCGGCATGGGCGGCGGCACCGGCACGGGCAGCGCGCCCGTCGTGGCCGAGGTGGCGCGCGAGATCGGCGCGTTGGCCGTGGCGGTCGTCACCACGCCGTTCCAGTTCGAGGGGCCGCGTCGCATGACCCAGGCGCAAGAGGGTCTGCGCCGCCTAGAGGATAAGGTAGACGCGCTCATCGTCGTCGAGAACCAGCGGCTCATGTCTGCCCTCGACCGCAAGGTCAGGCTGTCGGACGCCTTCCGCGTGGCCGACCGCGTGCTCTACCACGGCGTGCGGGGCATCAGCGACGTCATCAACGTGCCCGGCATGATCAACGTGGACTTCGCCGACGTCAAGGCCCTGCTGCAGAACGCGGGCACGGTGCTCATGGGCATCGGCTCCGGCCGCGGCGACAAGGTGGCCGAAGAGGCCGCCCAGAGCGCCACGCATAGCCCGCTGCTCGCCCGCGGCGTCGAGGGTGCCCGCAACCTGCTCATCAACATCACCGCCTCCGAAGACCTCACGCTGGCCGACGCCACAGAGATCGCCAACAAGATCGCCGAGGCCACCGAGGTCGACGAGCCCAACGTGCTGTTCGGCCTCACGTACGACGAGGACGCGGGCGACGAGGTGCGTGTGACCGTGCTGGCGGCCGGCTTCGACCAGGCCCCCACCACGCGCCTGCTGCGCCCCTCCACCTTGCGCGGCCTCAACACCAACCGCAGCTACGACGCCAGCAACTACGACATCCCGGCCTTCCTGCGCTACGACCCCGACGACGACCGCTGACCAACGAAGCGACCGTGCGCCAGGAGCTGTACAGCGGCCACATCCTTAAGCTGGTCCTCCTGGACGGCAAGTGGGAGATCGTGGAGCATGCGGCCGGCGTGGCCGTGCTCATCGCACGCGGCCGGCAGGTGCTCGGCGTTCGTCAGGAGCGCAGGGCCATAGGCCGCGACACCTGGGAGATCCCCGCCGGGCTGGTCGACGAGGGCGAGGAGCCGCATGAGGCGGCGGCCCGTGAGGCTGCCGAAGAGGTGCAGATGGGCGGGCGGCTGGAGCTGCTAGCGCGTTTCCACTCCTCACCTGGCTTCACAGACGAGGAGCTGTTCCTGTACGAGATGCACGGCGCAACAGCCGTCGAAGGCAGCCCGGACCCCGGCGAGGACCTGACCCTGGAGTGGCGCGACGCAGCGGAGGTCTGGCAGCAGGTGCTGGCCGGGGAGCTGGCCACCAGCAGCCTCACGGCCATCGCCATCAAGCACGTGCTGGACCGGGCATGATCCTGGCCTCCTCGCTGCAGGATCCCGCCCTGGAACAAGTGCGGGGCGCGGTCGTCAGCATCGGCAACTTCGACGGTGTGCACGTGG
>JBIQNJ010000129.1:0-2696 GCA_044462445.1 Truepera radiovictrix | reverse complement strand
AACAGCGCCAGCGCGCCGCCGAGTATTACGAGAACGATGATCAGGTCAGTAGACACGTGGACTCATAGGAGTTTGATGAGCTAGTTGGACTTCACGAGCAATCAACGTTGTTCCGTCTCTCCGGACTGGTCAAGCAATTCGAGTGCATCTGCAACATCCGTAACATCGACGTTGATTCCAATATCTGCGGTTCGTTGCTTGAAGTAGCCAGCTAGTTGTCCACCAAGTAAATCCTCCCGTGCGAGGTCGGTTGCTGTATCACCTGGTCCAAGGTGGCGCTCCCTCAGCAGGCGACTGGGGCCCGACACGGGCTTCGAACCATTGCGAAAGCGCGTTTTCATAACGCTATTTTTGCATCAGTGGTGCTCTAATTTCAGAATGAACGACAGCGGCCCTCTCGATGGCGCATCGCCGATGCTCGCTCTTGCCTTGACAGTCAGGTTCCTTCTGGAGCTGGCGCTTCTTGCGGGCGTTGCCATTCTCGCATGGAACTTGCTGCCAGGCTGGTGGCGTTGGGTGGGCGCCATAGGTGGCGTGGTGGCCGTTGCAACGGTGTGGGGGCTGCTCCTCTCCCCCAAGGCAACCGTTGCCGTACCGAAGCTGGTTGCGTTAGGCATCGAGGCTGTCCTGTTCATCGGCGTCGGCGTAGGGCTATTTCTTGTCGGCTTCGGCATGCCCGCGATCGTCGGAGTCATTGTCTGGGTTATCGATAAGGTCGCCATAGCTGTACTGCAGAAATGAGCTAGTGCCATTCCCCAAGCACGACTCACCTACCGGAGCCGCGTGGCGAAGCAACGCCTTCAGCTCGGTCTGCCAAATGTGGGCCAGCGACCAAGTCGCCGCTGGCCCGTCTGCAACTCGCCTCTGGTCTAGTGTTCTGAGGGCAGCAACTCAGCACGACCGACTATGTAGGTCGCAGCAACCAAGCTGACGAAACTTAGGAGAAACGACAACGGTACCGCATACGTAACAGGGTGCCCTAAGAGCAGCTCTCTCATGGCCGTCACCTGATAGGTCAACGGGTTCACGTAGCTCAGTGCCTGAAGATAGGCGGGAGCTGACGCCAGCGGGTAGAAGGTTGGTGCTGCGAAGGTCAGGGGGAGCAGCGTCAGTGCCATCACCAAGTCTCTCTGCTGGTAGTTAGCTATCCCGGCAGTCACGAGCAGCGCGATCGAGCACCAGAAGACCACCGCCACAGCCCCCATGGCCACGGCCGCGACGAACCCGCCGCCGGAGAACCGAGCACCGAGCAGCAGGGCGAAAGGGGCAGATACCAGAGCTTGCGCTATGAACGCCACCATCGGCACCACCGCCATCCCGGCTGCGTAGGCGAACGGATGCGTTCCGAACAGCAACTTCAGCCCAAGTAGGCCCCAGCGGCGGTCAACGGTCGCGCGAGCGATCATGCGGCCCAGGGAGCGCACCGCCTGCAACGCAAGCACGCCCGGGAAGACGAAAGTCAGGTAGTTGACGCTGTTCGAACCGAGGTCCACACAGCTGCCCCAGCCCTGGAGGCCGGCTGCCAGGAAGACCAGGTAAGCAAGCGGCTCAACGAGCAGCTGCCCGATGACCATCGCCTTCGAGTAGAAGAACGCGCGTGCCTCGAACGCCACCACAACCGGCAACCGCTTCAGTAGCGACGTCCGCCCTCGGGCCGGCCCGCTAACCACCTTTGACCTCCGGCTCGGCCAGCTTCATGTAGGCCTCTCGCAGTCCGGGTACCTGACGCCTGAAGTCAGTGACCGTCACTTCCTCCATGAGCCGCAGGACCTCCATCACAGGAAGCCCTCGTTCTGCGGTCAGTTCCAGAGGACTCACCGAGCCGATGTTGTAGCCCCTAGCCCTTAGCAGCTCGAGGCTTAGCTCAGGCAGTGCGCCCTCGTACTCGACCCGCAATACCTCCTCGCTAGCGAACCGCTGCAGGAACGCGTCACGCGGTTCGAACGCCGCCATGCGTCCGCTGTCGAGTAGCAGGACCTCGTCGCAGTAGCGCTCCAGCAGCGTGAGGTCGTGAGATGACATGAGCACTATGGCGCCGGCGCCGGCTCGTTGTCTCAAGGCCTCCAGGAGCCTCTCGGACGCCTTAGGGTCGAGCCCCGTGGTGGGTTCATCCAATATCAGCAGGTCCGGGTCATGGGCCAGCGCCCGCGCGATCTGCACACGGTGCTGCTGGCCGCCCGAGAGTTCGTCCACCGGCCGATGGGCGATGTCCGACAGCCCCACCTCTTCGAGCGCCGCACTCGTTCGGCGCCTACTATCCTGAACGCCTAGGCCGGCGAAGCGCGCCCCGAGGAGCACGTTGTCGTAGGCCGACAGGTACCAGTCGATGACCGAGGACTGGCTGCACCAGCCGAGTCGCAGCCCGTTAGTGACTGCTACGCTGCCTTCGGTCGGTTCTATCAGTCCGCACAACAGGTGGATCAACGTCGTCTTCCCCGCGCCGTTAGCGCCGATAAGGGCTGTGAACGAGCCCGCCCGTAACGTGGTCGTGACGCCTCTCAGACCCCACGACCCATTTCGATACTGCTTTCCTAGCTCTCTTGTTTCGATCTGCACGTTGCTCCCACATAGGTACACACCTCGGAGCCTTAGGTCCGAGACGGCTAGGTTCTAGTTGTTCAGGTGCAAGAGAACGCCAACCAAGCCGGCCCAAGGCCAGCCCAGAACAGCGTTACCCGAAGATCAGCGCCTTAGAA
>JBIQNJ010000128.1:0-2742 GCA_044462445.1 Truepera radiovictrix | reverse complement strand
AGTTCCAGTATGGGTGCGCGTGCTTGGGCCAGTAGAGCGGGAGGTACGGCAGGTCGCTCATCACATGGCGCTGGATCTCGGCGTAGATCTCGGCACGCTTGGCCGGGTCACTCTCTACACGGCCCGCATCGATGAGCTCGTCCACCTGGTCGTAGTAGGTGCCGTTGAGACCCGGGGGGAACGCGCTGCTATGGAAGAAGCTGCTGTACCAGACGTCCGGGTCCGCGCGCGTGGCCAGCGAGACGATCAGGGGCGCCTCACCTGAGCCGATGGTCGCTACCCAGGTGCCGGAGTCAACCACGCGTGCTTCTACTTCAACGCCGATGTCCTTCCACATGGCGCGTACCGTGCCGAGCAGCTCCGAGGAGAGCGTGTTAAGCCAGTAGATGGTGGTGCTGAAACCGTTGGGGTAGCCCGCTTCGGCGAGAAGCTCGCGGGCCTTCTCCGGGTCGTAGGTGTACTGGGGCAGGTCAGTAGTGTGACCAAGGTAGGCCGGCGCCAGGTCGGAGTAAGCCGGAGTGGCGAGACCGCCCCAGATGACCTCGGCGATGATGTCGCGGTCGATGGCGTAGTACAGGGCCTGGCGCACGCGCACATCGTCGAACGGCTCCATACGGGTGTTGATGTTGATGCCGTGGGCCGACGACGTGGTGACCTCACCGGTAGAGATGTCGGGGTTGGCAGCCAGGGTCTTGTAGATCTCGGGGTTCGTCAGGTTCATGGCTATATCGACCTCACCCCGCTGGAGCGCCAGCATGCGCACGCTCTCGTCGGCGATGACCACGAAGGTGGCGGTGTCGATAGCCGGTTCGCCAAGGTAGAAGTCCGGGTTGGCCCGCAGCACGATCTGTACGCCGGGCACCCACTCGACGAGCTCGTACGCGCCGGTGCCGACGGGGTTACGGCCGTAGTCCTCTCCGCCATCGGCCACGGCCTTGGCGTTGGTGATGAGGCCCTGCCGGAACGCAGAGATGGAGTGGAGGAACGCCGCGTTGGGCGACTTGAGGTTGAAAACCACAGTCACGTCGTCGGGGGCGGTGATGCTGGCGATGTTGGAGAGTTCGCCCTGCCACCGCGAGCCCGTAGCCGGGTCAAGGATGCGCTGGAACGAGTCAACGACATCCTGCGCGACGAACTTGCCGTAACCCTTCTGCCAGACGACATCGTCTCGCAGGTGGAACACGTAGGTGAGGCCGTCCTCGGAGATATCCCAGCTTGTGGCCAGGTCCGGAACGAGGTCTATGGTGCCGGGCTGGTAGCGCACGAGGCCGCTATAGATGTTGCTGGCCACCGAGAACGAGTTGACGTAGGACATGTAGGCGGGGTCGAGCGTATCGCCCTCACCAGGCATGGCGATAGTGATGGAGTCCTGCGCCTGCGCCAAGCTCCCGAGCGCAAACAGAGAGACGAGGAATGTGAGGGCGAAGCGGCGAAGTACACCGATCGGACGGTTGTTCACGACCCACCTCCATGGGCAGCGCTTCCTTAACGTCAACTAGCTACAACTTGGGCGTTCCGCGCCTCATGAGGCGCGGCTCCGTACGGACTCCCTCCATCCGCGACCTAGATCGCACTGGTCGGCATGATTGGTGGAGATGCTAGCAACGGCAAAGCTCATTGTCAAATGGTGAACTTCTATTTTCACATAGTGCAACTAGTTCTCGATGGCGCTACCCTTCACGCCCTGCGCTCCCCCCATAACGCCGGTGGTGAGCAATGCAAGACAAAACTTCTTCACACCGCACCGCAGACGCAATGGCATCGCCGGATTCGAGCTCAGGACGTGTGACTGACCTTGCAGCGACGCTGCGCAACGGCCTATATTGGCAAGACCAACAGACCCAGCACCTCCGTGCGCGCGGTGCGCGCCACATCGATCCTGAGAGGGTGGCCGTGCGTTGATCGAAACTACGCAGAGCGAAAACAGCACTCGGTACCAACTGCAGTCGCTGATGCGCGGCGCAGCGGTTCTGGACCTCCTGGCAGACAACGACTACCTGACCCTGAAACAGGTTGCGACCACCCTGGAGCTCGACACGACCACGGCGTACCGGCTCCTCAAGACCTGGGCTAGCGCGGGGTATCTCTATTACGACCCCACCACCAAGCGTTACTACGCCGGCGTCGGCCTCCTCCGCTTAGCGAGCAAGTCCCACACCAGCTCCGGGCTGCCAGACGTGGAGGCGCGGCTCAGAACCATCAACCGCAAGGTGGAGCAGACCACCAGCTTCAGCGTGCTCGCCGGGCGCTTCGTGCTTTACGTCGCCAGGGTGGTGGCCAACCGCGCCCTCATGTACCAGGTAGAGATAGGCAAGACGCTGCCGGCCTATGCCACGTCATCCGGTCACGTGCTGCTGGCGCACCTTCCCCACGACAAGCTGCTTGAGCTGTTCCCCGACGAGGAGCTGATGGGTTTCACGGAGAACACGGTGCGAAACCGCGCCGAGCTCCTGGCATCTTTAGCTACGGTACGTGAGCAGGGTTATGCGGTGAACCGCGGGCAGCTCGGCGCCAGCGTGGCAGCCGTGGCCGTGCCCGCCAGAGATGCCGACGGCGACGTGGTGGGAGCGTTCTCCATCGCCGGCCCGTGGCAGCACTTCACCAGCGACGACATATATAGGAGGTACCTGCCGGCGCTGCTGGAAGCTGCACGGGAACCCGTGAAGGTGGCGAGGTAGAGACGCTCGCTTAGCTTCAGCCCATTCCCATACGGGCACCTGCCGTTTTATCCTCTCCCCCTCA
>JBIQNJ010000127.1:0-2774 GCA_044462445.1 Truepera radiovictrix | reverse complement strand
CCACGTGGCTCTCGCGGTCGCTTATGAGCAGCGCGTCGTCGTCCGTGGCAACGTGTGCCCGCACCGGGTCGCGCGGGGGCCAGCCGGTGTCCCAAACGGCAGAAGTGTCGGCGCTCACCAGGAACATCAGGTCGAGGTCCACGGCCTCGGCGCCGCCGTTGCCAACCGTCAGCAGGTTCACGGCGGCGGTACCGCCCGCCATCGGCAGCAGGGTAGTAGCGCGGAACTCCAGCCCGCGCCAGGCCTGGCTGCGCTCTATGCGGCTGGGGTACCAGCGGTAGGTCAACCGCCCCTCGCCGGAGAGATCCACCAACGGGCCGCCGTTAATGCCGGCGTACATGCGCCCGTGCTCGCTGGCCGAGTAGAGGTTGGGCGTGCTGAACCCCTCGTAGGAGAACAGCCCCCGGCCGGCCACCAGGCCGGCCCACTGGTTGGTTATCGCGGGCGGCGCCCAGTCGGGGTCGCGCGGGTTAACGGTCAGCGGGTCGCTGGCCAGCGACTCTGCCGTGGGCAGGGCGTCCAGGGCCGCGCGGTCGAAGGCTGCCGGCACCACCGCGGCGCCGGCACGGGAGCCGCCACTGCTATCCTCCCCCAAGAGCCCCTCAACCCCGAACCCCAAGGCGAACCGATCGAACGAAGACGACAAGAGAAGACCCTCCTATAAGGCTCTAGCGGTTGAGCCCAGACATGGCCATGCCCTGCACGAAGTAGCGCTGCAGGAAGAAGAACAGCAATATGACGGGGATCATGACGATGAGCGACGCCGCCATCAGCAGGTCCCACTCGGTGCCGGTTTGCTGCTGGAACGCGCGCAGGCCGATGGGCAGCGTGAAGTTCTCGGGGCTGTGCAGGTAGATGACCGGGCCCATGAAGTCGTTCCACGTCCAGAGGAACGCGAAGATGCTGGCCGTGGCTATCACGGGCTTGCTCTGCGGCAGGATTATCTGCCAGAAGATGCGCCAGTGCGACGCGCCGTCTATACGGGCGGCGTCGTTGTACTCGCGCGGGATGGTGCGGTAGTACTGCCGGAAGAGGAACACGTTGAACGCGCCGCCGCCGAAGAAGCTGGGCACTATGAGCGGCAGCAGCGTATCGACCCAGCCGATGCGCGTGAAGATGATGAACTGCGGGATCATCGTCACCTGCGAGGGGATCATCAGCGTGGCCAGCACGAGGAAGAACACCACCTCGCGCCCCGGCCAGCGCAGCTTGGCGAAGCCGTAGGCCACGATGGCGGCGGAGAACACCTGCCCGAACACCGACAGCACGGTGACGATGGTGCTGTTGCGGAAGTACGCCCAGAACGGGAAGTACTCGATGGCCTCCTTGAAGTTGCCCCACATTGGCGGCCGGGGTACCCACTCGGGCGGGTAGGCGAACAACTGGGCGTCGGGCTTGAGCGCCGTGACCAGCATCCACACCAGCGGGAAGAGGAACGCCAGCGAACCGACGCCCAGCAGCACGTACACGGTGACGGCGTAACCGATCCTGGCGGCTTTGAGCGAACCCACCCTAGTTCTCCTCGTAGTAAACAAGGCGCCGCGAGACGGCGAGCTGGAAGAGGCTTATGCCCACGATGACGAAGAACAGCACCCACGCCATGGCCGACGCGTAGCCCATGCGCAGGTTCTCGAACGCCATCTGGAACAGGTACAGCACGTAGAACAGCGTGGAGTGCACGGGTCCGCCGCCCGTCATGATGTACGCCTGCGTGAACACCTGGAACGAGCCGATGGTGAGGGTGATGAAGTTGAAGAACAGCGTGGGCGAGAGCATGGGCAGCGTTACGTAGCGGAACTGCGCCCAGCTGTTGGCGCCGTCCACGCGCGCGGCCTCGTACATCTGCTCGGGCACGCTCTGCAGGCCGGCCAGGTTGATGACCATCACGCCGCCCAGGCCCCAGAGGCTCATGATGATCATGGCGGGCTTGGCCCACTGCGGCGCGTACAGCCATAGAGGCCCCTCTATGCCGAAGTAGCTGAGCAGCAGGTTTATGAGCCCGTAGTCGGGGTTGAAGATCCACAGCCACAGCAGGGCCACGCCCACCCCGGAGAGAACCGAGGGCAGGAAGAAGATGGTGCGGAAGATACGCATGCCTGGCAGCTTGCTGTTGAGAAGCAGCGCCACCCCGAGGCTGATGACCATCATCAGCGGCACACTTAAGAACGTGTAATAGGCGGTGTTATAGAGCGACTTCCAGAACAGCGGGTCGGTTGAGAGCGCCCGGAAGTTGGCCGTGCCTATCCAGCGCGGCGGTTGGAAGACGTTGAAGCTGGTGAAGCTGTAATAGACGGACAGCGCGATGGGCAGCGCCAGGAAGAGCAGGAACCCCAGCACCCAAGGCAGAATGAACAGCCACGCCGTGTACATCTCGCGGCGTGCCATGCGGCTCAGTCGGGGGCGGGCCATCAGGTGAGCTTTACGGCCCGCCACCCTGTGTGTGGTGGCGGGCCGTTGGCCTCAAGTCCTCAGTTGGTCTCTTGGTAGTTGCGAACCGCGTTCTCGTAGGAACGCTGAGCGTCGCGCAGCGCCTGCTCGGGGGTCTTGGTGCCCAGCAGGGCGGCGTCGATCTCTGGCTGCAGCGCCGTGTCGTACCAGGCGGGCACCTCCAGCGAGAACGGGCGGAACGCGCTGGTGCTCATCTGCTCCACGAACACCTGCCAGGTGGGGTTGGCCATCAGCTCGGGCGACTCGGCGGCGGCGATGTTACCCACCATGGAGAGGTTGGTGGTGGCGTAGGCCAGCTGCACCTCGGGGCTCATGAGGTACTCCAT
>JBIQNJ010000126.1:0-2884 GCA_044462445.1 Truepera radiovictrix | reverse complement strand
AGGTGTCGACTGATCGTCTTCGCCGCTTCGGGGCTCACGACGACCAGCCCTTTACGCATCTGGCGCTCGAGCGCCTCGATCTGCCCTACCGGACCGCCGGCGATCACGTCTATGAGCTGCACTTCAGGGTCGCCCACCACGAAGCGCCGTACCCTGCCCACGGTGATGGCCACCTTCAGCGCCAGCGATAAGGTCTCGCTGCCGGCGCTACCGGGCAGTTCGATGCCCTCGAACTGCGTCATGGCGCGCTGCATCGCCAGGCCGCTGTAGGCGGCCACCCTGCCGTTATCCTCTTCGAACCAGCAGGTTATGGCGTCACCCGCGAACCCGATGACGCTGCCGCCATGGCGGCTAGCCTCGAAGGTAAGGGCGTCGTACACGCGGTTGAGGTACACGAGAACCTCCTCCGCGCCGCGCCTGCGTCCGTATAGCCGGCTCATGCGAGTAGTAAGCGTGGTGAAGCCAACGATGTCGGCGAAGAGCACCGAGCCCCGCCCTAGCTGCGGTACCGCGCGGCCACCGTACAGCTCCTCCCGTCTATCCTGGGGGAGGTAAGCGCCGAAGGTTCTGTAGTAGTCACTCACTGGTGGCCGACCGCCTCATCGAACGCGCGCGTTCACTGCCTTTATGGCAACGTACCAACTGGGCGCAGAGAGCGTAAGGCGCACGCCAGTTCGCTGATCTCACGCCCCTCCAACAAGCCGCCGTGACTGGAACCTACGGCTTACAGAGGGCCATGACAGGCCTTACAGGCCCGGAACTTGATTAACTCAGCCATATTCTGCCCCAAGGCTAGGAGGTGTTAGAGTCATGGCCGTTATACAACTGCTGACTTTGCGCCCATAGCCCAGACCGTAAAGGTTCGGCCGAAAGCCATGGACCCAAGGCCAACATGTATTTCCTCAGTGCACTATGGAGGTGCCATGAAACGTCTCGTTCTACTGGCCGCGTTGCTCACCATGTTCGGTTGGGCCTTCGCGCAAACCCTCAACTACGGAGCGTCCGGCTTCCCCGTGTCGCTCGACGCCGTGGATGTGACCGACGGCAACTCGCTGGTGGTCGCCGGCCAGATCGCCGAGCGCCTCATCGACTTCGCCCCCGGCGGCACCGACCTCATCCCGGCACTGGCCACCAGCTGGTCCTCCAACGAGGACGCCACCGTGTGGACCTTCAACCTGCGTCAGGGCGTGACCTTCCACGACGGCACCCCCTTCAACGCCGAGGCCGTGAAGTTCAACATCGACCGCATGAACGTCGCAGACCATCCGTACGGCAACCGCGCCGAGGGCAAGACCTTCGTCATGTGGAGCGACACCTTCGGCGGCCCCGCAGCCGAGGGCGGCCTGGTGCAGAGCGTCGAGATCCTCGACGACTACACCGTGCAGATGAACCTCGCCCAGCCCGTGCCGTTCCTGCCCGCGCTCTGGGCCGCGTCGTACTTCCAGTTCGGCAGCCCCGCCGCCATCATGGAAGCCGGCGTCGCCTACGGCTCGCCCAGTTACGGCGTTGTAGGCACCGGCCCCTTCAAGTTCGTCGAGTGGATCGAAGGCGAGCGCCTCGTGCTCGAGCGCAACCCCGACTACTGGCAGGGCCTGGCCGGCGTTGAGCGCATCGTGTTCCGCGGCATCGCCGAGCCCACCGCCCGCCTCGCCGAACTCCAGGCCGGCAGCATCGACGTGGCCGTTCTCCTCACGTCCGACGACTACGCCACCGTTCAGGCCGACCCGAACCTCGTGGCTCAGGTACCCTCGTCCGAGCTGAACATCGGCTACGTGGCCATCCATATCGACCACGCCCCGCTCGACAACGTGCTCGTGCGCCGCGCGCTCATGCACGCCGTCGACCGCCAGGCTATCGTGGACGCCTTCTACGAAGGCCTGGGCGTGGTGGCCAACGACATGCTGCCCACGAGCCTCTTCGGCCACGGCGACGACTGGCCGTACGACTACGACCCCGAGCGCGCCAAGGAGCTCCTCGCCGAGGCCGGCTACCCTGACGGCTTCGACACCGAGCTCTGGTACATGCCCGTCAGCCGCCCGTACTTCCCGGCCCCTCAGCCCATCGCCGAAGTCATCGCCACCTACTGGGCCGACGTGGGCGTGAACGCCGTCCTCATGACGGAGGACTGGGCCACCTACGGCGCCGACTACCGCGCCGGCAAGTTCCCCATGTACATGATCGGCTGGAACGCGGACTACGCCGACCCCGACAACTTCCTCCTCACCTTCTTCGGACCGTCGGCCGTGGGCCGCAGCGGCTGGGCCGACGAACGCGTGCACGAGCTGCTGCTGGGCGCCCGCCAGGTGGCCGATCAGGACCAGCGCGCCGCCATGTACGCCGAGGTCAACAACATCATCGCCGACCAGGCCATGGCTCTGCCGATGGCCCACAACCGCTCGCTCAACGCCACGCGCGTAGGCATCGAAGGCTGGGTGCCGAGCCCCCTCGGGTTCAGCTCGGTTAACCTGTTCCCAGTCACCAAGGCCCAGTAACGGCCTTCCCGCAAACCTAGAACCTACCGGCTGGGGGCTTTACTTAAGCCCCCAGCCGGTTCGGGAGTATCTTTTGACCGCATATCTGACCCGCCGCCTGTTGGGGCTCATACCGCTGCTGATAGGCGTCACCTTCCTGATCTTCCTGCTCACACGAGTCATCCCGGGAGACCCGGCCGTGGCCATGCTCGGCGAGCGCGCCGCCCCCAACCTGGTGGAGCGCCTGCGGCGCGACATGGGCCTCGACCGCCCCCTCTTCCTCAACAACGAGAAGTACAAGGAGACGGGCGAGCTCAAGGCGCTGTTCGACTCGCAGTACTTCGACTACATGGGCAAGCTCGTGAGGGGCGACCTCGGGCGCTCCGTGCTCACGCTCGTGCCCATCAGCCAGA
>JBIQNJ010000125.1:0-3037 GCA_044462445.1 Truepera radiovictrix | reverse complement strand
CTGACCAACAAGTACGCCGAGGGCTACCCTGGCAAGCGCTACTACGGCGGCTGCGAGGTGGTGGACGAGGTCGAGCAGCTGGCCATAGACCGGGCCAAGCAGCTGTTCGGTGCCGAGTGGGCCAACGTGCAGCCGCACTCGGGCTCCAGCGCCAACTTCGGCGTGTACTACGCCCTGCTGGAAGACGGCGACCGGGTGCTGGGCATGGACCTGGCGCACGGCGGCCACCTCACGCACGGCTCCCCCGTCAACTTCTCGGGCAAGTCGTACGAGGTCATCGGCTACCCCGTCGACGAGACCACCGAGACCATCGACTACGACGAGCTGCGTCGCAAGGCCCACGAGGTCAGGCCCAGGATGATCATCGCCGGAGCGAGCGCCTACAGTCGCTTCATCGACTTCGAGTACTTCCGCAAGGTAGCCGACGAGGTGGGCGCCCTGCTCATGGCCGACGTGGCGCACATCGCCGGACCCATCGCCGCCGGCCTGCACCCCCACCCGCTGCCGCACGCGCACGTGGTCAGCAGCACCACGCACAAGACCTTGCGCGGCCCGCGTGGCGGCCTCATCTTCGGCAACGATGAGGAGATAGGCAAGAAGATCGACCGCACCATCTTCCCCGGCATCCAGGGTGGCCCCTTGGAGCATGTGATAGCGGGCAAGGCCGTGGCCTTCTACGAGGCTCTGCAGCCCGGCTTCAAGGAGTACACAGCCCGGGTGCTGGAGAACGCCGGGTGGCTGGCCCAGGCCATGGCGGACCTCGGCTACCGCATCGTCTCCGGCGGCACGGACAACCACCTGTTCCTCGTAGACCTGAGGCAGCAGGGCATCACCGGCAACACGGCCAGCAAGCGCCTGGACAAGGTGGGGATCTCGGTCAGCAAGAGCATGATCCCGTTCGATCCGGAGAAACCGTGGGTCACCTCCGGCATCAGGATCGGCACTCCGGCCGTCACCACCCGGGGCTTCGGCGCCGCCGACATGAGTACGGTCGCAAGCCTCATCCATAGGGGCCTGCAGGGCAACGACGTAGAGAACGTGGCGCGCGAGGTCAGGGAACTCGCCGCGCGCCATCCCATGCCCTGACCCTCCGTTACGCCTAAGTAAGCGGCGGTTCCGCCAAGCGCTCACCGGGCGCCCGGAACGGCCGCTAAGCTTTCACCCAGCTTCTACCTGCGCCTCAGCCGCTCCATCGCTTCGCGCAGGCTCACCCGCATGCGCTCCACGGCCTTGGCTATCTGGCCGAGCTCATCGTCGCGCTTCAGCTCGACCTCGCGCTCCAGGTCGCCGTGACTGATCCTGTCGGTGGCCCGAAGGAGGTAGAGCACCGCGTCGCGCAGGCCCCTCGTGAGCGACATGGCCGCCAACACCCCGAACAGCACAGGGATGAGGCCGACGAGCAGCGCCGTGAGCAGGGCCCACCCGATCTCGCCGCGCTGGAGCGGACCCTCGGAGCCCGCTATCACGAGACCCCCGTCGGCGCCGGCGCGGCGCACCTCGGCGAGCGCCACCACGGGCTGCTCGGCGCCCAGCCCGACGAGCGCCAGCAGGTCGCGACCGGTGCGTTCGAGCGCCGCCAGGAGACCGATCTCGGGGCGCAGCGCACCCCGGTCCTGCACCGCCTCCTCGAGCGTGGTCATCAGCCCGGAGGGCACGTTGTCGAGCCCCATCTGGCCCTTGTACCAGGCCATCAGGGGCAGACCTTCGGAATCGAGCAGTATGAGGAAGTCTATGCCCTCGGTCGGCAGGCGCACCGCCGTGCGCTCTGCCACGCGGCCGATCTGCACGCGCACGAGGGGGGCGGTCAGCGGCAGGCCGCTCGACAGGCCCTCGAAGGTGGCGGCCACCGCGTTGGCGGTGCTGGCGGCGCGCCGACCCTCCGCCGCTCGCAGGAGGGGCAGCAGTGTGAGAACGAGGGCCAGCAGCGTGACCAGCAGCGTGAGGAAGGCGGGCAGCGTTGCGGCCGTGGCCACGCGCCGCCGCAGGCCGCTGCGCTCCAGGTCGGGCGGGTTCCGGTCAAGGGTGGTGCGGCCCGGGTCGCGCGGCGGAGTAGTGACCGTCATACCGGGCACGTAGGTCTTGGACGGGTCCACCCCTTGCGCGTCCGATCTGCCGTTCGCAGCGTCACCCTGCCGGCCGTCTGGGCGCGCGGCGGCCCCACCTGGGCCCCCACCGGCGGCGCTGCCCCCGCCGCCGGGCTCAGAAATGGCAGCGTGACCCTGGGTGGTGCGGGTAGAAGCCGGGCCCGGATAGGTGTTCGTGGTGTGCCCCGCTCCCCCACTCGAACCTGAGCCGGCGCCGGGGCTGCCTTGCGCAACGGCAGGCGCGGCAGGCTCCTGCGCATGTGCCGTGGTACCTGCCAGGGTCAGCGCCGGGTCGTGCGGCTGGTACGGAGCGGCGCCGGCCGCCGCGCCGCGCTTCTCGTTCAGGTCGGGCAGGATCCACTCCATGACCTCGCCGTCGACGCTGTTGGCCCTTATCTCCACGGTCAGGCCGGCGGAGCGCAGCACCGAGGCCACGTTGCGGGCATCGCGCTCCGGCACGGGCCTGGTCAGCGGGCCCGGGGCCCGTGAGAGCAGCCTGTTGGCGCGGTCTACGGGCAGGTCGAAGTCTGTCGAGAGGCGCCTGGCGGCTTCGCCCAGGTCCGCGGGGAGCGGCGCGCGAACGATGACCACGTAGCGCGCATCGTCGCTGCTCAAGTCGCCACCCGGCCCCGACGGCCGACCGAAACGTTCGAATCGAGGGCGTACATGGTCCTGAGCGCCGCTGCCCTGCGCATGAACTCGGCGCGCAGGCGCCAGGGGAACGAGCGCTCCAGCTCTTCGAACAGCTCCTCGACGGAGCTGATAGGCAGCGAATCGGACACCAGACCCAGTTCGAACAGGGCGTCCTCGATGACCACCTCGCCCACGGGCCCCAGCAGGTCGATGGCCTCGCGCTTCAGCTCCTGCACGAAGCGCGGATCGGCCACCCGCAGGGAGACGAAAGTAGCCAGGCCGTGGTCCATGAGCTCCAGCGCGGCGGCCACCAGGTCATC
>JBIQNJ010000124.1:0-3573 GCA_044462445.1 Truepera radiovictrix | reverse complement strand
GCGTGTGCGGCACGGAGCCCTTGGTGTCGAGCGGCAGGTTGAACGTCACGTGAGGGATGTACTGGCTTACGTTGCCGCTGTCTGCAGAGGCGAAGGTCTGCGGGTCGCCGTCGGGCGGCTCCAAGCCCACCAGGCCCAGGTTGTCGATGACGACCTCGCGCAGGCTCGGGATTATGAGGCGCTCCGCGTAAACAGGTTCCTCATGTATCTCCAGAGTGGCGCCCGTCATGAGCGCCGCGCCCCTGGCGCAGTTGTGCACGCGCTCGCGCAGGCTCTCTATGTTCTTGTACGACATGGCGCGGGTCATCATGCGCACCACGGCTCTCTCGGGAACGGTGTTGGCCGCCACGCCGCCCTCCTCGATGATGCCGTGGATACGCACGTCGGAAGTGACGTGCTGCCTTAGCGCGTTCACGCCGGCGAAGGTGAGCATGGCGGCGTCTGCCGCGTTGATGCCCTCGTGTGGCGACGCCCCGGAGTGGGCCGACTTGCCGGTGAAGGTATAGGTCATGCCGCTGGCAGAGATGTTCGGGCTTCCGACCCTCACCGCGTTGCTGCCGTGCCACATGATCGACACGTCGGCCACGTCGAAGGTGCCGGCCTCGATCATGTAGACCTTGCCTCCGCCACCCTCCTCGAAGGGGCAGCCCATGACGTAGACGTTGCCGCTCACGCCGCTGCCCTCCAGCGCCTCGCGAACGGCGATGCCGGCCGTGGCCGCGATGGTGCCGATCAGGTTGTGGCTGCAGCCGTGGCCGAGGCCGGGCAGCGCGTCGTACTCGGCCAGGAGGGCGACCCCTACGCCCTCGCCCATCTGTCCGGGGATGCTGGCCCTGAACGAGCAGTCGACGTCCGACACGCCTCCCAGGTCGGCCACCGCCTTCTCCACGAACATGCCGTGCTTCTCCATGTAATCGGTGAGGAGGTCGGCGGACCGCTGCGTGCGCCAGCCCACTTCCGGATGCGCGTGCAGGTCCTTGGCTATGGCCACCGCCTCGTCGCGCAGCGAGTCGATCTGGGCGAAGGCCCGGGCCTTCAGGTCGCGAGCGCTCTGCTCATTGGCTATTGGCTTGGTCATCTATGTCGCCTCCTTGGTAGCGATAGTTCCGGCTTGGGTAGATGAATGGGCGGCGCGCTGCCGCTCGGCGCGCTGTAGTACGGTGCGCAGGCCGACGGTGCTGAAGAGCAGAAGGCCGCCGATGATGTAGAAGGCGCTCTTGGTGCCCGACAGGTCGGCCAGACCGCCGGCCAGCAGCGGCGCGCCCGCGCTCGACACCTGGTTGACAGTAGCCCTGAGGCCCACGGCGTAGCCGCGCTCCTCATCGGAGGTCGCCTCGGCCAGCAGCACGAGACCGAGCGACTGGTGCAGCCCCGCGCCCACGCCGTGGACGAACGCGAGCCCCATAAGCAGCCAGACGAGCGAAGTCAGGGGCATGGCGGTAAGGCCGACTACGGCGATAAGGGCTGCGACGACCATCGTGATAACCAGCCCCGTGCGCCTCAGCAGGATGTTGGTGAAGGGGCGAATGGCAGCCTGCCCGAGCGAGCCGGCCGCGAGGATCATGCCGATGGCGCTGGCGCTCATGGCCCCTTCCTCGAGGAAGATCGGGAGGAAGTTGCCGCGCATGCTGATGGTGAAGAGGCATATGAAGGAGAAGAGGAAGGCCGCCTGGATGGCGGGCCTGCGGAGGAGCACCAACGCCTGGCCCCGCGGACGAGGGCGCGGCTTGGTGGGCGCCCCGGCGGGGTGGTCGCCCAGCTGCCACGCCACGACCAGCATGAGCAGCGCCCCGACCGCGTAGGCTCCGAACGCTGCGGGGTAGCCGCTGGCGTCGAGCAGGTAGCCGCCCACGAGCGGACCGACCGTCATGCCGACCGCCGTGATGGTCGCGAACACCCCTACCACCCAGTCGCGGTCAGGCACGCGCGTGGCGTACGTCTGGGCGCAGATCCACGTGGCCATGTAGAGGCTGCCGCTCACGACCTGCGCCAGCAGCAGTAGCGGCACGTTGGTGGCTATCAGGTAGAGCGGCGTCGTGAGGATGGTGCCGATGCTGACCCAGATGAGGCTGCGGCGCAGGCCGAAGCGCGCCGTCCACTCCCCGAGCTGAGCGGCGAAGAGGGCCGGAACGATGAAGCGTGCGGCGAGAAGCGCGCCGATGAGCGCGACCGATATGCCGAGGTCGCCCGCGAAGCGCGGCAGCACGGGCAGCAGAACACTCTGCTGGTAGAAGCTGCCGAAGGCAAGGAGATATATGAGGATCTGGATGCGCCAGGGCGTACGCAAGGTGGTCACAGAACTCATCCCGGCGTCGCCGCGCCCTTGAGGCGGGGGTCCATGGCGTCACGCAGGCCGTCGCCCAGGAGGTTGAGGCCCAGTACGGTGACGCTGATAGCCAGGCCGCCGAGGGTCGCTATCCACGGCGCGTTCGTGAGATACGGCCGGCCCGTGGCCACGATGTTGCCCCACGTGGCGGCGCTCGGGTCGCCGAAGCCCAGGAAGCTGAGCGCGGCCTCGATGGTGATGGCCGCAGCCACCCTCACGGTGGCAAGGACGATGAGCGGAGCGAGCACGTTGCCGAGGATGTGCTTGAACAGGATGCGGCCGTGACCGGCACCGAGGCTGCTGACCGCCTCCACGTACTCGAGGCGCTTGACCGAGAGCACGGAGGCCCTGACGACGCGCGCGTACTGCGGCACCGACGCGATGGCCACGGCGAGCATGATGTTCCATAGGCTCTGACCGAAGAGGCTCAACACCACGAGCGCCAGGAGGAGGAGAGGGAACGACAGCAGGATGTCCATCGCCCGCATGATCACGGCGTCCACGGCCTCGCCGAGGTAACCGGACAGGAGACCGAAGAGCGTGCCGATGGCCGTGGCGATGGCCACGGACACGAAACCGACCATCAGCGAGGGGCGCGCGCCCCACACCACACGGCTGACGATGTCTCTGCCGAGCTCGTCGGTGCCGAACCAGTGCTGGGCGCTGGGCGGCTGCATGCGGGCACGGAGGTTGATGGCTTCGGGGTCGAACGGCGCTATAGCGGGCGCGAAGATGGCCACGAGGATGATCAGCGCGACCACCGCGGCCCCGACCACCGCGGCGCGGTTGCCCTTGAACGCTCTGAGGAGGCTAGGCCTGCGCGCCATTCAGGAGTACCTGATCCGTGGGTCGAGAAGGCCATAGCTGACGTCTACGAGCAAGTTGATCATCACCACCAGGAGCGCGAAGAACGCGACGGTGCCCTGGATCTGCGGGTAGTCGCGCGCCACCATGGCGTCGACCATGACCCTGCCGATACCAGGCCGGACGAAGAGCGATTCGATGATCACGGTGCCGCCTATGAGGCGGCCCAGGTTGAGGCCGACGATGGTGATCACCGGGATGAGCGAGTTGCGCAGGGCGTGGCGCACCACCACGACGAGCGGTGCCAGGCCCTTGGCGCGCGCCGTGCGCACGTAGTCCTGGCTCAGCGTCTCGAGCATGGCGGAGCGCGTCATGCGCATGACCACCCCGGCCTCGGCAGCGCCGAGCGCTATGGCCGGCAGCGTGAGGTAGTAGAGCGTGCC
>JBIQNJ010000123.1:0-3839 GCA_044462445.1 Truepera radiovictrix | reverse complement strand
TCCAGGACGGCGTTGGAGCGGTCGACGAATCCCGAGCTGACCGCGCTGGCCCAGGGTCAGCTGCAGGCTGACCAGCTGGAACTGGAGCAGGTGAGCATCAAGCCCACCTCGCGCGACGTGGTAGTGCGCTACGTGGGCGTGGTCTGGGTGCCTTACGCCCTCGAGGGCGGGCGCTGGACCGAGGCCTACTGATAACCGGGCAAGCAGCTACTGTTTGAACGCCTCGGGCGCGGGCAGCCCACGGAAGTTCCACTCTCCGTCGCGCCGCGGCGGCCAGATGACAGAGGTCGCGCGGCCGGCGATGGCGATGGCGTCTACGGGGCCGAAGTAGCGCGAGTCCTCGCTGCCACCCCTGGAACGGTTATCGCCCATCACGAAGTAGGTACCGCTGGGCACGACAAGATCTAGGACCACCTGCTCACCTAGCGGCGTTCCCGGCGGCACCTCTACGTTGCTGACGACGTTGCCGTAGAACAGCTGCACGCGCGGGTCGGAGACGGGCACGGCCAGGCGTGGAGAGTCCGTCATAGGCAGGTCCGGTACGGAGACCCCGTTCGGGGCGATGTTGAACCCCATGACGAGCGCCTCCACCCCGCCTGTTCCCACTACCACCTTCGGGAAGTCCACAGGCGCCACCCGGAAGGCGGCCTCGTCGGTGATGAAGCCCTGATCGATGGCCTGTCCGTTCACGTACACCTGGCCGCCCTCAATGCGTACACGGTCGCCGGGAACGCCGATGACGCGCTTGATGAAGAAGTTGCGCTTGCCGAACAGCAGGGCGTTCGGCGCGTTGGCGGGTTCGCGCAGCACCACCACGGCCCCGCGCTCGTACTGGCCCAGCACGCCTATGCGCCTCAGCCACGTGTCGAACTTGGGTATGAACACGCGGTCGCCCGTGAGCAGCGCCTGCAGCACGTTGCCGCGCCCGTCGCCGCCGTTCAGGTTGGGCTCCATGGACGTGCCAACCACGCCGACCGTCGTGAAGACGAAGGTCACGACCAGATAGGCGATGACCAACGCTTCTGCGTAACCGCGGACCTCGCGCCACAGCTTCTGCTTCCACGTCAGCGGCGCAGTCTGGCTAGGGCGCTCTGAGCGGTTGGTGGACTCTTTACGGGCCATAGACGCGCTAGCCTACCGCGTTCGGCGCCCGGTGCTGCAAGAGACCGTGGACACGGGGCGCCATGGCGTAGCGGTGCAGCCGGTAACACGCCCGTAAGAGCGGTCCGGTAATCTGGACCCCTAGCAAGCTACCGGGTCCGCCGGTGCAGGGTGCCGACGCACTCGCCCGGGCGGCCCGCGAAGGGATAAAAATGCTCAAGACCGTCTTCCTCTCTGCCCTTCTCCTGCTCCCTGCCGCGTTCGCACAGGGGCGCCTGAACCCGCCCAACTACTACCTGTCGCAACTGCCCGAGCTCAAGGCCGGCGATGTCCTGAGCGGCGAACTCACCGAGCAGTCCGGCCAGAACTTCAAGGACGGCTCCTACCTCGACCTCTACGTTCTCTACGGCCAGGAGGGCGAGACCGTCACGCTCGTGGCCTCCAGCCTCGAGTTCGACACCTACCTGACCATCTTCGACCCTTACGGCTACCTGCTCGCCGCCAACGACGACGGCACGTACTCCAGCGACGCCGAGCTCACGGTGACCCTGTGGGAGAGCGGCCGCTACCTCGTGGTGGTGAGCGGCTACTCCGATTACGACCTCGGCCGCTACACCATCCAGCGCAGCGCGACGCCCAGCGTGGGCGACGGCGCGGCCATCGACTTCGACGTGCCGGGCACCTTCAGCGGCTCGTTCGACGACCAGTCCACGGTGATGGTGCCGTTCCTCGAAGCGCCCGGCATGGCGTTCAGGGTCGACCTGGCCGAGAGCACCGCGCTGGCCATCTACGCCAAGTCGTTCGACTTCGACACCTATCTTCTGGTGACCGATGATTCCGGCAACATCGTCGTAGAGAACGACGATGAGAACTACAGCGAGGCCACCGGCTGGGCCACCGACTCCCTGGCCTTCGCCGAGTTCCCGGCCGGCACCTACTACGTGTACGTGGCGAGCCTCTACGCGGCGCCGGTGGGCGACTTCACCGTCACCGTCCGTCGCTTCGCGGCGATCGACTGACCGCACTACCGCCTCTCACGCCCGCGGCTCCGAGAGTGAACCGCGGGCGTGAGAGGCGCAACGAGGCCAACCCGGCGCCGCGCGGCCATGCTGCCCTCGGAGCTGCGGGCGCCACGACCCAACCGACTAGTGACGGCGTCGGCACCCGCTACCATGGGTGCCGACGCTCTTTGAGCGACCACCGACCATGAGCCAGCCGCCGCAGTCCAGCACCCTCTTCGAGACCCCGAACTCCGAGCCGCTCGCGGCGCGCATGCGGCCGCGTGTGCTCTCCGAGTACATCGGGCAGGACCACATCGTCGGTCCGGGCAGGCTGCTCCGGCGAGCCATCGAGGCCGACCAGCTCTCCTCCGTCATCTTCTACGGACCCCCGGGCACCGGCAAGACCACCCTGGCGAGGGTCATCGCCAACTCCACCCGGGCGCGTTTCGCAGCCATCAACGCCGTGCTGGGCGGGGTGAAGGACATCCGCGAGGCCGTGGCCGCCGCCCAGGCGTCCAGGCGGGGCGGCGTGCGCACCATCCTGTTCGTGGACGAGGTGCACCGCTTCAACAAGGCGCAGCAGGACGCGCTGCTGCCATGGGTCGAAAACGGCACGGTCATCCTCATCGGCGCCACCACCGAGAACCCTTTCTTCGAGGTGAACAAGGCGCTCGTCAGCCGCAGCCGAATCTTCCAGCTCGTGCCCCTCACGGAGGACGACCTGAGGAAGGTGGCCGCCCAGGCCCTGGCAGACGCGGAGCGTGGCTACGGCCTGCGCTCGGTGGACCTGAGGCCGGAGGCCCTCGACCACCTCGTGAACGTGGCCAACGGCGACGCCCGCGCCCTCCTGAACGCGCTGGAGTTGGCCGTGGAGACCACGGCGCCAGAGCCCGACGGCACCGTGGTCATAACCCGCGAGGTGGCCGAGGAGTCCATCCAGCGGCGCGCCGTGCTGTACGACAAGGAGGGCGACGCCCACTTCGATACCATCAGCGCCTTCATCAAGAGCGTGCGCGGCTCCGACCCCGACGCCGCCCTGTACTGGCTGGCCAAGATGGTGTACGCGGGCGAGGACCCCAGGTTCATCTTCCGCCGGCTCATCGTCCTAGCGAGTGAGGACGTGGGCCTGGCCGAGCCGCAGGCGCTGCCCCAGGTGGTGGCCGCAGCCCAGGCCTACGACTACGTAGGCATGCCGGAGGGCCGCTATCACCTGGCGCAGGCCACCCTGTTCCTGGCCACCGCCCCCAAGAGCAACAGCACGCTCGGCTTCTTCGACGCACTGGCGGCCGTGCAGAGGGAGCGCGAAGCCGAGGTGCCTGCGCACCTGCGCGACTCGAGCCGCGACGCCGAGAGCTTCGGCCACGGCGCCGGTTACGCCTACCCGCACGCCTACCGCGATCACTGGGTGGCGCAGCAGTACCTGCCGGAGGCGCTGCAGGGCAAGGTGTTCTACGAACCTTCGAGCGTGGGCCACGAGGCCCGTATCCAGACGGAGGTGGCGCGACGACGCGAGGCGCAGCTCGCAGCCATGCTCGAGCAGGACACCAGGAGCGCCGGCGAGGTGCTGACCGTGTCGCCGCGTGACCGGGCCCGCGATCGCTGGCTGGAGCGCACGGTCTCGAGCTCCGGCGAGCGCCTGGCGCAGCTGCGCGACGCCGTTTTCGAGCTCGCCGCGCCGCGCCCGCACCATCTGGTGCTCGACCTGAACGCCGGCACGGGCCTGCTGACCTGGGAGGC
>JBIQNJ010000122.1:0-3907 GCA_044462445.1 Truepera radiovictrix | reverse complement strand
GGTGACACCCTCGAGGTCTACCGCTACAGCGTGATGCGGGTGCGCTCGGGCAACGCCAGCGCCGCCAGGGGGCCGAACGGCTTCTACTACTTCGAGCCCGAGCTGCTGCTAGGACCGGCAGCCGAGGGGTGAGGGCGCTACCGGTCGAGGCTGCGCTCGTCGGCGCCGGACAGCCCGGCAGCCGAGGGGTGAGGGCGCAGGCATCGCGGTAGGGGCGCCGGTGGCAACGCAAGTCCTTCAGGTTCGCCCACGAAGGTCTCACCGTTCTATCAAGCATGGGCCGTTAAACTCGGCCCATGTTCTCTTGGAGGCGGAAGACGGCGTTATCGCGAGCAGTGCTGGTGGCGCTGACCCTCACGCTAGCCCAGGCTGCGCTCGCGGGCGTATGCCGCAGCGAACTGGTGGGCGCTCTGCCGGACGCCACGCTCGAGCGCAACGCCACGGGCATCGACGCCGCACTGGCGCTGAAGCGCGCCATAGACCTCGTGGAGCCGGCGCTGCCGAAGCTCAAGCTCGGCCCGGTGCCCGTAGGCTCCGACG
Source organism: Truepera radiovictrix (assembly GCA_044462445.1). Lineage (GTDB taxonomy): Bacteria > Deinococcota > Deinococci > Deinococcales > Trueperaceae > JAAYYF01. Next base: position 3,367 of record JBIQNJ010000122.1, on the reverse strand, counting down.
AGCCGGGCTACGACGCGGTCAGGTACCTGGTGGAGCGCGATCTGCTGCCGGTGTCATGGCGGCCGGAGCTGGTGGACCAGGAGACCTGGGCCACCATGCTCAACAGGTTCCTCGGCTGGTACCGGCTCGGCCCCGTGGATCCGGGCGCTCCGGAGACGGCGGAGGAGCTCGTGGAGGACTTGGCCGACGTGCTCGCCCTGGTGGCCGAAGCCGTGCGGCCGGCGGCACTGCTGGCCACCGACCCGAACGCGGGAGGGCGCACGGTGTTCTGGGCCATCGTGTGGAACTGGAGCGTGTACCCGAGGCTGCTCGTGCTTAGGCCGAGCGGCGACGCCATGGCGCGACCGAGCGACGTGCTGCCGGCACTCGGCAACTGCGCCGTGCGGGTCAGCGCCTACATAAGCGCCCCGCAGGACACGGCCAAGCGCCTGTTCCTGACCCACAACTCGTCGCGCATGTACGTGGTCGCTGCGACGCCCAGCGTCGACGGCTCGTGGCCCTATGAGGTGCCCACCGGTGAGGAGCTGACCGCCTTCACGTACGGCATGCAAGACCTGGAAGGGGTCGACGTTTTCGCTGCCGTGTTCGACGGCCCCAGCGTCGGCATCGGCACGCTTGCGACGCTCCTGCCGCGCATGCGCACCAACATCTCGCCCCTCAACCTGGCTCGTTACCTGCAGACGCCCTGACGGCTCAGCCGCGCGCGGCGACGGCCCGGGTGAGGTCAGCGCGCATGGCCACCGCCGCCGCCCGAGCGGCGGCTCTGATCTCCTCAAGGTTGCCGGCGCTGCGCGCCCGCTCCGAGTACATGAGGCTGCGGCTGGCGTTGACCACAGCGCCCGACCCGTGTGCGTCAAAAGCGTGAGCCACGTCCTCGGCACCGCCGCCCTGGGCGCCGTAGCCGGGCACCAGCAGCACGCTTCTCGGCAGGCGGCGGCGCAGGTCTGCCAACTGCGCGGGCGCCGTGGCGCCTCCAACGGCGCCCAGCAAGGTGTAGCCGGCGTCGTCCGTCTGCAGCGCGGTGGCCCGCTCCGTCAGGCGCGCCGCCAGGTGCTGGTACAGCGCCGCGCTGCTGCCGCCCACCGTGAGCTCCTGCAGGGTGGCGCTGCCGGGGTTGGAGGTCCTCACCAGCACGAACAGTCCACGGCCGTTGGCCTCCGCGGCCTGGATGAACGGCTCCAGGGTGTCGAGGCCGAGGTACGGGTTGACGGTGAGAGCGTCGGCGGCGAAGGCGCCGTCGGTCAGGTAGGCGTGGGCGTACGCCTCGGCGGTGCTGCCGATGTCGCCACGTTTGGCGTCCAGGATGATGGGGAGGTCGAGGGAGCGGGCGTGCTCCATGACGTCTGCCAGCGCCTGCAGCCCGGCAAGCCCCAGCGCCTCGAAGAACGCCGCCTGCGGCTTGCAGCAGGCGGCCACGTCGTGCGTGGCGTCGAGCACGGCGCACGATAGCCGGGTGACGGCGCGGGCCACCTCTGCTGCGCTGCCCAGGGCGGTCGGGTCGGTCAGGGGGTGAGCCGCAGGGCGCGGGTCCAGACCCACGCACACGGCAGAGGAGGCGCTGCGCGCCCTGTCTAACAGGCGCTTGCTGAAGGGCGCCGCTGCTACTACTGGCACTGCGCTACCGCTTGCACTTAGGCCGCGCCGCGGCCGTGGCAGTGCTTGTACTTCTTGCCGCTGCCGCACGGGCAGGGGTCGTTGCGGCCGACCTTGTCCTCTGTGCGGATGGGCGAAGTCTTGGACACGCCGCCTTGCGGAGCCCCGGCGCCACGCGCGGCAGCGGCCACGCCGCCCTCGGCCGCGCCGGAGTAGGTGACAGAGCTCTGGCGCTGCGGGCGGCGTTCCAGGCGCTGGTCGGTGTTGACCTGCACGCGGAACAGCAGCTTGGCCACGTTCAACTTGATGTTGGCGTTCATCTCCTCGAACAGGTTGAAGCCCTCGAAGGCGTACTCCTGCAGCGGGTTGCGCTGGCCGTAGCCGCGCAGGCCTATGCCCTGGCGCAGCACGTCCATGTTGTGCAGGTTCTCTTTCCAGTGCTGGTCCACGACCTGCAGGACGATGAAGCGCTCGAGCTCGCGCATGAGGGGCGCCCCTAGCTCCTCCTCACGCCGCTTGTAGGCCGCTTCCATGGCCTCCACCAGCTCGTCTACCACCTCGTCGGGCGGTTCGGCGCGGTACTTCTCGAAGTCGATGGTCTCGAACGCCGGCACGGCCTCCACCAGGGAGGTCTTGAGCACGCCGATCTCGCGCTCCTCGGGGTCGATCTCCGGGTTGAGGTAGGCCTGCGCCTGCGAGTCGATGTACTGCGCGAACATCTCCTGCACTTCCTCAGACATGTCGTTGCCGAGGAGCACCTCGCGGCGCTGAGCGTAGATGACCTCGCGCTGCTTGCTCATCACGTTGTCGTACTCGAGCAGCTGCTTGCGGATGCCGAAGTTGCGGTCCTCGACCCGTTTCTGGGCGCGCTCGATGGCGCCAGACACCATGCGTGCCTCGATGGGCTGGCTGTCGTCCATGCCCAGGCGGTCCATCATGCCCAGCACGCGGTCGTTGGCGAAGAGGCGCATGAGGTCGTCCTCGAACGACACGTAGAAGCGGCTGGAGCCCGGGTCGCCCTGGCGGCCGGCGCGGCCGCGTAGCTGGTTGTCGATGCGGCGCGACTCGTGGCGCTCGGTGCCGATGATGTGCAGGCCGCCCAGCGACTTGACCTTCTCGTGGTCGGCATCAGCATCGTCGCGCAGCTTCTCCAGGCGCGGGATGATGTCGGCCGGCAGCCCCTCGAGCTTCTGCGCCAGGGTGCGCGCCTCGTCGGGCTTGCGCAGCATGATGGCCTTGATGAAGAGCTCGGTGTCCGAGTCGTAACGGTCGAAGCCCTCGCGCTCCAGCAGTTGGCGGGCGGCCCACTCGGGGTTGCCGCCCAGCACGATGTCGGTGCCACGACCGGCCATGTTCGTGCTGATGGTAACCGCGCCTGAACGGCCGGCCTGCGCCACGATCTCGGCCTCGCGGCCGTGGAACTTGGCGTTAAGCACCTCGTGCGGCACGCCGCGGCGCTTGAGCATGCGTGAGAGGCGCTCGGAGCTGTCGATGGTGACGGTGCCCACCAGCACAGGCTGGCCCTTGTCGTGCACCTGCACGATCTCCTCGACCACCGCGTTGAACTTGCCCTCCTCGGTGCGGAAGACCATGTCCTCCTCGTCCTTGCGGATGACGGGGCGGTTGGTGGGGATGACCAGGACGTCGGTGGAGTAGATCTCCTGGAACTCCTTCTCCTCGGTCTTGGCCGTGCCGGTCATGCCGGCGATCTTGTCGTACAGCTTGAAGAAGTTCTGGTACGTGATGGTGGCGAGCGTCTGGTTCTCGCGCTCGA
>JBIQNJ010000121.1:0-3952 GCA_044462445.1 Truepera radiovictrix | reverse complement strand
CTGAGATCACACCCTAGAACCTGAACCCGGTAATGCGGGCGGAGGGAGAGTGACGCACGCGGCCTTAAGGCCGCTGTAGGCGTCCGAGGTGACGGAAGGACGCTCATGAAGGATTCCCGACGCAAGACCCCGTTCTCTCGTGCAGCCCGGCTGGGGCTGGTGCTGGTAACAGCCCTGGTGGCGACCGCTCTGACCTCTGCTGCCGCTCAGCGGGTGACCGTGCTCACCCACAGCTCGTTCTCCCTGCCTGCCGAGGTCATCTCCGAGTTCACCCGTGCCACGGGCATAGAGGTCGTGTTCCTGCCCGGGGGCGACGCCGGCGAGGTGGTCAACCGCGCCATCCTCACCAAGGCGCGACCAGTGGCCGACGTGCTGTTCGGGGTAGACGACAGCCTGCTGGAACGCGCCCGGGGGGAGCAGATCTTCCTCCCCTACCGCAGCCCGGCACTAACTGCTGTGCCTGAGGAGCTGCGCTTCGCCGCCGACGACCTGGTGACCCCGGTAGACGTGGGCTGGGTCATCCCTAACATCGACGTGGCTTGGTTCGAAGAGCGCGGCCTGGTGCTGCCCACGACGTTGGAGGACCTGGCCGCCTCGCAGTACGCCGACCTGCTGGTGGTGCAGAACGCCGCCACCTCCAGCCCGGGCTTGGCCTTCATGCTGGCCACCATCGCGCGTTTCGGCGACGCCGAGGCCGGCATACCCGCCCAGGTAGCCTATGCGGGCGGCGACTGGCTGGACTTCTGGGCCGACCTGCGCGACAACGGCGTGGAGGTGGCCGACGGTTGGACAGACGCCTACTACTCGCTCTTCAGCCACTACGGCGGCACCAGGCCCGTGGTGGTCAGCTACTTGACCAGCCCTGCCGCCGAGGTCATCTTCGCAGAGGAGCCGCTAACCGCGCCTCCCACTGCCAACCTCGAGTGCGCCGGCTGCGCCTACCGCCAGGTCGAGGCAGCAGGCATCCTCAGCGGCACCCAGAACCTGGAGGCCGCCCAGGCGTTCGTAGACTTCCTGCTGAGCCGAGAGGTGCAGGAGGCCATCCCGCTGGAGATGTTCGTGCACCCCGTGGTGGGCTCGGCCCAGTTGCCGCAAGAGTTCGAGCAGTTCGCGGTGGTGGAGCCCGGCGTTGCTGCGCCCAACGTGGCCGCCGGCGTCATCCAGGCCCACCAGCAACGCTGGTTGAGCCAGTGGACGGCCGTGGTGGTGCAGGGGCAAGACCCGGCTGCCGTGCGGCAGTAGGCGCTGCGCGGCGAGACACCTAGAACGAGGAGATCGCGCGGGCCCGCACCTGGATGTGCGGGCCCGCCGCCGTTAGCTCCGCCTGGCAGTGGTGTCAGTCGCCCACCTTCGCGGTCTCGAAATTGGTCGGACCACTATCCTCTCCCCCGTCCATGCTACCCAGCTCCGGCATGGCGGGCAGCACGTCCTCCAGCGAGCCCTGAGCTATCACGCGCCCCTCGTCCAGCACTATCACGCGGTCGGCGCGCTCCAGCGCGGCGCGCCGGTGCGACACGACCAGGCAGGTGACGTCGCCGCTGCGGAAGAGGCCGTCCCATAGCCGCCTCTCGGTCTCCACGTCGAGCGCGCTGGAGATGTCGTCGAACACCAGCAGGTCGGCGTCACGCAGCAGCATGCGGGCCGCCGCGGCGCGCTGCACCTGACCGCCCGAGAGACGCACGCCGCGAGCACCGACCTCGGTGTCCAGACCGTCCTTCATCTCCGCCACGTCGGGGCCGAGCACGGCCAGGTCCAGCGCCTCAGTGATATCGGCATCGGTTAGGTCTCTGCCTAGGGCGACGTTCTCCCTCAGCGAGTCGGAGAACAGGCGGGGCACCTGCGAGGTGTAAGCGCTACGTGGCGGCACGAAGAAGGAAGCAGGGTCGTCTATCTGTTCGCCGTTCCAGCGCACGGCACCACCCGACTTGGGCACCAGACCGAGCAGGGCGCGCAACAGGGTGGTCTTGCCCGAACCTATGCGGCCGGTGATGACCACGAACTCGCCGCGCCGCACATGGAAGCTCACGCCGTTCAGCCCCTCCGTGGCGTCAGGGTGGTGGTACGACAGGTCTTCTACCTCGAGAAGCTCGAGCGGTACTGCCGGCGGTGCCTGGTACTCGAACGGAGTGCCCTCGCGCCGCTCCAGGTCGAGGTGTCTGGGGGTGATGAGCGACTCCACCGGGGCGTCGACCATGAGGCGCCCCAGCCGTTCGTACGCCACGCCCGTACGCTTGTGCTGCACGAACATCAGACCCATGAACGACATGGTGTAGGTGAGCCTGGGCAGCAGCGTCACGAACAGGGCGAAGTCGCCGACGGTGAACGTGCCGGCGCGCAGCGCAGAGGCGCCCAGCAGCAGCACGATGCCCATGGCCACGTTGACCATGTTGCCGCTTATGGAGCGGAAGATCTCGGTGAGGAGCGTGTCCTTCAGCGCCGTCTTACGGCGCGTGACGTTGAGGTCCTTGAAGCGCGCCAGCACGGTGCGCTCCGCCCCGGCGGCCTGCACAGCCTGCACGTTGCCGAAGGTCTCGCCCAGGAAGTCTGTAACGCGGCTGGTGGCCTCACGGCTGTCACGCCGGGCCGTGCGGATGTGCGGCCTAAGGGCGTTCGACAAGAGCAGCATCACCACCAGCGGCACGCAGGCCACCAGCGTCATGACTACGTTGACCGACAGCATCACCGCCAGGGCGGCGACCGCGAAGAGTGCGAAGCCCCAGAAGTCGATCCAGTTCTCTATGTACTCCCCGATGTCGTTGACGTCGTCGCGGAAGCGCGTGACAGATTCGCTCGGCGAGTCGGGCAGGCGCCGCGAACCCGCGGCGGTCAGCAGGTGTGACAGCACAGAGTTGCGGAGGTGCAGTGTGACCTCCATGTAGTAGCCGGCCCACGTGTAGACGCCGCCGATGAACAGCAGTATCCGGCCTATGTCGGCCGACAGGGCCAGCGCCAGGAACGTCCATGGGCCGAACGAGGCCGCCTCGGCGCCGCTAAGGGCGTCGAACAGCCTGCCCATGAACACCCCGAACAACACAGGGATGGCGTGGATGATCGTGAAGTAGACGCTGGAGACGATGAACAGCGAGAGCCGCTGCCGAACCAGCTTCATGGAGAGCTTGAGCGGGTTGGTACTGAAGGTCATGACAGTTCCTCGAGGATGTCGGCGGCCTTGTGCTGCTGGCCGGCCGCCAGGTTCAGATCGAGCGACAGGGCTGCCTGCCGCAGCCGTGCGTAGCGTGAGTCTGGGTCGGCCGCCAGTTGCGCCCTGGAGCCGCTCTCGACCACCTCGCCGTTGCCCAGAACGAGGATCCTGTCTACTCGCTCCACGGTCTCCAGGCGGTGCGCGATGATGATGGCGGTGCGCCCGCGCAGCAGCTTCTCCACGGCGGCCTCGAGCAGGCGCTCGCTGGCCGGGTCCAGCCTGGAGGACGGCTCGTCCAGCACGATAAGCCCGGGGTCCTTCAGGAATACACGGGCGAACGCCACCAGTTGCGCCTCGCCCGCCGACAGGTTGCGGCCACCCGAGTCGATGATGGTGTCTAGCCCCTCCTCCTGGCGCTCCAGCCATTCACTCAAGCCCATCTCGCGCACGACCGTCGTGATGAGGTCGTCGGGGATGGTGTTGTCGAAGAAGGTCAGGTTGTCACGCACCGTGCCCCGGAACAGCTGCACGTCCTGCGTGACGAGCCCGATGCGCGAGCGCAGCTGGCTGAGGTCAACGTCACGAGCGTCCTTGCCCGACAGCAGCACCCTGCCGCTGGTCGGGTCATAAAGCCGGAACAGCAGGCGGGTGAGCGTCGTCTTGCCCGAGCCGGTGCGGCCCAGCAGGCCCAGCCGCTCGCCCGGGGCCAGCTCGAAGCTCACCCCCTTGAGCGTCAGCTGCGTGTCGTCCACGTCCAGGTAGTGGAAGCGCACGTCGTCGAAACGCACGCTCAAGGCCCCGTCGGGCAGT
>JBIQNJ010000120.1:0-3972 GCA_044462445.1 Truepera radiovictrix | reverse complement strand
TGGCGTGTACCTCGCCATGCACGGTGCCATGAAAGTGAAGGGGCTGGACGACGCCGAAGGCCATTGGATAGGCAAGACCCTCGAAGTCGTCGGCCCCGACACTCTCATCACCGCCTCCTACGACCTGCACGGCAACCTCAGCCAGCGCGTAGTACGAGCACTCGACATGTTCTCCGCCTACCGCACCGCGCCGCACATCGACGTGCCCGAGACGCAGCGCCGCGCCCTAGATCTCCTCAAGCACACCTTTGCCACGGGCCGGCGCCCATACCTCGCCTGGGTTCCTGTCCCGGTTCTCGTGTCCGGTGAGCGTAGCAGCACCGAGGACGAACCCGCCCAGAGCCTCTACAGAAGCCTCGAGACCGTAGACCGTATGCCCGGCATCCTCGACGCCTCGCTACTCGTAGGTTACGTATGGGCAGATGAGCCCCGCGCCACCGCCAGCGTCATGATCACCGGTACCGACAAGGCCGCCGTTGAACGCGAAGCGCTGGTGCTTGCCCGGGCTTACTGGGAAGCTAGAGAGAAATTCGTCTTCGGCACGCAGCACGGCTCGCTCGAGGAGTGCCTCGCTATAGCCAACGCCGGCAGCGGCTTAGCCATCATCGGCGACAGCGGGGACAACCCTACCGGTGGTGGGGTCGGCGACCGCGCCGATGCCCTGGCCGTTGTCCTGGAAAGCGGTGCGCGCGACCTGCTCCTCGCCGGCATCGCAGACGAACCCGCCACGGCCGCCTGCTACTCCACCGGCGTCGGCGCCCGCGTCACCCTCAAGGTAGGCGCCACCCTGGACCCTGTCGGCAGCAGCCCAGCGACCATCACCGGCACCGTACTTTTCCTGGTCGATACCCGCGAGGAGCGTGAACGCCAAGCGGTTGTCCAGATCGAGAACAACATCACCGTAGTGCTGACCGCGCGGCGGCGCCCGTTCCATCGCTTCTGCGACTTCACTGACCTTGGGTTGGACATCCACCAGTTCCGCGTGCTGCTCGTGAAATCCGGCTACCTTTCGCCGGAACTGCGCACCGTCGCGAACCCGGCTCTTCTGGCGCTTACCGCCGGCGTTGTGGATCAGCGCATCGAGGGCCTTACGTACGAGCGCTGGCAACGACCGCGCTTTCCACTCGATAGAGATTTCACGTACTCACCGCGCGTGTTCTGGAGCAGGCGGGGGCGCAGCAACTAGAGAGAGTCCGCTTACACCGCGGAGTTTCCCCACGGAGTTGCGCCACGAAACAGCGCCACGAAATCGCGCCCTATCCCCAAGCTTCTTCAGAACCTCTGCAGAAACGCCGCCGCGCACGTCCACATCAACTCCGAGTGCAAGATGTCGTAGTGCGTAGTACGCGGTAACACCGCTAGCTCTGAAGCCGGCCGCGCGTCGGCCCCGAAACCGGCGTCGCGTGTGCCGCCACCTAGCAGGCGGAAGAACTCGGCCGCGTGGGTTGGTGACAGGCTGTCGGCGTCGCCGACCGCGATCAGCACGGGTATGGCCAGCGACGAGAGTTCAGCTGACCAGTCGTACTCGTGGTGACCCAACAGGTCTCCAAGCTTGTCTAACAGCACCGGGAACTCTTCGGGTTTCGGTGCCAGCGCCGCGTGGTCGTGAAAGATGAACGAGTCCATCACATCCGGCGCCTGATGCGAACCCGTGTTGCGGAAGTTAGCCATCACATCGGCGTGCCAGCCGTGGTGGCTGAACGGCGCGCTCACCACAACGAGCTTGGTCACGAGGCGGCTGTGGCGGATGGCCAGCTGTTGAGCCGTGCCGCCACCCATGGAGAAGCCGATGACCGCACACCGGGACACGTTCAGGTGTGCGAGGACAGCAGCGCAGTCGTCGGCTAGACGCTCGTACCTCAGTGGCTGCGCACGGTCGGCCGTGCGCCCGTGGCCTTGAAGGTCTACGAGCACGCACATGTGGTCGTTGGCTAGCCACCTCAGGGCCTCGGCGAACTGGTTGCCCGAGCCGAAGGCGCCATGTATGAGCATGATCGCCGGGCCACTGCCGTGGGTCTCGTAGTAGAGCTGCGTGCCATCGACTTCGACGTAGCCGGAGCGGTCTGGGGCGGGCATCGATGACATCAGTGGCTGCCTTTTGCGTAGATGGGTATTACGGCGCACCGGCTCGTTGCGCTCGCCTACCTCTGGGCTGCCCTTTGCGTAGATGGGTGTGACCCTCCCGGTAGCTCGTTCGACGAAACTAAAGCGGTTTCGCCCGTGTCGCATCGCCATCTGCTCTACCCCGCTACCGGTTTCATGAACGCCACCAGCACCTTGGCTGGTGCCTGGCCTTCGTTGGTCAGTTCGAAAGTCTCGGCTGCTGCCGGTACAACGTAGGTTTCGGCGAAGTGGCATCGGGCTGCCGCCGAGAGCCTGTCGGGTTCGCCGTCGGTAGCGTCGCCAGAAACGTAGGATCCAGCCCGTAGCTGCACGGGGCCGCCTTCTACCACCGTGAGCACCTGAGGTGAGCCGTCGGTGGTCAACGTGGCGGCGGCTCCGGGCTCCAGCTCCACCCGCTCGATGTCGTAGAAGTGCTTGGCGTGCGTGGGCAGGCGAACCCTGCGCCAGCCGGCGCCCTCGCTCAGCACGTGTGGCTTCGACACCAGCTCACGGTCCACCACCTCGCCCTGGCGCGAGAAGTCCAGGTTGGCCATACCGCGCTCCACGTTAAGGGGCCGCGGTTTGCCGTCCAGGTCGAGGCGCAGCCAGTCGTAAAGCTTGAAGGTGAAGATGTACGGGGTGGCGCTCACCTCTAGCACCAGGTTGCCCGTGCCGGAGCAGTGCACAGTGCCGTGCGGTATCAGGTACAGCCCATGCTTCTCCGCGGGCATGGAACGCACGTAACGCTCCACCTCTATGGGCGTGCCCTCCCGGGCGCTGCGCTCCAGCTGTTCGCCGAACTCGGTGGCCTGCACCCCCTCCTGGAAGCCCAGGTACACCTTCGCGTCTGGCGTGCAGTCCACCAGGTAATAGGTCTCGTCCTGCGTGAACGGCTCGCCGAACTGCTCGGCTATGTACTCAGATTGCGGGTGCACCTGCACCGAGAGGTTGCCACCCTCGAACGTGTCCAGGTAATCGAAGCGGATCGGGAAGTCGGTGCCGAAGCGGGCGAAGTGGTCGCCCAGCACAGCCTCGCCCGCCTGGAACATCAGACAGTCGAACGACACCTCCAGGCGGTTGGTGACAGGCGCCCCGCTGCTCGTGTTGCTCGCTGCACCGCCCGAGCCAGCCGTACCAGAAGGCCCATCCGCAGCACCGCTCGCCAGTGACTCGAACATCAACCCGTTCTCAGGCACTATCAGTTCGAACGACCAGGCGTAGTTAGGCACGTTCTGCGGCAACTGCGGGATGACCTCTTTGAGCCACTGCCCACCCCACGCTCCGGGCGTGAACCAGGGCCTGACGCGCAGGTGGTTGCGGCTGAGTTGCAGCAGAGCAGCGCGCAGGTTCTCGCCGGTCGTGAAGGTGGGGTCGGCGGCGTCAAGGCCGTCGACCATCAGGTCCACATGGGGCAGTAACTCCTGCTTGTGCCGGTTCAGGATCAGCCAGTCCACGAAGTAGTAGCGCTTGTACATCTGCTTCATGTCTTCAGGCGCCGACCGGCCCAGGTTGGTTATCAGACCGTCCTTGGCCCGGTGCTGGATGGCGTCTTTGGGAAGGTCCACGTACACCAGAGGGGCATCGTTCCAGCCGGCCAAAGCCGCACCACAGCCGTACAGCACGGTCAATCCGTCAGAGGCCGGGCTCAACTCTGCCAGCTTGCCCGCGTCGAACAGGTCACTCAGCTGACCGGGGTAGCGCTTGCCGAACACCGGGTCGTTGCCGCCCAGGTACGGCGCCAGAAGCTCGTCTATCTCGCCCTCTGGTTTAAAGGCCGAGCCTACAGAGAGCCAGGTGGCGTTCACGCCTTCGGCTCGCAGGGCCTGGTCAAGCGAGGCGCGCAGTTCCTCCCACAGCACACCCACGTAG
>JBIQNJ010000119.1:0-4062 GCA_044462445.1 Truepera radiovictrix | reverse complement strand
CGTAAGTATGTTCCTCTCACCATGCCGTTCAGACAGGACAACAAGGGACGCGTCAGCAAGACCTACATCCATATCGGCGTACTCCAGAGCGATCTCATGAGCTCGTCTGATATCTGCAGACTGGAACGCCTCCAGGCGATAAGCCCCCCTTCCAACCTCCTCCATCAAATCCAACGCAGCCTCTTGGCTGACCTTAGTTGCCAACAGGTAGTCCAACTCCGCTAGAACGAAGGGGGACAGAAGCCACGGTCCAGGTTCAGCCTTCAGCGCTGCAGCAGCCTGTGCGTGATGACGCTGGCTGGCGTCCAGGGCCGAGAGCAGGCCGCTGGTGTCTAGGATGATCACCGTTCGCCGAAGCCCGCTAGGTGCTCATCAACCTGCTCGGCGAGGTCAGGTTTCTTGCTCTCGAAGAGAGGGATTCGCGCCCGGCCGGTGAGCCTCTCAGCGGTAACTCGTCCTATGCCTTCCCTTATCAGCTCTGCCTCCGACACGCCGCTGGAGCGGGCGGCCTCACGCAGGGCCCGCTTCAGGTCGGCAGGAAGGTAAACCGTGGTCTTATTCATGCCACCCATTGTGCCATACGTTTCCGCTCGAGAGTTCCTGTCAGAAGACTCCCCGAACTATCTCGACCTGGAGGACCCGATCAGCCTGGCTACGCAGGGCTTCAGCCTGTTCGCCTGACACGTTAACCGTGTGCTCCTAATAATGCAGCCTCATACCGTACCCGGCCCAACCTACCCGTGCCGGAAATCCACCAACACGTCCTCCACCGCAAGCTTCCGGTGCGGCTTGGGAAGCTCCTCTACCAAACCGTAGAAGATGAGCGCCGCCACGCGGGTGTTCACGGGTCGTTGCGAGTGACCTAGCAACGGCCAGAACCCTTCATGCTCGGACACCCCGGCGGTGGACCACTTGGTGGCCACGCCCTTGGCCCACAGGTGTAGGCATAGGTTCTGGACCGCAGCCGCCGTGGCCGCGTAGTCCTCCAGCAGCATGGTCTCATCCGCCGCCTCGGCGCTACTGCACGTGACGATGAGCACGCCGGGCACCTCAGACCATTCGCGCAACTTAGCCGAGACCCTGTCTGGCTTAGAGCCCGTTCTCTCCAGCTGCTCCGACCACATCTCGGCCAACTGCACCTTGCGCTCGTCGTCGAGCAGGTAGAAGCGCCACGGCTCGGTGCGCTTGTGGTTCGGCGCCCAGCGGGCGGACTCGACAGCGGCAACCACCTCAGCGTGGTTCAGGCTTGGGCCGTTGACCAGCCTGGCTTGCCCGACGGAGCGGCGCGTACGCAGCACTTCGACAGTCTCTGCGCCAGCAACGCCGGCCTCCACCACAGCCATCCCGATCGAACCCGGGTTGTGGGCCACCTCCCACGCATAACCGTCCGGGTCTGTGAAGTAGGCGGAGTAGCCGCCCCAGTCGCGCTTGGTGGCTGGATGCAGCACAGACGCTCCAGCCGCCACCGCCGTCGCGAGAACAGCGTCAACCTGGTCTGCCTGAGCAACGTTGTAAGCCAGGGTGAAAGGAGCATGCCCAGCTCCTCGGCACAACGGCCCGACCTCATTCTCGAACGCCTGGGCCTTCCAGAGCGACAGTACCAGCGTCGGCGAAACCCTCAGAAAGATGATCTCATCCGGTACCTCGAACTCGGGTCGCCAGCCAAGACCATCTACATAGAACTTGCGAGAAGCCGCCATGTCAGCGACGGCTAAAGTTAAGAAGTTGACCCTCGGATCCATCCGCGAATTCTACCTGCTGGACTGAGCCATTCACCCATAGGTAGCTGACCTCGCCCTAGGGGCAATCCGCACTACTGGACGGGAGTTGGACGGGCCCGACTAGCTAGCATCACGGCCATGAATAAACGTCCACTGTATGGGGTCGCAACCGGCGCGACCCTTCGGCCACTCATGGCTGGTGCGTTGGCATTCGTAGTTGTCACAGGTTGCGGAGGAACACAGCCGCCAGGAGGTGGAGGCGGCGGCGGCACGACCAGCATCGAATACCTACGCGTAGACAACGACTACGTTGGATCGGGGAACACCGTTACGGTCTCGTGGTCGGTCACTGACCGCGGTACGTGGAACGGTGAGGAGTACTGTCGGCTGACCACGCGGTACGAGGGTGACGAGGTTACGGACCTGGGCCTGGTGCCATGCGTAGGCAGCATGGCCAGCGAAGTCGTGTTCCCGACCGGATCCCGCTACATACGAATAGGCATTGAAACCAAGGAGGCCGCTTCTCCCTACTCTGACCTGACGGAGTTCGTAACAGTGAGCAAGGTCGAAGAGGCCGCTACAGCCTGGTCGGACGTCTTCGGCACCACCTCCCACGAGCATGCCACTGCTGTCGGTATAGGCCCAGATGGTTCGGTTGTAGTCGCAGGTGAGACCTGGAGTTCATTCCACGGCCCTTATCAGGGCAATGGAGACATCTTCGTAGTCAAGTTCTCCAGCACCGGAGCGCTCTTGTGGGGGGACCAGTTTGGCAGTGATCACTGGGATAACGCCTCGGCCATCGCTATCGACTCCGAAGGAAACGTGTTCGTGGTCGGAACGGCCGGAGGAGAGCTGTTGGGTACCGACCTCGGCGGCACTGACGCGTTCATAAGGAAGTACAGCTCGATAGGCAGTCATGAGTGGACGCGCGTCTTTGGCGACTACGACTACGACGACGCCCGCGCAGTGGTAGCCCTACCGGATGGCAGTGTCGTGGCGGTCGGATCGACGACCCACACCCTCGTGGGCGGGGCGCAACGACGGGATGTGCTGTATTACAAGTACTCGCCCACAGGCGACAACGAATGGAACTACCGATTCGGCCCTGACGATTATGACCTCAACATAGGAAGCTCTGTCACGTATGGTTCTGATGGGAGCATCTACATAGGCGGCAGCAGTGATGAGCCCTCGAGCGGTGCCACACATCACTTCGTGATGCAAGTGTCTGACACCGGTTGGCCGACTGTAGTTGCAGAGTTCGACACCTTGAACCTATTGAGCTCGTTCGAGAGCTCCATCGCGGTGGACGAGGATAACAACGTCTACTTCGCTATAGACCTGTACGACGGTGACGGCTCCGGCCGACAGCAATCGGTCATATACAGGATCCCCGCTTCAGGCGGAGACACCTGGACCAAGAGAGTGTTCGACTTCGTTGCGTCGGATCATCCCGAAGTACCGCTAAGCTACGCACCTATCCAAGTGAAGCCTGGCCCAGGAGGCTCCGTCACGTACGTCTCTCGACGGCTGGTGGGTGAGAGCGTTGTACCCGTTGTCGGCAGCATCGACTTCGAGGGAAACCACGAGTGGCTGAAGCACACGGTCAGGGTTCTCGGTGCGTACAGTCTCGGGATCTGGGATGTTGCCCTTCAGTCCGACGGGACTTTCGTGCTGGTCGGGATAGCAGACGTAACGGGCGGCACCCCAGATCCGGTTGAGGCTCAAGCGTTCGTATGGAAGCTGGAACGATGAGAGAGCCCCAAGGCCGACGCGAGCGCTTCCGAAAAGCTAGAACCGCCATTCCAGGGTTAGTGGCGGCAGCGCTGGCCGTGACCGTGTCCTGTGACTCGGGCGGTTATACTCCCGACCCGCCGCCCTCAACCGCTGCAGGCCTGACAACAAGCCACTCTCAGGCGGTCATCGGCCAGACGATCCAGGTCTCGTGGTGGGCTACCGACTACGGCAGTTCCACTGAGGAGATACCTTGCGGGATAGTCGTCCGGCTAGCAGACGACCTCGTCTCGCCGCTCATGCCCGTCGACTGTGACGGCGGAAACATGGATCTGTGGCTGAACGCTCCGTCGTCCTCTACCGAGGCGAACATCCGGCTTAGCGTGCTTAACAGGGATGGCAGCCGCTGGGTTTACGAAGATGCTCAGGTTAGCCTGACGAACCAACCTGGACCGGCGAACGACCCTAACCGACGCATCGCATGGGTGCAGCAGTTGGGTTCGCCCGACTACGAGGATGCCGTAAGCAGCGCTTACGCTCCAAATGGAGTGGTTGCCGTTACGGGTTATAGCGACGGCGACCTGTTCGGCCAGAACCGCGGGCAGAC
>JBIQNJ010000118.1:0-4136 GCA_044462445.1 Truepera radiovictrix | reverse complement strand
CCGCCAAGGCGGGCTGCGTGAGAAAGAAGTGTCTACGAAACCCAGTACGGTTCATATTGATAGTTGAAGTTTGCTCCGCATTGGGCGGGTGGTGAACTTATACCCGCGTACGTTTTGCACTCAGGTTATTTGAAGGCGCCACCGTTTCCTTTAGAGGTGGCAAAAGGGTAGGTATAGACGTCACGATTAGACCAGGTAATCTCCAAAGCAGGTACTTCAGCTTTCGTTTCTTAGTCTAAATTACCGGTACCTGTCGGAGCGCCTAGAGTTCTGTAAGCGAACTCCCCTGGGCTCGGCAGATACTGCTCTCTCCCACTATCGGGGTGAATGGGTCATGGCAAGTAAGTACGATCTCAAGGCGAGGGAACGAGTGACTAGGTTTTCCAGGGAGAGATGTGGCGAGGCTACTGAGAAGTCACCTACGGCCGCGTTCCGCCGCGTTAATGAACTGACCGGCATCCCCATCGCCACTAGGCGCGGCTGGGTCAGGTTTGCCGAGGTAGACGCTGGCGAGTGGCAGGAGCTGAAGCGCAAGCGGTGGCCGCTGGCCGCGAGACCGGGTGGCGCGCATCATGCGCTCGGCCGGGCTCCGTGGCGCTGCTCACCTGAGTCACCCACCCGGACGTAAACGCTACCCGCTCAGCCGACCTGGTTAAGTGCAACAGGTGCTTCCAGGCGCCCGATAAGGTATGGGTGTCGGACTTCACCGTCGCTAGCCGCGAGGGCACTGTGTACGTGTCGTTCCTTCAGGACGTGTTATCCAGGCGCAGCATGGGCTTCATGGTGGCCTCCAGCATGAGCACTCTACTCACGAGCAGAGTGCCGGACAAGCCATCAGCGTCAGGAGGCGCTCCAGCCTCAGCTTCGGCGGGCAGGGCGTCATCGTCCACAGCGATGCCGGCAGTCAATGCCCCAGCCTAGCCTTCAGCTAGAAACTGCTAGATCACGGTATGGCCGGCAGCATCGGTAAGGTCGGCACCGCCAGCGACAAATCCCTCACCGGGAGCGCTATCGGACCATACAAGACGGAACTGATTCGGCCGGCCGGGCGTGGAACTCCCAGCAGGAGGTCGAGGCCGCGATGGTGCCCTAGATTCCAGGCACGGCTTTAATGTCCGTCTCTGAAAAAGCAGCACGTCCGCGATAGCGGACGTGGCGGCGATGCGTCAAAGTACTGACCAAAATGCGGTAGGTATCGCACTACTGCCAGTCAACCAATCTAAGCCCAACGACCCGGCCGAACTCGGCGGTGTTGTGAGATACCAGCGTGTAGCCGTGTGCCTTCGCGGTAGCGGCGATAATCAGATCGTTGGCGCCGATCATCTGGCCTTGCTGCTTCAGATGAGCGCGAATCTCTCCGTACTCCTCCGCGCTTTCCTTGTCGAAAGGCGCGATTGAGAAGGGTTCAATGAACTTTTGTACCAACCGGGTGTTCTCGGCTTGTCGCGCAGAAAGGTAAGCGCCATAAACAAGCTCTCCAACAACGATTGAGGGTATGAGAATCTGGCTGGGCAGATGGTTGGCGAGAGCTTGTACCACCTTCTCGGACCCTTTGTTTATCAGGTGGATGCAGACGTTTGCGTCTAGCAGGAACTGCGCGGCCGACACGATGCCACCTCAGCTAAAGAACGTTCGTTCTTCGAGCTCGGGTTGCTCTGGTCGCTTCAGTGGTTCGCCCGCCCAGGCGCCAATGACGCTTTCGAAGTAGCCATTGGGCCATGCGGCTGCAGCCTCGCGTTGTGCGATCTCGGCAAGGTATTTAGACACGCTTAGGTTTCGTGCTTTGGCCTGGGCTTTCAGGCGTTCGGCAACGTCCTCGGGAACATATAAGTGGAGCTGCGGCATATGGCCTCCAAGACAAATATAACACATATATGTGCCATATGTTAAACGGCTATAACCGGACTGCTTCTACGCCGTAGTAACATCTCGCCCATGCTCCCCCACCTGCTGCGGCAAGTGCTACTGGCGGTCCCTGCGCTTCTGGGGGTCATGGTCGTGGTGTTCGTGCTCATGCGCTCGGTGCCGGGCGATGTGGTCACGAACCTGGTTGGCCTCCAGGCCAACATCACGCCGGAGCGCTTGGAGGAGATGCGCAGGCTCTTCGGCCTCGACCTCCCCATGCATGTACAGTTCGGCAAGTGGTTCTCGGCAACCGTTCAGGGAGACCTTGGCTCTTCGCTTCGGACCGGTAGGCCCGTTGCCATGGACCTGCTCGTGCGCTTCCCGGTAACACTTCAGCTGACCCTTATGAGCATGGTTCTGGCCGTCGCCATAGGGGTGCCCCTGGGCATAACCGCTGCGCTCACGCGCGGCAAGTTCACCGACTACGCGGTTTCGGTGTTCGCGCTCATCGGCCTCTCGATACCTGGGTTCTTCCTGGGCATCCTTCTCATACTGCTGTTCTCCCTGCAATGGGGGGCGCTGCCTCCGGCTGGGTACGTGCCGTTCTCGGAGGCGCCTTGGCAGAACATCAAACACATGCTGCTGCCGGCGCTGTCGCTCGGCCTTATCCTCTCCGCCGCCATCACTCGCATCGCTCGCTCGACCATGCTTGAGGTGATGGGCAAGGACTTCATCCGCACTGCCCGCGCCAAAGGGCTGCGAGAGTACCTGGTCATCATGCGGCACGGCCTGCGCAACGCGCTCAACCCGATAGTCACCGTGGTGGGGTTGCAGTTCGGTGCCCTACTTGGTGGCGCAGTGGTCATCGAGCAGGTGTTCAGCCTGCCGGGTGTTGGCCGCTTCGCGCTGGAGGGCATAAACCTGCGCGACTACCCGGTCGTGCAGGGCGCCGTGTTGATGATCTCGGCCGTGTTCATCGCCGTCAGCTTGCTCATGGACGTGGTTTACGCCCTTGTCGACCCTAGGATCCGCTATGCGTAACGTGAGCGACGCCGGGACCGTGCGCGGAGGTGTTCCGTTACCTTGGCTGGCGTTGAAGAGGCTGTGTGGTTCGAAGGTGCTCGATGCGTAAGCTGCTGACCTCGGGCTCCGGCGTCACGGGCCTCATCATCGTGGTGCTGGTAACGCTGTCCTCGATCTTCGCGCCCTGGCTCACGCCTCACGACCCCGTGAAGGTGAACGCTACCGCGCGCATGCAGGCGCCTTCCTCCGAGTACCTGTTGGGAACCGATCAGTACGGACGAGACACGCTTACCCGCATCCTCTACGGCGGGCGCACCTCGTTGGGCGTGGCGGGTGTGGCGGTGGCGTTCTCGCTGCTAGTGGGCGTTATCCTCGGGCTGCTGGCCGGTTACTACCAGGGGTGGGTAGACGTGGTCGTCATGCGCCTCACGGACGTCATCCTCTCGTTCCCGGCCATCCTCCTGGCGATAGCGCTGCTGGCGTTCTTCGGCACAGGGTTCCAGAACCTGGTGCTGGCCATAGGCATCGTCTATATCGGCCCGTTCACGCGTGTGGTGCGCGCCTCGGTTCTCTCCCTCCGAGAGGAACTGTATGTGGAGTCCAGCAGGGCCATCGGCAATCGCGACTGGCGCACCCTGTTCCTCGTCATACTGCCTAACAGCTTCTCGCCCCTGGTTGTGGAGGTGACGCTGCGGCTGGCCTACGCCATCCTCGCCGAGGCGTCGCTGTCATTCCTCGGTCTTGGCGCCCAGCCGCCGGCGGCCAGCTGGGGGCAGATGATCGCCGAAGGCCGGCGCTATCTGCAGCTGACCGCCTGGCCCACGGTCGCGCCAGGGCTGGCCATAATGCTGGCCGTGCTCGGGCTCAACCTACTGGGTGACGGGCTGCGGGACGCACTTGATCCGCGCGTGCGCAGCGTGGCTGCTCGTGCCGGCGGGCAGCGGCAAGCTGCATAGGAGGAGGGGCACGCCGCGAAGGTAGTGGCGAACCGCTTAGAACCCATAGGCAGAAGTTGGCGCAACTAACAGGAAACCACTGCCGAGGTACGGGCCGCGCGTCGGCACCGTGCTCTCTACTCTGGCGTCTTAGGAAACCAGTGCCGGGGTACGGGCTGCGCACTTCCTTTAGCTAAACGAACGACTAACACAGGGGCGCGTAACATCCGCCCAACATGCGGTATTCTCCACAGCATTCGGAAACGAACCGGGCACCACGGTTCGACTGAATACCCATGGGAGGTAAGGCATGCGCTTCAAGGTAATCCTGAT
>JBIQNJ010000117.1:0-4226 GCA_044462445.1 Truepera radiovictrix | reverse complement strand
GCGCACATCGTTCGGGACGATGGGGTCGGAGGTTCAAATCCTCTCGCCCCGACCACACAAGATGTTCCAGGACATCCGGAAGCGGCCGGGCCTAATGGCTCGGCCGTTCTCGTTCGGGTCTTCCTGTAGTGAGGCAGCATCGACCGTGGTGGACCGACAGGGTTGCCGCCACCCTGCCAGCCCCGCCTCCCGCTTGCGCTCCAGACCGTCAGCCCAGCACGGCCAGCGTGCACCTGGAGACGCACACCAGGCGGCCCTCGTCATCGGTTATCTCGATCGACCACACCTGGGTGCTCTTACCCTGGTGGAGCGGTTGCCCTACGGCCGTGACGGTGCCGGAGCGCACAGCCCTCATATGGTTGGCGTTTATCTCGAGTCCGACGACGTTCTGTATGGCGCCGTCCGGCCTGAGGCAGGCGCCCACGCTGGCTACGGTCTCTGCCAGGGCCACAGACGCACCGCCGTGCAGCAGGCCATAAGGCTGGTGTTGGGCCGGCCCCACAGGCATCGTGGCCACCACGCGTTCGTGGCTGGCCGCGACCACCGAGATGCCCAGGGTCTCCATCAGGGTTCCTGGCACCGTGCCGACGAACAGCTCTGCTAGCGGCTTGTCGGTGGCCATGGAAGCGAGAACACGGCCCATAGGTGTAGCGGTCAGACCCACGGGCACCTGCCTGCTCGCGCCGCCGGTGCCTTCGGAACGGTCAGGATCGACCATGTCTGCGGGAGGGTCAGTGTTGCCAGCCATGGCATAACGATACTTCTGTCGCGTACCATCTAGCGCGTGGGCCTGGCGAACTGCACCGAGCCCACCCGCCTGACCATACACGCCTAACCGCGTTCCTCTTATGACTGCCGCAGACTCTCTCCCCTCCCCCACCGCCACACCGCTCGTTTCTCTGAGCGTGGTCATCCTCGGTGCTCTGCTAGGAGCGGGGCCGGCCGTGCTGGCGCTGCTGTCGCGCTTCGGGCCGACGCCGGTCGAGAGCGTTCCCCTGCTGGCCGTGGCGCTGTTCGGGCTGCTGTTCGTGGGTTCCATGTACGACCTGGCGACGCCACTTGCCGGCGCCCCGCGGGCACGCCGCATGTCTCTCGTGGTCCTGGTGGCGGCGCTGGCCGTGGCCGTGTCTACGTTGTGGCCGCTGGGTGAGTGGCGCTACCTGCTGGCGCCAGCCACTGCGCTGGCCTCCGGTGCGCTGGTGCTCACGCTGGGCCAGAGGGCCGCCGGGCTGGTGTCGGCCGGGGTGGTTTACGTCTCTGCCACTCTGCTGGCCAACTTCACGCTCGATAGCTTCATACCCGTGGGCAGCTTCTTCCTCGTCAACGTGGGCACACTCTTCTTCGGGCTCACCTTCACGCAGCGCGACCGCCTGCACCGCTACGGTCGCCGCGCGGTGTACGGCATGATCCTGCTGGCCGCCACCACGAACGTGGTGCTTGCGGCGTCGCTAGGCACGCCGCAACGCTTCGTCATCGTGAGCTTCGTGACTATCCTGCTGGCCGAGGCCGCCGACACCGAGGTGTATCAGAGGCTCCTGGCCCGCCGCTGGCTGGTGCGGGTAGCGTCCTCCAACGCCGTGAGCGCCCCGCTAGACACGGTGCTGTTCACCCTCATGGCGTTCTGGGGCCAGCCCTACGCAACGGCCGGCTGGATGACCCAGGTGATCGTGACCGACATCCTCGTCAAGTACCTGGCCGGCATCGCGGCGGCGGTGGGCATGCTGGCCCTGCTCCGGTCGGCGTGGCCGGGGGCGAGGCTGGGCGAGGTACCGGAACTGGCGCCGTCGGGCACAAGCCCACCCGCCTGATACGCTGGCCGTACCCCTAAGAGCCGACGGGCACGCTGGACACCCGCCGGCGGAAGCGAGGCGTACTAGATGACCTTCGACACCCTGCCAGAGCAGGTCGGCAAGACGTTCGGCCCGTCTGCCTGGATAACCATCGACCAGGAGCGCATCAACCGCTTCGCCGATGCCACCCTTGACCCGCAGTGGATCCACGTGGATCCCGAACGCGCCGCCACAGGGCCGTTCGGTACGACCGTGGCCCACGGCTACCTGACGCTCAGCCTGCTGGTGACCATGATCCAGGACCTGGGCATACTGCCAGAGACCGCCCGACTCGTCGTGAACTACGGCCTCGACAAGGTGCGCTACCCGGCGCCCGTGCCGTCGGGCTCGAGGGTCAGGTGTCTGGCCGAACTGAAGGCCTGCGACCCCAAGGGGGAGGGGCGCCTCCTGCTCACCATCGGCTGCACCGTGGAGGTCGAGGGCTCGGCCACCCCCGCGCTGGTGGCTCAGGTGCTCTACCTGGTGGTCGCGTAAGGGCCACACCCGTCCTAGGAACGGCCCGCGCTTCCGGCTAACCTTCCTGGTAGCGCTCGAGTTGCTTGGCTAGGGCCATGGCCAGCTCCTCTTCACCCGGGCGAGTGACGATCATCAGGCCCGTAAGCAACGCACCTTGCCGAGCTCTGACCGGCACGCTGACCGCCGGGCAGCCGAGGATGTTGAACGGCGCCGTGTTGCGCAGCATCATGGTGTTGGCGCGGCCGTACGCTTCGTCGTCGCTCTCGAGTTCGGCGATGAAGGGCGGCAACTGCGGGATGGTGGGGGCGATGACCGCGTCCACACCCGCCAGTTCGGGCCAGAAGCGGCGCTGCAGGGCTGCCCTGGCGTAACCCAGGCGGATGTAGTCGGCGGAGGTGCGTCCGAGGTTGGCCCGCACCCGGGCCAGAACGCGCTGATCGAACTCGGCGGCCCGGCTCACGAACTCCTCCTCGTAAAGCGCCCACACTTCGTGCCCAGAGAAGCTGCCGTACTGGCCGTACAGCGCGTCCACTTCGGTCAGGAGCGGCAACGCTTGGACGCGCACCTCGTGGCCCATGGACTCAAGCCGGCTGAGCGCGGTCTGCAGCCCTTCGCGAGTGGCGTCATCCAGGTCATCCTGCAGCAAGGTGGTGGGAGCCAGCAGAGTAAGGCGGCTGCTCAACTCTGTCATCGGCCTGTGCTGCTCTGCGGCCATCGCCAGGTAGAGAGCCCAGGTGTCATCCACGGTACGCGCCATCGGCCCGAGCGTGTCGAGCGTGGTCGACAGCGCCACCGTGCCCTCTGTCGGCAACCGCCCGTCGGTGGTCTTGAGCCCCACTATGCCGTTAGCGGCAGCCGGGATGCGCACGCTGCCGCCCGTGTCTGACCCTACCGCCGCCACGGCCAGGCCGACACCCACCGCTACCCCCGAACCCGCTGAGGAGCCGCCGGGGATGCGCCGACCGTCTAGCGCCGAACCCGGCGTGCCGTAGTGCGGGTTGAGCCCGAGGCCGGAGAAGGCGATCTCCGTCATATTGGTGCGGCCGAGGAAAACGGCCCCCGCCGCAGCCAGGCGGGCGGCCACCGGGCTGTCACTCGTGGCCGGCAGCCTGTCGGCCAGCACGCGAGAGCCCGCGGCGCTTACCTCCCCCTCCATGTCTATGAGGTCCTTGATGGCGATGGGCACGCCCTGTAGCGGGCCGATGTCAACGCCGGCCTCGAACTGGCGCTTAGCTGCCCGCGCCTGCTGTAGCGCGCGCTCTGCGGTGACGACGCGGTACACCTTGCGGCCTTCGGGGTAGTCGGCGATAGCCGCGAGGTGCTCCTCTGTCACCCTGACCGGGTCCAGCGCCCCGCTACGGTAGCCGTGAGCCAGCTCGGCGATCGTGAGCAACGTGGTCTCTCTAGCCATGCGGCATGCTACCCCGAGGCCGAAACGCCCGCCCCGCGGTTGTAGACTTGGGGCATGCAGCGCACCAAGGCAGAACTCGAAGCCATGAGCCATGACGACCTGGTGGGTCGCGTGCTGGAGCTGCAGGAGATGCTACGCGAGGGTCTCGCCGTTCGCGCTTCGCTGCACGCCGTTCTGAACACGGTTCTCAACGCCAAGAGCGAGGAAGTGGCCCGCTTCGCCGAGGCGCCCGACGCCACCCTCGACCCCGAGGAGCTCGAGCTCAAACGAGCCTGGGCCGCCGCCCGGCACGCCGTCAGCAACCCCATAGGGGCGGCTCGGAAGCGCGCGCAGACGGCGGGCTGAGGACCGCTCAAGGGCTCCCGAGCTACGTCACAACACGAAGAAGCCCGACGCAGAACACAACGTCCTGGTCGGGCTTCTCTATGGCTCGGCGGGCAAGATTCGAACTTGCGACCAATCGGTTAACAGCCGATCGCTCTGCCACTGAGCTACCGCCGAACACGCGC
>JBIQNJ010000116.1:0-4321 GCA_044462445.1 Truepera radiovictrix | reverse complement strand
CTACAGAGAGCCAGGTGGCGTTCACGCCTTCGGCTCGCAAGGCCTGGTCGAGCGAGGCGCGCAGTTCCTCCCACAGCACACCCACGTAGCCATCTATCACCAAGGCTCGCGAGGTGCTCTGCACGGTCGCTGCTCCGACAGAGCCCGGGGCCGTCTCAGGGCTTGGCGTACCGGTACCGGCGACGGTGGCGCCGGAACTCAGCTCCAGCAGCGCACGCGCCAGGGCGTCGGTCCCACGCTCGATGACCCCGGGCGCCAACCGGTGAACAGGAAAAGGATCGTAAACGCCGGCGGGCCGCAACTGGGGATCGGAGTAGCGCGTCATATGGGCGCCAGCGCCACTGACAAAAGTCGGTCAATCATCACGTGCGTCACTTACTCCTTGAACGGCACGCGGATGAAGCGCGGCCGGTAGATGGTGGCGTCGAGGAACAGGTCTCCGAACGTGCGGCTGTTGACGTTGTAGCTCACCAGCCAGCCGCTCTCGTTCGCGAACTGCGGGTGAGCGTGGGCGTTGTAGGTCATCAGGTTCTCCACGTCGGACTCGGGCGTGCGGTACAGCAGGGTGCGGTTCTCCCACGGCCCTTGGGGGCTGCAGGCGGTGAACGCCACCAGGTCGGGGCTGAAGGTCGTGGTGGTGTCCATGGTGATGAGCACGAACCCGCCCGCGTGCGCGGTCACGCTGTACTCGTTGGCCACGCCGCGCATGATGCGCACGCTCGCGCCCGGGTCGGCGCTCCACGAGGTGCCATCCCAGAACTCCCACGGTCCGGTTACTCCGTCGCGGGGTGCGCGCGCCAGGTGCATGTACTTCTCGGCACCCAGGTCTTCCGTGCCGTAGACGTAGGTATGCTCCTCCGTCTCGAGGAGCGCCGCGCCCCAGCTGACGCCGCCCTCGGCGGGCAGCGCCACTATCGACTCGATCTGCAGGTCTGGCACAGAGAGGGTTGCAAGGGCGTTGCCCATCCACCTGAAACCGAACACACCGGCGCCGGCACGGGTGAAGTGCAGGAGGAACACGCGCAGCTTGTGGCCCTCTGGCGTGTTCTCCACGGTGCTGTCGTACTGCCAGTACCAGTCGTCGCGGCCGCCCGTGGGCGACGGGAAGAAGGAAGCAGGCAAGGTCGGGTCGCCGGCGGCCAGGGTAGTGAGCTCATCGCCGTCCTGCACGACCATGGTGCTGTTCACGAGGGGCGAGTGACGGTCGCGGCCGCCGCGGCGATCGACAATCCCTAGGAACGTGTCGGAGAACTGCCACACCGTGCGCCCGTCGGGGAGTTTCACGGAGTACGTGCTGTCGCCGCCCGTCCAGCCCGGGCCCTGGAGCGCGAAGAGCTCGTTGAACTCCACGGCCGGAACGGCGCTCTGGGGCGCAGGTAACGTGTCAGCAACCCTGCACGTACTTTGGTTGTCGGTCGCCCCGTTCGACCCCTGCGCGCCGGCGGTCACCGCGCCCGACAACAACGACAAGAGCAGCAACTTACTCACTATCGACCTCATCTCAGAACCTCTCCCACGCCTTTTTCTCACACCTGTTTCTCACACCAGTTGCGGCGAGCCAGAAGCTGAAAGCCAAGGCTAACCCGCCCCGCCGGCGCCCGTGTTCCCGCCGCCACGGAACAGGAGCACGTACGGGTGGCCGTGTATGTGCGATCATCGCAGGTGGTGTTTTGCGGGTGGCGTTTTGCTGATGCTGGCGGGGCGGGTGGCCGCATACGCGTGGTCATCGCATGCCGTGCTCAGGTACCCACGCCACGATCTCGCGGGTAGCCGCGTACGCGCGGTCATCGCAGACCCTCCTCGACGGTTCGCTCAAGGAAGTTCGCCGCAGCGCCCCGCAGCGCGGCCAGGTCTGCGGCAGCCGCCGGCGCCAAAGGCGGCGAGCCCGCCGACCGCGCAGCCGGACCGAAGAACGGCAGGCTTCGGCTCACCTGACCGCCCAGCACCACCAGTTGCGGCTCGAAGGCGGAGAACACCGGGCCCAGCGCCGCCGCCAGCAACGCCCCGAAGCGGTTCAGCGCTTCCAGTGCCGCAGGGTCTCCGGTCGCTGCCAGTGTGCCTACCTTCTGCGCGGTCAGCCGGCCCGGCTTAGAAACGCCCGACACCTCGCGGGAAGACTCGGCCCTCTCCTTACGCACCTCGCGAAAGAGCCGCACCAGCCCCCGGGCCGACAGCAGCTGATCCACCACGCGTCCCTGGTGCTTGAGCTGGTAGACGTAGCCGTCCGGCGGCACGCCATGACCGCTGCTGATGAGCTTTCCGCCCACGGCGAAAGCCGACCCACAGCCGGTGCCCAGCGTGAGGAAGACCACCCGCTCTGCCCCGACCGCCGCGCCGTAGCGCAGCTCGCCCAGCGCGAACGCTCGAGCATCGTTGACCCACCGCCACGGCAGTCCACCCAGACCCCGGGCACGAACGGCCACGGCCTCCGCCAGGGGCAGGCCCCGTATGGCGTCGAACTTGCCGAGGCCGGTCATCTGCGACACGCCGCGCTCGTAGTCGAAAGGCCCGGGCATGGCCACGCCGATACCACGAACGTCCAGCCCCTCGGCGGAGGAGCGCAGCCTCGCCAGCGTCTCTGCCAGAACACCCACGATGTCCTCAGCCGGCCCCCGGCTCCTGAGCGGCGTGCGGTGAGGGCCCGCCACCACGCTGCCGCCTGCCAGCACTACGCCGCTCTTCACGGAGCTGCCGCCCACGTCCAGGCACAGAACCGCAGGCTCAGCGGGAACCACGGGCTTCCTAACACTCGCGCTACCCGCGTCTACCCCGTACTCGTAGGGCGCTGAGGAGTTCTTAGCCGACGGCGAAGGCGCCGGCCCAACCTCGCCGAACCCGCCGGGCGCTGAGGCTCCTCCGAGCTCGGTGAACGAAGCGGGCGCCGCCTCCATCAGTCACCTGCCGTTACTGCATCGCCCAGACGCAGGTTCCGCCCCCGCAGGTTCAGGTTAGTCAACGTCAGCTCGATGCCAAGCTCCCGCCCCGCTACCTCGACCTCGCCGCCCAGCCGCGGCTGCACCCCGGCCAGGGCCTCTATGACCACCTGCGCGTACTTACCGCCGGGCAGCAGCACGGGCTTCTCGATGTGAGGGAACTCCATGGGCGCCTTGGCCGGCATGCCCGCAACGGTGGGGCTGCCGTCGTCGCCGTGGGTGTACGCCTGGCCGAACGGGCCCTGGCGCGTGACGTCGGCAAGGCCGGGGCCGCCGTTCAGACCCATCCACTCCACGGCCAGCTGCTCGTGACCCGTCTGCAGCAGCACCTCCAGCGAGTACGCCGGCCAGGTGGTGTAGGCGCCCTCGTCCTGATGGTCGGTGCGCGAACTGAACGCCGAGTCGGGGTCCAGGGGCGACAGCGCATGCATCCACCGGGTGGTCTTCAGCTCGCGGCGGAAGAAGGCGATCATCTCCTCCACTTGGCTTTCACTTAACGCGTCGGGCATGCACTGCAGCACGGTGAAGAAGTCCAGGCAGTGCCGCACGCTCACCAGCGAGCCGTCGGGCTGGCGGCAGGCGAAGTAGCCCTCGCCCTCCACGTACAGCTGCTGCACGGCGGCCGAGAGTGCGTCGGCGGTGCCCTCCAGCTCCGCCGCCTCAGGTTCCCGACCAGCCAGACGTAGCATGGCCGCCACCGTGCGCCCGCTCCACACGTTGGCAGCGTTGAACGAGGCCACCTTGTGCGTGTAGCTGCTCACGCACTCCAGTAGGTTCTGGGCGGTGCCGTAGTCGGCCAGGCCGTCATCGCCGGCCAGGCGGCGGTAGTAGCGCGCGTGGTCCACCAGATGGTCGAGAACACTGGCGCCGCGCACGCGTTCGCCCAGCAGCGCCAAGTCGCCCGTGTACCGCAGGTACTGCCAGGTCATGTGGATGAGCGCGTAGTCGTTGACCGCGTACCAGAACCCCACGGGGCTGCCGGTGCGGAAGTCTATGGCGCAGCCCTCGTGCATGTCGGCCGCGAGGAACGCCAGGATCATGCCGCGCATGGCCTTCGGGTCCATGAGGCTTAAGACGCCGGACACCATCATGGTGTCCCACGGGAACACCCACGCATGCGGGAACGTGCCCAACGACGAGGGGAAACCCGTGACGTAGGTGATGGAGGGGCCGCCCCACGTAGGCGTGCGGCGGCAGTAGAGCGCCGTCATGACGCCCATGTAGTACAGGCGCCGCACGGACTCCTGATCGGTGGAGAGCACGGGTAGGTAGCCCGAGAAACGCGTGGACTCGGCGTCGAAGGCCGCACGCCACTCCTGCTCCCAGGCCTCACGGGTGGTTACAACCAGGTTCCCCGCAGCGGCCAGGTGGCGCCGCGCGACGCTGGT
>JBIQNJ010000115.1:0-4586 GCA_044462445.1 Truepera radiovictrix | reverse complement strand
CTGCCTGGCAAGCCCGGGTTTAGCCGCCAGCGCCTTGGCAGAGTACTGGGCCACCAGGGGATGGCAGCCGAACCGCCCCTCGGAGCTTCTATGCAGCAAAGACTGGTTCACGAGGCTCAGGAGGATCGGTAGCTCGCCACCGGACACGACCTCCGCGGCCTCCAGGCTGCAGCCGTCCTGAAACACAGCCATGGCTGCCAGCGTGTCAGCCTTGCGCTCCGTCAGGGAGGCCCAGGTGCGCCCCAGAACCTCGTCCACGCTCCTGTGGCGCCTGGCCACGTCCACGTTGTCTGTGGTGAGCAGCTCGAAGCCCAGCTCCAGTTCCCGGGCGATGCGCGCTAAAGGCATGGCCCGTACCCAGGCTGCCGCCAGCTCAAGGGCCAGCGGCAGACCGTCTACCAGGGCACAGATGCGGTGGACTTGCTTCATGTCGTCGGCGGTCGGGGCCAGCCTGGGCAGTACGCGGCGGGCCGCCGCCAGGAAGAGCTGGGCCGCGTCGTCACCGCCGTCACCTTGGGGGCCGCCAGGCAGCGCCAGCCCGCGCACGTCGTAGATATGTTCCAGGCTCAGGTCTAGGGTCCGGCGCGAGGTCACCAGCAGCCGCACCTTGTCACTCGCCGTCAGTAGGCGGTGCACGAGGCCTGCCAGCCCCTCCACCTGCTCGCAGTTGTCGAGCACGAGAAGCGTCGGCTCGGTCATATGACCGGCCAGCATCTCCTCAAGCGCCTCCGTCGACGCTGCCTCGACACCCAGAGTGGCGGCCATGCGCTCCAGCGCTCCCTGCCAGTGCGTGGCCTCGACCAGCGACACGAACCAGACACCGCCGCCGAAGCTGCGCGCGTTGCGCCTAGCCACCTCTGTGGCCAGGCGCGTCTTGCCCGTGCCTCCTATGCCCACAAGGGTCAGCAAGCGAACGTCTTCCGTCCCCAGCAGCTCTGCCAGCTGCGCCAGCTCTGCTCCCCGACCGATGAACTTGGTGGTGGCGCGCGGAAGCGCTGCCGCGGCGGTGGGCGTGGCGTACGACGGACCGCCAGGCGCGGTGTCTGTGGCGCGAGCACTGCCGGTGGCAGTGGGGCCAGGGTCGCCTGCCGGTCGGGAGGCGACAGCTAGCGACTCTGCCAGCATGGTCGTTTCTACCTCAGGCTCCAGGCCCAGCTCGCGCGCCAGCACCTGCCTGAACTGCTCGTACTGCCTCTTCGCTTCAGCGGTGCGGCCGAGGCCGCTGCTGAGGCGCATCAGCTGGCGTATGGAGGGTTCGTCGAGCTCGTCCTCGGCCAGAAGCCGCCGGTAGGCGTCGAGGGCGCCAGCGCTGTTGCCCGCCTCGACGAGCGCCCCGGCGTAGGCCCGCAGCGCCTCCTGATACTGGAGCCGGCACGCCTCGCGCTCGAGCTCCAACCAGCTATCGAACGTGGGCCAGCCGCTGTCCTCCAGGCCGCTCAGGAACGCGCCGCCGTAGGCCGCGACGGCCTCGGCCCAGTTCCCCTCCTTGTGGTAGCGGCGCAGCGCCAGCAGGTCGGTGGGTACCAGCCAGCGGACCTGCTGCTTGCCGATCTCGAGCTCGGCTGCCCACGAGTAGCGCGCAGCCCGGTGCAGCTGCAGGCGCAGGTACGCCAGCGCCTCGGCTTCACCTGAATCTGGCCGGTACAGGTAGGCGAGCTCGCGCCGAGACACCCAGTCCGCCGAGGCCGCCAGGTACAGCAGCAGCGATGTGGGGGTGTTGAGCGGCACGGGCTCCCAGGCGCCTGCATGAACAGAAGGGGGCCCGAGCAAGCGCACCGTGAAGGCCGACACCCGCCCAGTGTAACGGTGCGAACAGGCCGACACGCGCCCCCATGCGAGGCGCGTGTCGGCCTAGGCGGGCCGGTGGAGGCTCAGTTGACCGAGACGGGCTCCTTGACCTCGAAGCTGAAGGGGGCGCCCGGCTGAGCGCTGGGGACCACCGCCACGGTGTCGCCGTCGCTGACGGTACCCGCCAGGATCTCCCGTGCCAGCGGCGTCTCCAGATGGTCTCGCACTGCCCTCTTGAGCGGGCGGGCGCCGAACACCGGGTCGTAGCCCACGCGGGCCAGCTCGTCGAGGGCGGCGTCGCCGATCTCGAGGCGTATGCGCCTGTCGTCCAGCCGGCCCTGCAGGCGCTCGACCTGCAGTTGGGCGATGGTGCGTATCTGCC
Organism: Truepera radiovictrix; assembly: GCA_044462445.1. GTDB lineage: Bacteria > Deinococcota > Deinococci > Deinococcales > Trueperaceae > JAAYYF01. The sequence goes on along the minus strand of JBIQNJ010000115.1, from coordinate 2,416 downwards.
CCTGGTCGAGAGCGTGGAACACTATGACCTCGTCTACGCGGTTGAGGAACTCGGGGCGGAAGTGGCTGCGCAGCTCGCCGAAGACGATCTCCTTGAGCGCCGCGTAGTCCGTACCCCGGCGGCTGGCCTCCAGGATCTGGGGCGAGCCGATGTTGCTCGTCATGATGACCACCGTGTTGCGGAAGTCGACCGTGCGACCCTGCGCGTCGGTGAGGCGGCCGTCGTCCAGCACCTGCAGAAGCGTGTTGAACACGTCGGGGTGCGCTTTCTCTATCTCGTCTAGGAGGATGACGGAGTAGGGCTGCCGGCGCACGGCCTCGGTCAGCTGGCCGCCCTCCTCGTAGCCCACGTAGCCCGGAGGGGCGCCGATGAGCTTGGCCACGTTGTGCCGCTCCATGTACTCCGACATGTCGAGGCGGATCATCTTCTCCTCGCTGTCGAAGAGCTGGGCGGCCAACGCCTTGGCGGTCTCCGTCTTGCCCACCCCTGTGGGGCCCAGGAAGATGAAGGAGCCTATCGGCCTGCCCTCGTCGGAGAGGCCCGCGCGCGAGCGCCTGATGGCGTCGGCCACAGCGGTTATCGCCTCGTTCTGCCCGACGACGCGCTGGTGCAGCTCGTCCTCCAGGTGGAGGAGCTTCTCGCGCTCGCCCTCCAGCAGCCGCGCCACAGGTATGCGCGTGGCGCGCGCCACTACCTGTGCCACTTCCTCCTCACCCACGTTAAGGCGGGCGTACTTGGCATCGTCGAGCTCGGCGGTCAGGCGCCGCACCTCGGCCTCCAGCTTCGGCAGCTCGCCGTAGCGCAGCTTGGCGGCCGTCTCCAGGTCGTACTCGCGCTCGGCGGATTCGATCTGGGTGCGTATCTGGTCAAGCTGCTCCTTGTCGGCCACGTACTCCTGCAGCAGGGCGCGCTCGGCCTCCCAGTCGGCCTGCGCCTGCCCGATGCGGTCGGTTATGACGCGCAGCTCCTCCTCGATGCGCAGCAGCCGCGCGGCCGAGTCGGCGTCGGACTCGCGCTTAAGGGCCTCGTGCTCTATCTCCAACTGCAGCTTGCGGCGCCTCAAGTCGTCGATCTCTTCGGGTAGAGAGTCCAGCATGACCTGGATGCGGCTGGCCGCCTCGTCTATCAGGTCTATGGCCGAGTCGGGCAGGCGGCGGTCGCTTATGTAGCGGTGCGCCATGGTGGCTGCAGCGATGATGGCCGGGTCGGTGATGTCTACCCCGTGGTGCACCTCGTACTTGTCCTTGATGCCGCGGAGTATGGAGATGGTCTCCTCCACGCTGGGCTCGTCCACGAATATCGGCTGGAAGCGCCGCTCCAGGGCCGCGTCCTTCTCGATGACGCGGTACTCGTCGAGCGTAGTGGCGCCCACCATGCGCAGCTCGCCGCGCGCCAGCGGGGGCTTGAGCATGTTGCCGGCGTCTACGGCACCTTCGGCCTTGCCGGCCCCCACGATGGTGTGAAGCTCGTCGATGAACAGGATGATCTGGCCGGCGGACTTGGCGGTCTCCTCTATGACGGCCTTCAGGCGCTCCTCGAACTCGCCCCTGTACTTGGCGCCGGCCAGCAGGCTGCCCATGTCCAGCTGCACGATGCGCTTGTCCTGCAGGGCCTCGGGCACGTCCTTGTTGACGATGCGCAGGGCCAGCCCCTCCGCGATGGCGGTCTTGCCCACACCGGGCTCGCCTATGAGGACCGGGTTGTTCTTGGTGCGCCGCAGCAGTATCTGGACGGTGCGGCGGATCTCGTCGTCGCGCCCTATCACAGGATCGAGCTGGCCCGAGCGCGCCCGCTCGGTCAGGTCGATGCCGTACTTCTCCAACGCCTCGAAGGTGCTCTCTGCCGAGCGGCTGTCCACGGTGCGCCCTCCCCTGATGGCCAATGCGGCCTCGGTCAAAGCCTTCTCGTCGGGCAGGGCCGACAACTGCTGGCCCGCGGTGCGCCTGAGCGCCACCAGCAGCGTGTCGGCAGCCACGAAGGCGTCCTGCCACTCGCGCGCCAGCGCGTCGGCCGCGTCGAAAGTGCGGTTCAAGTCGGTACTGAGGTACTGGCCGGCCTCGCCGCTGACCTTGGGCAGCCTGTCGAGTGCGGTGTTGAGAGCGACCTGGGCCGCGCTCACCTCGCCCCCGGCGCGCTCTACCACCCGGGCGGGCAGCCCGGCCGGGTCTGCCAGCAGGGAGGCGGCGAGGTGCAGCGGCGTCACTTGCTGGTTGTTGCGAGTGCGGGCAACGGCCTGTGCACTGGCCACCAACTGCAATGCTGCTTCAGTGAAACGTTCGGCGTCCATGCTGCACAGCATAGTAAGTTGAGTGTAGTCATGTCAACTTTTCTATGCCTCAGCGTGTTCCACGCACAGGAGCGGCCGCGGCAGAAGCAAGGAGCGCCGGCTGGGGCAGGGCCCGCCCGCGGTCCTTGT
>JBIQNJ010000114.1:0-4604 GCA_044462445.1 Truepera radiovictrix | reverse complement strand
GCTCTGCCAGTTCTGGCCATACATCTGGACCCTCGCTTATGCGTACGCCTAACTGCTCAGCGATGACGCGCCCGAGCTGGCCGGGGGTCTTAAGCGTTTCGGTAGCCACGAAGACTACACCGTCCCTGAACGACTGGGTTACAAGCAGGTCTGACGCCGCCTGCACGGCCAGCCGTGACTTTCCCACACCAGCTGGGCCGTGCAACGTTAGGAACCGGCAATCAGTTTCGCTCAGGAGGCGCGCCACCTCCATCAGCTCCTCGTCACGGCCCACCAGGTTGGTAAGTGGAACAGGAAGAGCTGCCAGGTTGGCGCTTATGTCGCTGTGAATCAATTGTCGTCCGGTTCCGAGTTCCGGCGACTGCCCGCTCTGCCGAGCCAGGTCCCTGATCTTGTCACCGACGGTTGAAGCCGAATCTCCCTGTAACCTGATCATCCGCTTAAGGTCATCAACGTCCGGTTCGGGCGCACCGGCCACGACGAAGGCGGCCTCGACCAGCCGCTGCGCGACCAGTCTGTCACCGGCCGAGTACGCCGCGTCGGCGGTGGAGAGCAGGCTCCGACGCACTCGTCTCGCTATCATCTCGCCGGTCGAATACAGCCACTCTTCCAGTTCGGGTCCAACCGGAGCATCGAAGCCGTCGGCGAACCGGCCACTATACGCAGCCACGGCGGCTTCTACTGCGCCGTCGTCCAACTGCCGAAGAAGCTCGACGGCGTCACAACTGGTAAGAGCCATGATGTTGCCAGACAGGTGGTCAACGGCGCCTACCCGCTTGAGGCGCCGCAGGGTCGTGGATAGGGCGTCAGGCGGATCTACCGCGTCTGGGAAGAAGAGCTCACTCAGGAACCTGCGGGTCTTGGGGCCTTCCAAGCATAGATAGGCCAGCAACAATAATGGCTTAGGACGGCGCATGTCGTGGCCGTCTAACGCCAACCCACCCAACGTCTTCAGGTACATCTGCAATCTGATGTTAGGCAATCTTGGTGGTCGGTGTCTATGAAGGGGTCTGCGGAAGGTTCGCCCTGCCACATACCACCTGCAGCAGGCGGCGCGGTCTTCGGCTACCTCAGCGCTCCGACCGTGAACATCGTAGACAACGAGCTTCATTCGACCATAGACGGCCTGATAGTCCAGGGAGAGGCCCCGGCTGACATAGGCAAGCTGAAAGTGCTGCGCAATCAGATCACGTTCGGTGAGGCGACAGGCCATGCGCTATACATCGAAGATGTACACGACGCCGAGATACGCAACAACGCGGTCATTGTCACAGCCACACCGAGCCCTGAAGCCACGGCGCTGCGGATCTCCTCGACCATCGACTCCGTGGTAGTTGCTACAGGTAACACGTTCACCAATCTGCGCCGGGCGCTGCTGATAGAAGGCCACGCTGTGAACCAGCCCACCATGTCTGTCGCCGTCAACGACAACGTGTTCGACTTCGATTTCTGGCAGGCGCCCCAAGTGGCTCAGCTACGCGCGATGAAAGACGCCGTGAGCGCCACCAACAACGTGTGGGGCGCGGTCACCAGCGCTTCGGAAGCCGAGAGCTACGTAACACTAGATCCCGCTACGCTCTCCTTAGGAGGCTCCGTAACCCTGGACCCGATCAGGCAACCGTAGCTACCGCGGGCGATGATCCGGTGCGGCTCTATAGCTACAGTGGGCAATCGTCGCGTTGCGGCTCGAAGGTCAGGTTCACACCGCGCTCAAGCAGCGCATCGATCTGGCTCATGGTGGCCGATGCCGGCGTTAGGTCCAGACAGTTGTGCTCGACAAAGACCTCCGTGACCGCGCCGATGGTGCTAAGTGATTCTTAAGTGCTGTGGAGGCATTCTGGGCAGCATGAAGACACACCGCGCGTACTGCCACTGGTTGTCAGCAACCGTGGCCCTGAGTTTACTGGTCGTTCTCGCAGCCTGCGCGGGTAGCCCAAGCCAACGGCTTCCCGACGGCATGCGCGCCATACAGGGCCAGGTCGTACTGCCGGTGGGCCATAACTTCAACCTAGGTTCTCTGCGGGTAACAACCCCATACGGCGACCACCCCGTGGACTCCAGCGGGCGCTTCACCGCCAACGTCGACATCAACACGATCATGGAGCTTGGTGTAGAGACGGCCGGCGGAGACCTACTACTGCTAGGCACGAGTCAGGGGAACCAGGTGCAGCTCTCGGCCCAGAGCACGGCCACGGCCCTGCTCTACTACGCCGTAGGTGGCATGTGGCTGCCGACCGAGCATCAGAACAAGGTACGCACGCTGCTGGAAGGAGTCTCCGAAGCGGACGGTGTCGCGGGTCACATCAGCCGCATCCTGGCTGCCGGCGGCAACGGGCTGGCCGACCCCGACCAGGCGCTCTTAGGCGCCTTGGAGCAGGCGGCCTCGGATCTCCTGCTGACAACGACCTCCTGGGGGTTCGGCATAACCCCCAGCGACTACTCCCCCATGGCGGAGGGCGACTCGAACGTGATCATCCATAGCGGCACCACCACGCGCTCAGGCGGTCAGGTGCTGCACGACCCGAACGGTTCGGGCATCGTTGTGCTCAACGAGTTCCGCCGGCCCGCCGCCCTGCTCATCTACGAGGTGGCAACCGACGACGCCGGAGGCACCACTACTCCCGTGAACCCGCCGCGCTTGGCGGCAACGATAGACGTGCCGGCCACGGGCAAGCTCGAGGTTCTCAATGCCATCAAGGACGTGCTCACCGGCGACGCTCCGTTCGCTCCCGTGATGAGCCCGCCCACAGAGCTGTTCGGCGTACCCGGCGCAGCCAAGACACATTACGAACTCGTACTGATAGGCGCAGCGGCCAACACGCTCGACTGGCCCATCGTCGCCGACTCGCGCTTCTCCGGCGAGCTAGGTCACTGGAACGACGTCTACGTGGATAAGGCGCTGGAGTTGTTCCTTGACGAGATGCTGCTGCCCATCATCGAGACGTACGCGCTGGGCAAGACCGCAGCCATAGACGCCGCTAAGCTGTCCGCCTTCCGCCAGCGCACGCGCATCATCTACGGCAAGCACCTGTCGAGCATCGGGGTGTACCTGAGCCGCGGCGAGGTGATGTGGGCAGAGGCCATCAAAGCGGCGCTGTTCGAGCTGGCCAACAACGCCACGCTACGCAACGAGCTGCTTGATGCCGCCACCGAGGCGCTCAGCGTGGCCGACAGGAACAGGGTCAACGTTCAGGCCATGGAACGCAGGCTCTCTAGCCGAGCCAGCGCCAGCGCCATCGCGGCGGCGGTCCAGGGCATCATGCTCACCGGCGACATGACCGGCATACTGATGGACATCACCGCTTCTCACTGGGCCGTCAACTGGCAAGCGGAGTCCACGCCCGTGCTGTTCGTCCTCACGCCTACCACGGTGCAGATGAACAGGTTGGGAAACGGCCAGGCCACGTTCAAGGTGGAGCCCAAAGACGCGCTTAGCGGAACCTTCCTCTACCGCTGGAGCACGTCCGGCAACCACGGCACCATCTCCGACTACTTCCAGGACGACGTTCGGTTCGACACCGACTCGAACGAGGTGTTCTACACGCACAACACACCGCTCCATATGGTCGAGGGGCAGACCGACACGGTGACGGTCGAGGTGTTCGGCGTAGACCCAGGCGCGACCAGCATCCCGCTGGGCGCCGAGCCTATCTTCCGGCGCACCGCCACCATCACGGTGGTCGAGGACGAGTTCTGCCGCGGCAAGGAGCCGTGGTGCGACGACTACTACTGCTGGTGCTTCCCTGGTAGTTAACCCTGAAGCGTCACCACGCGCGACTCTTCTGCGGCCAGCAGCACCGCCTCCATGATCTGGAGTACGTGGAAGGCGAGGTCTCCGCTGGCCTGGTGCGGCTGCCCTGTAAGCATGGCCTCGGCCATCTCCACTGCACCCACACCCCGGATGTTGTCGGTGCGGCCGGGCAAGAGAGGAACCTCCGTCCACTCCTCATCACCTGCGCGCTTCGTGCGCACCGTGCCGCCGAACCAGTTCGGGTCTGGCACGCTGATGGCCCCCTCGGAGCCGTAGATCTCGATGCGCGGCAGCTCGGAGCCGCACACATCGAAGCTGTAGATCATGGGAGCAACGGCACCAGACTCGAAGGTGAGGATAGCGGTGACATGGGTCGGAGTGCCCACCTTGATGGTGCGCCCTGCCGCCGGACCTGTCGTGATCGGGCGTTCGGTCCGGGCGGTGTTCACCGCGGCGGTCACCTTGCTCACCCGTCCCAGCATGGTCACCAGCGCGGTCAGGTAGTAAGGGCCCATGTCGAACAGCGGTCCGGCGCCAGGCTGATAGAAGAACTCCGGGTTGCCGTGCCAGTGCTCCATGCCGCGGTTGACCATGAAGGCGCTGGCGCCCACCACGCTGCCGATGGCACCGTCCTCGATGAGCTTCCTACACGTGCGCAGCCCGGCGCCGAGGAACGTGTCGGGGGCGCAACCCACACGCAACCCCCGAGCGCTGGCCTCTTGGAGCACCAGTCTCGCGTCGGCGACCGATGTGGAGAGGGGCTTCTCCGAGTACACAGACTTGCCGGCCCGCAGGCACTGTAATGACACCTGTGCGTGCACACCCGGGATGGTCAGGTTGATGACCAGCTCTA
>JBIQNJ010000113.1:0-4956 GCA_044462445.1 Truepera radiovictrix | reverse complement strand
GGCCATGGCGCCCATGCCCGCCACCATCAGAGTGGCGCGTTTGAGGTTGGCCACCGCCAGGTTGGCGTCGGCCAGCTCCTCGGGGCCCTCAGCCGTAGTGACCGGCTGGCCCATCATGGCCTCCTGGGCCGGACCCAGCAGGTCTAGCTGGCCGCGCATGGCGCGCTTCAGCAGCTGGTCCACGGTGAGCATGCGGTTGATCTCGTTGGTGCCCTCGAATATGCGGTTGATGCGGCTGTTGCGGTACGGCAGCTCGATGGGGTACTCGGCGGAGAAGCCGTAGCCGCCGTAGACCTGCAGCGCCTCATCTACCACGAAGTCGAGGATCTCGGAGCCGAACACCTTGATGAAGGAGAACTCCACGGCGTACTCGTTGAGGGCCTTCAGCTCGGCGGCGCTGTCTTGCGCCCCCTCCGCCGCAGCCTGCATGGTGCCGGCCAGGCGGTAGGCAGCGCTCTCGAGCGCGAACCCTTCTGCGGCCATCTGACCGACCTTCTCCTGAATCAGGCCGAAGTTGGCTATGGGCTGGCCGAACTGCTGACGCTCCTTGGCGTAGCCCTGCGTCAGTTGAATCAGGTTCTTGACCCCGCCCGAACCGCCGATGGCCAGCTTGAAGCGGCCGATGTTGAGGATGCCGAAGGCTATGTGGTGGCCCTTGCCTATCTCACCCAGCAGGTTCTGTTTCGGAATGCGGCAGTTCTCGAGGATGACCTGGCGGGTGCTCGAGCCCTTGATGCCCATCTTCTTCTCTTCTGCACCCAAGCTGAGGCCGGGGGCGTCCTTCTCGACCAGGAAGCCGGTGAACTTGTCGCCGTCCACCTGCGCGAACACCGTGAACAGGTCTGCGAAGCCCGCGTTACTGATCCACATCTTCGTGCCGTTCAGCACCCACTCGTCGCCCTCCAGCACGGCGCGCGTCTTGGCGGCCAGGGAGTCGGAGCCCGAGCCCGGCTCGGTGAGGCAGTACGCGGCTACCCATTCGCCCGACGCCAGCTTGGGCAGGTACTTCTGCTTCTGCTGTTCGGTACCGAAGTACACGAGCGGCAACGTGCCGATGCCGGAGTGCGCGCTGAAGGTGACGTTGAAGGAGCCTGCACCAGCGATGTTCTCGGTGATGACCGCGGCGGCCGTCTTGCCGGCGCCCAGGCCGCCGTACTCCTCAGGTATCTCCACGCCCAGCAAGCCAAGCTCGCCCGCTTTGGCCATCTTCTGGCGCGAGAGTTCGTAGTCGAGCGCCTCGAGCTTCTCGAGGTCGGGAAGTATCTCGCGCTCTACGAAGGTGGCCGCCGTCGAGGCGAACATCCTGAGCTCATCGTCGAACGCCTCGGGTATCAGCACGCTGTCGGCGCTCTGGCGTTCGATGAGGAACGCGCCGCCCGCCGGAGCCGTTACCTTCTGGTCTTTGACCGGGTCTGCCATGTCTCTCCTTACGCTCGCCGCATCGTTCTTCCGCCCCGCCCTTCGCGGGGGTCCGACGCTACGGCACACTGCTTCACCTTAGCCACGAGTATAGGCCTATTCTTGTACTGAGTACAAGAATCGAATGCGCACTGCGCTGCACGCCCTTTCGCCGTATGCTGGCACGGTGCCACCCTCGATATCTCGGCGTCTCGCAGCGGGGGTACTGAGTACCTTGCGGCGAGCCAGGAAAGCCCTGTCAGTCCACGCCCGCCCCAGCGGCAACCGCTGGTTGTTCGGCGCTCTGGTCTTGGCGCTACCGCTCCTAGGCGCGTGCAACCTGACACCTAGGCTGGAGACCAGCGCCGATACCGAAACGCCGCCTTACTCACAGTCCAGCCTCGTCATCCGCAACGCCGGCGGCGGGACCCTCACATGGCAGGCGAGCATCGACAACCCTTATATCGAGCTGAGGAACTCGGTCGCCGGGGTCATGACCGGCGGCACTCTCGGTGCCGGCCAATCCATCAGGCTGTTCCTGCGCGTAGACGGCCGCCTGACCCACCCGACCGCGGGCGTCAACGGCACCGTCTCCCTCGCGTCTAACGGCGGCCACCGCACGATACCGGTGAGCGTAGGCACCATCAGCACCTGCCAAGCATCAGGCCAGCTGTACAGCGCACACTACGAGGCGGCTCGCGTTGCTGCCGGACGACAGGGCGCGCTCTCGCCGAGCTTCGCAATACACGACGCCGGCTCGCCCGCCTTCTACGCGCCCGACTTCCCCGTGCCTGTGGGCAACGAGATAATCGTCAGTTACAACTACCGCTCAGCGGGCGGCACATTGCTGAGCGCGCAGAGCCTCGAACAGCAGGCTGCGCAGGCGCGCACCGACCTGACTGGCCGGTTGGGCCTCACCACCGTCGAGGCCGGCAACGGCGCCGTGCCGGACCTGCTGGTGGCGCCGCCTGAAGCAGACATCGATCGGCTGCTCGCAGAGCTGCGCGGCGACCCGCGCGTGGCGGCAGCGCAGCGCAACTACTACATCTACCTGCAGCAGTACCCGCAGCAGACCACCGACCCTTACTTCACCAGCCAGTGGGCGCTCACCTCGTTCGGCGTGCCGCAGGCCTGGACGCACCTCGGCAACACCGCCGAGCGCGAGGTCGTTCTGGCAGTGCTCGACTCAGGCGTAGATTCCAGCCACCCAGACCTGGCCGCCAAGATGCTGCCGGGGTTCGATTTCTTCCGCAACTCGGCCCTCGCAGACCCTGTTTACGTCGGCCCTGAGGCCGCGCTGCACGGCAAGGTCTCCCACGGCACCCACGTCGCAGGCATCGCCGCGGCCATGGGGAACGGGCTTGGCATCATCGGCGTCGCCTACAGGCCCGAGGTGAAGATACTGCCTGTGAAGGTGTTCGACGACTGCGGCGACGTGGGCTCGGTCAACGCCTTGGTGAAGGCCATCTACTGGGCAGCCGGCTTCGACGTGCCCGGGGCTCCGCCGAACCCGCACCCCGCCGACATCATCAACCTGAGCCTCGGCGCACCCAACCGCCAGCCCGTTCTCGACGAAGCCACCTCAGCGGCCTTCGATGCGGGCTCCCTGGTCATCGCCGCCTCGGGCAACCACCGAGCTGGTGGATACTCCTCGGTGCTCAGTCCCGCCAACGGCCCCGACGTCCTGGCAGTGGGTTCCGTCGACGAGGACCGCGTGGTCTCGGATTTCTCTAACCACGGACCGCAGCTCAACGTGGTGGCCCCAGGCGGGTTCGGCAACGCAGGCTCCGACCCCGACGGCCGCTGCGGCGCATTGCCGCCGAGGGTCATCAGCACCGTGCCGCACGCCCCCACCGGCCCGGAGGAGCTGGGTTACGGCTGCATGGTCGGCACCTCGATGGCGGCGCCGTTCGTGGCGGGCGTGGCGGCGCTGATAATGCTGCAAGACGCCACTGCCACCGCCGCGGACGTGCGGAACATCCTCACGGGAACGGCGCTCCTTGCGCCTCACATGACCAACTCGAACCTCTACGGCGTAGGGCTGGTGTGCGCAGATGCAGCGCTCGGAGCCGCCACCACCTGCGGCGCGCCCTAGGGCTCCCTGACCCGGCCCGGGCTGGCGCTAGTTCAGGTAGCTACAGGATCATGGGCAGCACGGTCGAGAGCGCGGCGTACAGCGCGAGCAGCATGAGCCCGGCGGCCAATAACCCCGCCGCCTGAGCGAAGCGCCTGCCTAGCGGCAACCTCAGCCGCAGGAGGCCGTAGACGAAGCCACCCAGCGCCCCACCGGCGTGCCCCCACAGCGACACCCCCGGTATGGCAACAGAGAACACCAGCAGCATGGCCATCCACTGCAGCAGGCTGCGTAGCAGGATCTGGTCGCGCTGCGTGCGGCCCATGAGAGCGTCGGCCAGCAGCGCGCCCGCTATGCCCAGTATGCCGCCGGAGGCGCCCACCAGGATCACCTGCTGACCCGACTGGAAGATGGTCGTGAGCCAGGCCCCGGCAGCAGTGCCGACCGCGAAGGCGGCCAGCATGTCGCCCCAGGAGCACCTGGTCTCGTAATGCCTGCCGATGTCCAGCAGCACCCAGAGGTTGAGGCCCAGGTGCACCCAGTTGCCGTGCAGGAAGGCGTAGCTGAGGTAACGCCACCACACGTCGTTGGCGGGCAGCATCGGTAGTCCCTGCAGGAAGGCGGCCACCACATGGCTCGGCTGGAACAACGTGGCGCCGGCCCTGAGAAGCCCGAGTTGGTCGTCGAACCAGATCTGCGCCAGGTAGGCGAGCCCCAGTAACGCCGCCAGCGCGTAGACGGCCCACACGCGGACGCGCACCGTTTCGGCCCGGGTAGGGACGGTTGCGCCCAAGCGCCTGAGGCTCGCCTCCGCCTTACGCCGCTCCAGCCCGCCGGCGTGCTGGTACGCCGCGGCGTAGGCGCGCTGAGCGAAGTCGCGGTTCCCCGACCGCTCCGCCGCGGTGGCCATGATGTGGTACACGGTGGCGGGTCTGACACCCGCTAGAGGTTGCTCCAGTTGGGCGCGCGTACCCGGAAGGTTGCCGTCGTACGCGTTCACGCGGGCCTCGGACAGCACCACGGCCCGGTGACCCAACGGCCCCTGCGGACCGGCGCCGAAACGAGTCTTGAGCGCGCTGAGCTCTGCCTTGGCCTCGTCGCTGCGGCCCAGCTCGAGCAAGGCCTCGATACGGGCGGCCGCCACCAGGTGGGCGTTATCGGCCGACGGCCCCGTAGCAGCCGGCGGCGCTACTCCCAGCACCGCCTGCCAGTCGCCCTCCAGCAGGTGCGCCTGGGTGAGGAGCAGCGCGTCGCGCGCGGGCGCCAACGCCAGGGCGGCCTCAGGGTTGCCCTCCTGCAGCGCAGCCTGCGCCAACAGCCTGCCGATGGCGTTGCGGCCCTCGGGCGTCCAGTACAACAGCCGCACCACGAGCAAAGCCGGCCGCCAGGCGCCCGCGCGCACCGCGTAGACCAGCGCGAGCGGGCCGAACACGAACAGGGGCCCGACGATGAGCGCCGCCGTGATGAGCCAGGTGGGCGCGCCG
>JBIQNJ010000112.1:0-4996 GCA_044462445.1 Truepera radiovictrix | reverse complement strand
AGGCGATGCGGGCACGCAGGGGCTCTGAGCCCACAGTGTCGATGACCGGCTCCGGCCCGGTGGGCGGCAGCACGAACGTGGTGTCTTGCGGCTCGGCGGTCAGCGCGGCGGCCAGGCGCAGCGACTCGCTGCCTAAGAGCTCCATGGCGGTCAGTTCGTAGGCGTCGCACGGCTCTCGCGCCTCCGGGGGTAGGGACGCGAAGAGCGTCTCGGCCGACAGACCGGGCAGCACCTGCGTCAGCGCCCCCGGCGCCATGGCCACCACGGTACCGCCGCAGGTGAGGAGCCGGGCGGCCAGGCTGATGGTCTGCGGCCGCGGGGCCTCTTCGGCGTCGAGGCTGCCCCCGGCCTCCACCACCAGGCGCCAGACGTCAAGCTCGACGGCGTCGGCAGCGCCCATGTCGAACATGAAGCGTGGCGACCCGGACAGGTCTACGTTCCGGTGCAGGACGGCGCGCTCGGGGGGCTGCCCGGGCAAGCTCTGGAGCGCCAGCAGGTCGCTGCCCAGGTTGCCGGGAACGGGCGTGTTGAAGCTCGTGTTGAAGCCCGCCACGGCCGACAGCTGCAACCGGCCGTGGTGCACGCTGAGCATGGTGGGCAGAGTGCCGGCGCCGGCGCCCTGACCACCTCGGTCGCTGAACGCCACCACCTCGCCGCGCACGCGGTAACGGGGCGCGAGGAGGTCGCTCCTGCCGGCGCAGTCATGGCTCAGTTCCGACAGCTCGGCGAGGAAGAAGCGGTACAGCGTCACATGCGGGCCCGCCGGCTCGAAACAGACCACAGCCAGCGAGTAACGGGGCGAGCCGATGTCGATGCGGTAGTGGCCGTCGGCACCCCTGGCCTCGCGCCAGCGCCCGTCCTCGCCCGTCACCAGCACGCGGTCGGCGTTGGCCGCGACGCCGCCGTAGGTGGTCCTCAAGGTCAGCTCCTGAGCCCCCGCCAGCCCGCCGAGGCCGAGCAGCGCAGCTAGCACGAGCCCGAAGACGCCTCGCGCACTCATCGGACGGCCTCCAGGACGAGCAGCTCGGTGGCGCTCTGCACGATCACGAACCCGCCGGCCGTGAGCGTCGGCCCGAAGCCGGTGCTGCCCGTGCGCAAGATGAGGCGCACCCTGCCGGTGCCTAGGTCCAGGGCCTTGAAGGTGCCGTCGGTACGGCCCACGTAGGCACGCTCCCCGTACAGGTCCAGCCGCGACAGCTGGGCGCCGGGCGCCACGTAGTCGATGACCCTGCCGTCGTCCAACGCCACGGCCTGCAGCCCATGGTCGGCACCTTCGAAGAAGAGCAGGCCGAGGTGAGGGCCGGCGCGCAGCGCGGCGCCCGCGGCAGCCCGGTACGAGGCGGCCGGCCTGAGCGCGCCACCCCGTGGGAAGCGGAACAGCTGGGCGCCGGCGGTGACTAGAAGGTCCGTCTCCGTCAGCACCGTCGGGGTGGCGAGTGCGGCGCTCCAGCTGGCGATGAGCCCGCCGAACGAGTAATCCCACTGCTCGGTCACTGCCCCGGTCCTGGCGCTGAGCGCGGCGATGGTGAAGTCTGCGGCCGTCTGACCCTGTGCCTGGTCGGCGATGACGTAGACCAGGCCGTCTTCCACCGCCAGCACCGCGCCGTCGTAGGGCCTGCGCCACGTCTCGCGGCCCGTGCGGCCGTCGAAGGCCAGCAGGTAGTTCGTGTGCGGCTCGCCGTAAGCGGCGCGCATAAGCACGAGGTCGGAGTCGAGATAGGCGGCCGAGGCGCTACCCTCGAGTTCGAGGGTGCGCGCTACCTCGCCGGTGCTGCTGTCGAGCGTGACCGCACCGCCGGCGCCACCCACGAGGAGGACGGACTCAGCGGCGCGCACGTACTGCACCGGCCCCACGTTTAGCTGGCGTGACCAGCGGGTCTGGCCCGTTGCGGCGTCCAGCGCGGTGACCTTGGCGCCTTCGGTGACGACCACCTGGCCGCCCGTCAGAAGCACCTGGCCGGAGAGCCCGGCGCCGTACGACCACAACTGCCAGCCCCCGTCGAGCTCCGTGGCCACCAGCCGGCCGTCGCGCAGGTATATGACGGCGACATCCGTGACCACCGCCGTGGGTCTGTCGAGCCTGTCGCGCCAGAGCGGCGAGACTTCTATGGCCGTCAAGGCCGGGTCTGGCGGGATGGGGCCCTGATACCACGCGTCCTGACCGTAGCCAGGCGCGCCGAACACCAGGGCCAGGGCGGCAAGCACGGCCCGCGCCGGCCGGAGAGGTCCGCTGCGGTATCGCATGTCTCCGAGCATAAGAGGTCGGGCCGCCTCGCACCTTCACCAGTCGTACATGCGCGCCCCTCCTAGGCTCAAGCCTAGAGGTGGTCGTTCGTAGTGCCTGCAGCGGTGCGCGCGGCCAGGCGCCTTGCTATGATGCGCCAACCGCTGAGGAGAAGTGATGGTGCGAACGGATCACCCGTTCTGGCTGGGGGCCCTCATAATCTCGGACTATCCGGGTACGCCTCCCCCTTCCCGAACCTCGAACAACGTGCAGAGCGCTAAGGTCGGCTTCCAGAGCTACGGCCACACGGCCGGCGGCCGGAGCTGAGCGTGGAGAACACCGCTACCCGGGCGCTTACCTATAGGTACGCGTTCCTGATAGGCATGCTGGAACTGGCCATCGCCGTACCGATGCCCGTGCTGGTGCTGCACATGTCCGGTCGCGGCCTCGACCTGGCCATCATCGGCCTCGCCTTCACCATCAGGGCCGTGTTGGTCGTGCTGTTGGAGCTGCCCACGGGCGGCCTCGCAGACGCCATCGGACGAAGGCCTGTGGCGCTCGCGTCCCAGCTCTTCACGGCAGCGTCGTTCCTGGCCCTGCTGTTCGTCACCGGCCCGTTCCTTGCCCTGGCGTACGCCCTCCTGCAGGGCATCGGTGCGGCGTTGCACTCCGGGGCGCTCGACGCCTGGTACGTCGACGAGCTCAAACGGGCCGAGCCCGACGTCGAGCTGCAGCCTCACCTCGCCACCGTCAACGTCTTCCAGGCGGTCGGCATGCTCACGGGCACGGTGCTCGGCGGCTTCCTGCCGCGCCTCGTAGCGGGCCTGGAGCTCCCCTTCCCGCTCTCAGATTTCGGCATCGCGCTGTTCGCCGGCGTGGCGTTGCGCGTGGTCGTATGGCTGCTGACATTCACGCTCATGAAGGAGCCCGTCAAGCCGCAAGGCGCCGACCCGGTCGGCGTAGCCGCGGTCCCCAAGATCCTGAAGGAGGCGTTCGGGCTCTCGCGCACCATCCCACAGGTGAGGTGGCTGCTCATAGCCGCGGCGGCGTCCGGCCTCGCCATGGTCAGCATCGAGACGTTCTGGCAGCCCATAGCTGCGTTCACCTTCGGGGCGGAGGCCAGCAACAGCGTGCCCTACGGCATTCTCGGCACGCTTTCCGGTATAGCTCTGCTGGGTGGCAGCCTCCTCGTGATGCGCTGGGGCAAGGACTTCCCCGGCGGGCCGGCGGCCCTCGCGGGCTTCAGCACCATGCTCCGCGGCGCGGCCATCTTCGCCTTCGCCATGCTGAGCAACTCGGTCGGGCTGGCGGTCACGTTCGCTCTCGTCTACTTCGCACTGGCCACCAGCAACGTGCCGCACTACGCCCTGATGCACGACGCCATCCCCTCGGCCCGCCGCTCGTCGATGATGAGCGTCCACTCGCTCGTGTTCTTCGGGGGCATCGCCATAGCGTCGGGCCCGCTGGGCTGGTTGGCAGAAGCCAGCGGACCCCGGCTGGCGCTCTCGCTAGCCGGCGCCGTAACGTTCTTCGCCAGCCTCGCGTACGTCGCGGTAGCCAAGTACTTACCACCGGCACCAGACGCAGCGGGGCGTAGCGACACTGCGGAACCCGACGAAGCTGCTGAGACCACCGAACCCGTGCAGGCCTGAGCGCGGGCGCACGGTACCCTGTGGTCGTGACGGGTGAGCACGAAACGGCGAGGATAGAAGCGGCGCTTGCGGCGCTCGCGCTCAAGGACCAGGTGCGCACCGGCTGGCGCCAGCACGGCGTCACGGCGCCGGAGTCCGTGGCCGCTCACTCCTGGGGCACGGCCTACCTGTGCATGCTGTTCGCCGAAGACGCCGGCGTGGACCTGGGCAAGACCCTCCAGATCGCCGTTCTGCACGACCTGGCGGAGGCCATCACGGGCGACGTGGCCGCCCGGCTCGACCCGAACGACCGCCAGCTCTCGGAGACCGAGAAGTCCGAACTGGAGAAGAGCGCCATCCGCCGGCTGCTGGCCGGCGACCTCGGGCGCTTCGCCGACCTCTGGCTCGAGTACGAGCACCGCTCCACGCCGGAGGCAGTGTTCGTGCGCGAGATGAACCTGCTGGACATGTGTCTACAGGGCCTCAAGTACGAGCAGGAGCGGCGCTACGATCCGGGCGTCCTGATCGCCTCCAGCGGCGGACATAGGCACCTGGACGAGTTCTTCCTCGGCGCCAGGGCGCGCATATCGTCCCCACTGGCCACACGCCTGTTCGACCACGTTCACGCGCTCTACCTCGAGGCTCGCGCCGCCCACCGGCATACAGCACCTGCGGGAAGCGGGGGCGGCACGTGAGCCTGGCTATCGAGACCACCGGGCTGTCCAAGTCTTACGGCTCGCACCCTGCGCTCATCGACCTGAGCTTAAGCGTGGCGCGCGGCGAGGTGTTCGGGCTCATCGGCCCGAACGGCGCAGGCAAGACGACCACCATGCGCCTGCTGCTGGACCTGATCCGCCCATCCGCCGGCAGCCTCAAGGTACTGGGCGAAGACCCGCATAGCGGCGGTCCGGGGCTGCGGCGGCGCGTCGGCTTCCTGCCTGGCGAGCTCCGTCTGACCAACCGCGTCACGGGCCGGGAGCTGCTGGCGTTCTACGCGCGTCTGGCCGGCACCGTGCCCACGCGGCGCGCCGACGAGCTGGCCGAGCGCCTGGGCGTGAGCCTAGATGCGCTCGTTGGCACGCTGTCGAAGGGCAACAAGCAGAAGCTCGGGCTCATACAGGCGTTCATGCGCGGCTCCGAG
>JBIQNJ010000111.1:0-5327 GCA_044462445.1 Truepera radiovictrix | reverse complement strand
GTCTGCCCAACCTCCAACCGCCCGAACGCCACGGGGTTGGGTACATCTATCAGCAGCTCACCTACGCCGTCCACGTTCACCACGCACTCCATGACGCTGCCCAGGAACATCGCGCGAGTTACGACGCCGGTGAACAGCCCGGACTCGCGGCTAACCTCTGCGGCCTCCGGCCTGATCATCACCCGAACTTTCTGAGCGGGCTGGAAGGCGTGCCGCTGCACCGCAAGCCGTTCGCCGCCCACCTCGACCATCTGGGCATCAACGGCGGTACCCGCCACGAAGTTAGCCTTGCCGATGAAGTCGGCCACGAAGTGGTTGGCGGGCCGCGCATAGATGTCCTCTGGCGAGCCGATCTGCTGTATGACGCCGCCGTCCATGACCACCACGACGTCAGAGATGCTCATGGCCTCGACCTGGTCGTGAGTCACGTACACCGTCGTTATGCCGAGGCGCTGCTGCAGCTCGCGTATCTCCACGCGCATCTGCTCGCGCAGCTTGGCGTCCAGATTGGATAAGGGCTCGTCGAACAGCAGCAGCCTGGGCTCCATGACTATGCACCGCGCCAGCGCCACGCGCTGCTGCTGCCCACCAGAGAGCTGGCTGGGCGAGCGCTTGGAGTAGCCGGCCAGACCAGCGACCTCCAGCACGCGTTCTACCCTGGCTCGTATCTCCTTGGCGGGCAGCCGCTGCAGCTTGAGCCCGAAAGCCACGTTATCGAAGACGTTCAGGTGCGGGAATATGGCGTACGACTGGAACACCATGGCGGTGTCGCGCCGGTTGGGCGGGTCGTAGGTAACATCGCGGTCACCGAACAGCACCTGGCCGCTGCTGGGCTCCTCGAAGCCGGCGATCATGCGCAGCAGAGTGGTCTTGCCGCAGCCCGAGGGCCCCAGCAGCGTGACAAGCGTGCCCTTGGGCACCTCCAGGTTGGCGTCGTTCACGGCCACCACGCTGCCGCCGCCGTCGTGGCTGGGGAACTCTTTGCGCAAGTTGCGGAGCGTCAGGTCGTTCACGCCTCTTCCCTCCAGTGAATGTGGCGGCGCATCAGAAGCGCACGCTTCCCGAGTGCCGTGTCCAGCGGGCCATGAGCAGGTTCAGCAGGCCCATGAACACGACGACGATGACGATGAGCACCACGCTGAACGCCGCGGCCACGCCCAGGCGGCCCGAGCCCACCTGGTTGAGTATCTGCACCGTCATTAGGTTCCAGTTGGCCGACACCAGGAATATGGCGGCGCTGATGGCCGTCATGGCCCTCACGAAGGCGTACACCAACGCCGAGAAGAAGGCGGGAGCCACCAGCGGCAGGGTGATCTTGCGGAAGGTGGTAACGCTGTCGGCCCCCAGGTTCTGGGCGGCCTCCTCGATAGAAGGGTCTATCTGGCTCAGCACCGCTATGCCGTTCTGGATGCCCACCGACATGTAGCGGAACACGAAGGCCGCCACGAGGATGGTGAGCGTACCGGTGAGGATGACAGGCGGACCGTTGAACGCCAGGATGTAGCCTATGCCCACCACCGTGCCGGGAACGGCGAAGTTGAGGATGCTGGTGAACTCCAGCACCTGCCTGCCGGGGAAGCGCCGGCGCACGACTAGGAACGCGATGAGCATGCCCATGAGGCCGCTGAGCGGCGTCACCACTGCGGCCACTATCAGCGTGTCTTTCACGGCCTTGAAGCCCACGTCGAACACGTACCTGAAGTGCTGCAAGGAGAGCGTGTAGTCGAAGCCCCACACCCTGGTGAACGCGCCGATGAGGATGACCACGTAGAACGCCGCTACCAGGACGGCGAACAGCACCGCCACGCCGAACAGCACCCACTTCACGGGCTCGCTCACCAGCTTCGAGGTAGACGCCGTGGGCTTGCCGGTGACCGTTATGTACTGCCTGCGCGAGATCCAGTAGCGCTGGACGGCGAAGGCGGTGAGGCTGGGTATGAGCAGCACCACCGCCAAGGCGGCACCGCGCGGCAGGTTGAACGAGCCTGTTATCTCCAGGTAGGCCTGCGGGGCCAGCATGGGGAACGTGGCACCGGCCAGCACGAGCGGGTTGCCGAAGTCGGCCAGCGACTCTATGAACACGATGAGCAGCGCGCTGGCGATGCCGGGCAGCGACAGCGGCAGGGTCACGCGTAAGAACGACTGAAGCTTGGTGGCGCCGATGTTGAGCGCGGCGTCTTCCAGCGTGGGGTTGATGGACTGCAGCACGCCGCGCAGCGAGAGGTAGGCGATGGGCGTGAAAGTGAACACCTGGCTGAGGACCACGCCCCCGAAACCGTAGATGCTGAAGTCGTCGAGTTGCAGCAGCCGGCGCGTGATGAGACCGTTGAAACCGAACAGGAACAAGATAGATACTGCGCTGACGAACGGCGGCGAGATGATGGGCAGCATAGTGACCATGTGCAACAGGCCGCGGCCGGGTGTGCGCAGGCGCGTGGTGACGAACGCCAGGATGTAGCCCAGAACCACGCTTATCACCGCCACCAGAGCGCCCACCATCAGGCTGTTCCGTAGGGCGCTCTGGTACAGGCGCCGGCTGGCGAACAACTGGTAGTTCTCCAGCGTCAGTACCCCGGCGCGCGTCTGGAAGCTGGTCAAGAACACCTTGACCAGCGGGTACACCACGAACAGCCCGAGCGAGGCGAAGATGATGATGATCAACGCCAGCAGCAGCGGGTCGCGGGCTAGTCGCCTGAGTTGCTTCACAAGATATGGGCGGCCGGGGTCGGGCCTATAACCGGCCCGACCCCGAGAGAGCGCTTACTGACCGAGAACCTGCTCGAGCCAGCGGTCCACGAGTTCCTGGCGCCGTGCGGCGGCCACGGCCGGGTCGTACGACACCAGCGTGATGCTGTCCAGAGTGGGGATGCCCTCGCCGGCGCTCACGTCGGCACGCACAGGCAGGAAGTACGTCTTGTTGGCTACCAGCTCCTGCTGGCCGGCTTCAGAGGTGATCCAGTCTATGAGGGCCTGGGCCTCAGTGAGGTTGGTGGCGCCCGCGAGGATGGACGCGGCAGCCACTTCGTAACCCACGCCCTCGCTAGGGAACACTACGGCCACGGGGAAGCCCTCGTCAGCCAGCTTAAGGAAGCCCGGGGTGAACTGTAGCGCCATGGCTGTTTCGCCCACGCCGAGCGCGCCCGAGGGGGCGGTGCCGCTCTGGGTGTAGGTCTGGATGGTGGGGTGCAGGGCCTCGAGGTACTCGAAGGCAGCTTCCTCACCCCACAGCTCGATGAGCGTCATGATGACGGCGTAGCCCGTGCCGCTGGACTGCGGAGAAGGCATCTGCAGCAGGCTCTTGTACGCCTCGTCGGTGAGGTCGGCCCAGCTGGTGGGCACGGGCACGCCGCGCGCCTCGAGGGTGTCGGTGCGCACGCCCACGGCCAGCGGGTTGGTGTAGATGCCGTACCAGTAGCCGTTGGCATCCTGGAAGTTGCTGGCCAGCGCGCTGGCGTTGGAGGTCACGTAGGGCTGGGTAAGCCCGCGCTCGGCGGCCAGCACGTGGTTCTCGCTGGGGGCGCCGAACCACACGTCGGCCTGGGGCCGGCTGGACTCGGCTTCTATGCGGCTCAAGGCCGGGCCGGCCGACAGGAACACGAAGTTCACTTCGATGCCCGTGTCGCGGGTGAACGCGGCGAACAGCTTGGCGGCGTTCTCTTCGTCTACGCTCGAGTACACGGTGAGGCTCTGGGCGAACGCGCCGCCCAGCAACGCTAGTGCCAGAACCACTGCAGCTAGTCTCTTCATAAGTTTCCTCCTAAAGCGCCTTCACGGCCATAAGAACACACCAACATCAGGCGTGAAGAGCTGCTGGCACAGATGGTAACTGCTCGGAGGCCCAACCGTGGGCGGTTCGACGCGCTGGGCGAACGATATGGAAAATACGCTCCCACCCCGCCTGGTCCGAGCGCCGAATTCGTGCCCGAACGGTCAGACCAATGAGGCGTGTTATCGCGCTTCAGTGCCAGTACGGTAGAGCGCTCATATTCCGTTCAGAATCGGTGTTTTCGGTGAAAGCGTTCCTTGCTAAAAGGGGCCCTGGTGTGGTTAAATGAACAGTTGCAAGTGCAAGACTACCTAGGAGGAACCCCCTTAAATGGATGAGAAAGTAAACCCCGCCTCGGGGAACCCTGCCCCGGGCACCGTCCCAGCCCCGGAAGAAGCAACCTCACCGGACCCAGCTGCGAACGCCGAACAGGGAGTAGGCTCGCCAGCTGCCAGCGTAGAGAACGTCGACTCAGATCAGGCTTCCTCCGTAGCAGCTGCACAAACCGCTGAAAGCACCCCCGCAGAGGCCGCCCCGGCCGCTGCGCCTGCCCAGGCATCTGCACCGGCCTCAGCCGGCGCCGACGACGGTCAAGAGATCACCATGGAAGACGTGCTGGCAGCCAGCGATGAGCAACTGGCCCGCAAGCCCGTGCACCGCGGCATGATCACCACCGGCGAGGTCATCATGCTGGCGCAAGATGGCATCGTTGTCGACGTGGGCGCCAAGATCGAGGGCGTACTGCCGTACAACCAGCTCTTCGAACACGAGAGCAACGCCGAAGAGGCCGCCAAGTACTTCAAGCCCGGCGACCAGATCCAGGTGTACGTCATCCGTTCCGACATACCCAACAGCACCATCGTGCTCTCCAAGAAGCGCGCCGACCAGGAGCGCGCCTGGAACCTGCTTCAAGACATTCACGACAACGCCAAGCCCGTTGAGGTAGAGATAGTCGAGAAGGTCCGTGGCGGCCTCGTGGCCAGCCTCGGCGTGCGCGCGTTCCTGCCGGCCAGCCAGGTCGACATCCGCCGCGTCAACGACCTCAGTCCCTACGTCGGCCGGCGCATGAAGGTCAAGATCATCGAGCTCAACCGGCGCCGCAACCGCGTCATCATCTCGCGCCGCGCCATCCTCGAAGACGAAGTAGCCCACCTGAAGGAAGACACGCTCAAGCGCTTGGAGCCCGGCGCCCGCCTGGAAGGCGAAGTGGTCGAGATCACCGATTTCGGCGTGTTCGTCAACCTGGGCGGCGTAGACGGCCTGGTGCACCGCAGCGAGCTCACCCACGGCCGCTTCAGCCACCCGCGCGACGTGGTCAAGGTGGGCGACAAGGTCAAGGTCGAGGTTCTCGACATGGACCTTGAGCGCGAGCGCATCAACCTCAGCATGAAGAACCTGGCCAGCAACCCGTGGGAGAACGTGCTGGCTCACTACACCATCGGCCAGCGCATCACCGGCCACGTAACCAACCTCACCCCGTTCGGCGCGTTCGTAGAGATCGAGCCGGGCCTCGAGGGCCTCATCCACGTCAGTGAGATGAGCTGGACCAAGCGCATCCGCC
>JBIQNJ010000110.1:0-5366 GCA_044462445.1 Truepera radiovictrix | reverse complement strand
AGTGGGTGCTTGATGACGTAGGCCACGGAGTCATGCTCGTTGCCCCTCGAGTCTATGACGGTGTAGTTCTGGGCTATATAGCGCCCATGCTCTACCCGTGATAGGCCTGCGGCTATCGCTACCTCCTCATCGTTCAGTTCGACGAGCAGGCCAAGAACCTCATCGCCTACAGACGGCACCATGTGGCAGCCGCTGCCGCGTTCGGTCTTGTCCTCGTCTTCCACGTACGTGGTGAAGACCAGCTTGTGGTCGGGAAGCGTCACTGTGTCGATGACGACGCAGTCTGGCATGGACCTACGAACACGCGTTTCGTCGATCCACTCGCAATACATGAAGCACTTCATGCTGCACCTCGTTCCTTGAGCGGGCTCAGGGTTTGCTTGGTATACGTATCGTACACGGCTTCGTATACGAAATCAAACCACGGTGAGTGAGCTGCGTACAACGCACTCGTCAAGCCCGCAGGCCCGCTGCTAACGGCCTTCTTGCTGCACTAGCTTGAGGGAGAGTGTAGACCCGCGAGTGGTTTTCGAGGTGTGTCTGCGCTTTAGGCGTCGTTTAACGACTCAGGCGTCAACGCTAACAGCGTCACGCAAAAAGTCGCCCAGGAAGTTGGTGGCTAGCACCGTCAGCACCAGCAGGAGGCCGGGGAAGATGGCTATCCACGGGGCCACCGCCACGTACACCTGGCCCTCGCTGAGGATGCCGCCCCAGGTCGGCGTGGGCGGTTGGATGCCCAGGCCGAGGAAGCTGAGGCCCGCCTCCGCCAGGATGAGGCTGCCGAGAGACAGGGTGGACTCCACGATTATCAGAGGCAGTACGTTGGGCAATATGTGGCGCGACAGCGCCCGGCGGGTGCGCGCACCCAGCGCGAACACCGCCTGCACGTAGTCCTCTTCGCGTAACTCCATGACTCGGGCGCGCACCAGCTTGGCGTAACCCACCCAACTAGTGAAGCCCAGCGTGAGGATGACCACTGTGGTGCTTGAGCCCAGCGCGCCGATGACTGCTATGGCCAGCACGATGAACGGCAGCGCCATGATGGTCTCTGTTGCGCCCGTGATGACGGAGTCGATCCACCCGCCGAAGAAGCCGGCCAGCAGCCCTACGAGCGTGCCGAACACGAGGGAGATGGCGAGGGCGATACCGGCCACCTGCAGCGAGATACGCGCGCCCAGCAGCACGCGGGCCGTGAGGTCACGACCCAGCTGGTCTGTGCCCAGGTAGTGCACGGTCGTGGCGCCCTCGGTCATGGGTGGCTTCAGCGTCGTAAGCAGGTTCTGGCGCATGGGGTCCACCGGGTACCACCACTGGAAGGTGAGGGCCACGACCACCACTATGGCGAGGAAGGCGAAGCTGAGCAGCGCCTGCGGGGTGCGCACGAGGTCGTGCCAGAAGCGGCCCCGCTTCATTTGCTGAGCCTCACGCGCGGGTTGAGCCACGTGTACGAGATGTCTACCAGGGTGTTGATGATGATGAGCAGGATAGCGATGACGAACACCCCTGCCTCGACGATGGGGTAATCGCGGGCGTACACACCACGCACCAGCAGGCGTCCGAGCCCGGGCCAGGAGAAGATGCTCTCCGTGATGACCGAGCCACCTATGACGTAGCGCGCCTGCAGCGCTATCTGCGTGACCACGGGGATGGCGGCGTTGCGCAGCGCGTGCCGCATGACCACGACGCCCTCGCTTAAGCCCTTGGACCGGGCCGTGCGGATGTACGGGCGCGACAGCACCTCCAGGAAGCTGGTCCGGCTGACGCGCACGATGCCCCCAAGCAGGTACACGGCCAGCGTGGCTGAGGGCAGGATGTAGTGCCGCCACGTGCCCGAGCCGCTGGCGGGCAGCCACCCGAGCTGCACGGCGAAGAGGAGGATGGCCATGATGGCGAGCCAGAACACCGGAGTCGATTGACCGAGGATGGCCACGCCCGACAGCAGCACGTCGGAGAACTTGCCGCGCTTGACGGCCGCCAACGCGCCCGCGGGTACGCCCAGCAGCACTGCGATGAAGATGGCGAGCCCGGCGAGGCTGAGCGTGTAGGGCATCCTCTCCAGCACCAGCCCCAGCGCGGGGACACGGTACTGGATGGAGTTGCCGAAGTCCAGGCGCACAAGCTGCGTGAGGAACGCCCAGTAGCGAACCGGCAGGGGATCGTTGAAGCCCATGCGCTGCCGGAACTCTTCCATGTCGGCCGCCGGCGTGTCTGGCGGCAGGAGAAGGAGCACCGGGTCTCCCGACAGGTTCATGACAGCGAACACGATGATGCTGAGGCCGAAGAGCACCACCACGCTTAGGCCCAGGCGCCAGAGTAGGTACTTGAGCATCTGCCGTCAGCGCTCCAGTCGGCCGAGGGTAGGACGGTAGTAGGCGTTCGTGCGCGGGGCAGGGCGCCGATCACGCTGGTGCCTGACGCCGCGCACGCTCATCACCGGTTCGCGTACAGCTCGAAGAGGCGCTTGAGGGTGGCGATGCCGCCATGGATGTCTTGCAGGCGGATGTGCTCGTCGGGCCCGTGGATGCGCGATCCGGGGTAGCCGATGCCCAGGCCGGCTATCGGGGCGCCGATGTGCTTCGCGAACGGGTACATGGGTCCGGAGCCGAACGAGCTGGGGAACAGCGACGGCTCCTGGCCGTACACCTCGCGCATGGCCTGCAGGCTCGTCTGCACGAACGGGTGCTCGATGTCGGAACGGGTGCCGGCCTCGAAGTGGTCGAGGACCCTAAGCTCGATGTCGCCGAAGCCGTTCTTGACGAGCTGAGCCTTGAGCTGCTCCCAGATCCTGGAGGGGTCCTGGTCGGGAACGAGGCGGACGTCTATTCGTGCGCGGGCGGTGGCCGGCAGAGTTGTGCGGATGCCGGGGCCGTTGTAGCCCGCCTCGAAAGCGTTGATGTTGAACACGGGCTGCAGGTACAGCTGCCGGTGCAGGTCTGTGGAGGTGCGGCCACCCAGGAAGCCGGCCAGCTCGAAGGCCTTGATGAGCTCCTCGTCCTCGTCGGGGAGTGCCTGCAGTGCGCGCTCTTCGGCCACGGTCACGGGCCTCACGTCGTCGTAGAAGCCGTCTACGAGCACCGTGCCGTCCGGGCTGCGCAGGCCGACGAGGGCGGAGGCCAGGCGGAACGCCGCGTTCTCGATGGCAGGCGAGAAGCCCGAGTGCAGGTCGTGCTTGGCGGTGCGCACGGTCAGCTCCGCCGAGATGATGCCTTTAAGCCCCGTGTAGGTCATGGGGCGGTCCGCGGAGTCTACGGCGCCGAACTCCCACAGCACGGCGTCGGCAGCCAGCAGCTCGGCGTTCTTCTCTATGTATGGGGCAAGGTTCGGACTGCCGATCTCCTCCTCGCCCTCGATCAGGAACTTGACCTGGAAAGGAAGCTCGCCGTGCTGCTCCCTGAACCAGCGTATGGCCGCCAGGCGCGAGACCAGCTCGCCCTTGTCGTCGGCGGCGCCGCGACCGTACCAGTTGTCGCCCCTACGCGTCAGCGTCCAGGGGTCAGAGGTCCACGCCTCTACCGGGTCTGCGGGCTGCACGTCGTAATGGTTGTAGAACAGGATGGTAAGCCCCGCAGGGTTCCCGCCTACGCCGTACACCACTGGCGCGCCGCCCGTGTCATGCAGCTCGGTCCGTACACCCTCGGCCTCCAGCAGCTCGCGCACTAACGCGGCGGTCTCCTGAATGCCTCTGCCTTCGGCCGCCAGGCTGGGAGTCGAGACCAGCCTGGCGACCTTATCGAGGGTGTAGTCCAGTATGTGCGCCGGTATCTGCGGTTGCTTCTGCGGCGCGTTACCAGAGTCGCTCACGTCTTGCTGCGGTGTTACTGCAGCTCGAAGCCGTGAATGCGGATCAGCTCATCGCCGCGCGGCTCCCAGGCCGCCAGGCGGGCCGACACGCCGTAGGTATCTACGGGCTTGTAGAGGTAGATGGCGGCGGGCGCGTCGGTGAGGATCTGCATGGCCTCGGCGTAGGCGGCCGCGCGGGTGTCACGGTCGATGTTGTTGCGGCCGATGGTCAGCAGCTCGTCCAGGCGAGCGTCGGAGTAGTAGCTGAGGAGCTGGCCCGTGCCCGTTAGCGACCACAGGATGTAGTCGGCGTCGAGCGGCGAGTTGCCCCAGCCGATGAGGTAGAGGTCGGGAGCGTTGCCGCTGAACAGCGCGCCCACGTAGGCGCCGTACTCCTGCACGGCCACGTCGACGGTGATGCCGACGTCCTGCAGCTGCGCGGCCACGGCCTGCGCTACCTGAACATCGTTCACGTAGCGGCCGTTGGGGGTACCCAGGGTTATGGAGAGATCACTGGCGCCCGCTTCGGCGAGCAGCGCTCTAGCGCGCTCGGGGTCGTAGCCGAAACGCTCGACGTCAGAGGTGTAGCCGAAGTCGACGCTGGTGAGCAACGTGGTGGTGGGCACGCCTGCGCCGGCCAGGACGCCGGCGATGATGGCGTCCACGTCTACGGCGTAGTTGAGCGCCTGAGCCACGCGCGGGTCTGCCAGAGCGCCGCCCTTGAGAGTGTTGATGCCGATGTAGATGACGCGTGCAGACTCGACCGACTTGAGCGCAACGTCGCGGCTGCTGGCCACGAGGGGCTGGAGGCTGGACGGGATGCCGACTATGAGATCGGTCTCGCCGGCGCTGAGCGAGGAGGTGCGTGAGAAGGCGTCTTCGCTGGGTCGGAAGATGAGACGCTCTGCGGGTGCAGGCTCACCCCAGTAGTCGGGGTTGGCCTCGAGCACGATCTCGACGCCGCGCTGCCACGAGACGAAGCGGTAAGGGCCCGAGCCCACAGGCTGGGTGCCGAACGCCTCGAAGCCGACGGCGGCTACGTGCACCGGGGGCACGACGAACAGCTCGCTGAAGGTCACCTGAGCCAGCGGCTGCGGGGTATGCGTGTGAACGAGGAACTCGCGGTCGTTCAAGACCTCAACGTCCTTTATGAAGTTGTAGCCGCTACGGATGGGCGACGCGTTCTCGGGGTCCAGGATGCGCGAGACGGAGTACTTGACCGCGTGCGAGGTCACGGCCTCACCGTTGTGGAACTTGGCACCTTCGCGAAGAGTGAAGTGCCAGGTGAGGTCATCGACCGCTTCCCAGCTCTCGGCCAGCGCAGGAACGAACGAGCCGTCGCCCTGCTTGAGGATAAGCGGATCGTAGATATGCCAGAGGACGTTATAGGTAGCGAGCTCACGGTTGAAACCGGGATCAAGCGTGGCGGCGTCCGCCGCCTGAGTGACGACCACGGTTTGGCTGAACGCCGCC
This sequence comes from Truepera radiovictrix, assembly GCA_044462445.1. Taxonomy (GTDB): domain Bacteria; phylum Deinococcota; class Deinococci; order Deinococcales; family Trueperaceae; genus JAAYYF01. The sequence continues at coordinate 113 of JBIQNJ010000110.1, read as the reverse complement.
GTAGCGAGCAGGAACGACGCGGCGAAGAGCGCGACTCTCAGAACTCGGATCATTACTTTGTCCTCCAGCAGGGAAGAGGGTTTGCCCCCGTGTGAAGATTATCACCATGTGTT
>JBIQNJ010000109.1:0-5451 GCA_044462445.1 Truepera radiovictrix | reverse complement strand
GGTCGTTGACACGCCTCGCGCGCCGCGTGTATCCTCATACGCTGTCTGTGGTGCGCGGGTAAGTGCACCGTGGTCACGCGACAACCGGGATGGAGAGGTGGCCGAGCGGCTGAAGGCGCTCCCCTGCTAAGGGAGTATAGGGGCAAAACCTCTATCGAGGGTTCAAATCCCTCCCTCTCCGCCAACCGCTCGCGAGCGGAACAACATATGCGCCCGTAGCTCAGTTGGATAGAGCGTCTGACTACGGATCAGAAGGTCAGGAGTTCGAATCTTCTCGGGCGCACCAGAGTCAAGGGCGCAGCTTAGCGGCTGCGTCCTTCTTCGTTGACACCCCTAACCAACGCTCATATACTCGGGCCTGCTCGACTGTGGACGGTCCTCAGGGACCCGACGACCTGGAGGGTTGGCCGAGCGGTTGAAGGCGGCAGTCTTGAAAACTGCAGACGGGGTGACTCGTCCGGGGGTTCGAATCCCTCACCCTCCGCCACAACTCGCCGTTGTGGGCGCTATAGCCATCCATCAGCACCACTCTGCGAGCTGCCTTCCTACCCCGCGGTTACTGCCGGGTGATGGGGCAGCGGCACCTCATACCCCCAGCGACTTACGCGACGCGAGGGCAAGACCGGTGACCAGCTCGTCTGGAATAGGCTTGCCGGGCGAGAACGTGACGCCGGTCTTGGTAGCCTTGAGGCCAGCCTCGGCGATGGCGTCCGCGAACTCGCTGATGGCGGCGTTGCTCACGTAGAGGCCGCACTGCTTGCTGAAGGCGGCATAGCCGGCGATGATCGACTTCCCAGAGCCGAACCCTGGCATGCCGTAGCGGATCACTTCGTCCACGTCGGGTAGCGCTTGAGCGAGCTTGGTACGTAGCTGCGTCAAGAGCGGCCGGAGTGCTTCCGGTGCGGCAGAGATGTAAGCATCATGATCAGCGAACGTGGTCATGCGCCATCATCAGCGATAGGCCGGGCTCGCACAAGCGAAAGAGCTGTCTGCGGGCCTCAGAGACCGCGGAACAATGTGTGGTGCGTTAGTCCATGGCCATGAGTTCGCGATAGCATTCGGGCCATGTCGCAGAGCATCGACCAAGCCGCCGTGAACCGTCAGATATCCGCAGCCTCGGCAGCCGTTGGCGCCACCGTTTTCGCCCACGCGCTCGATATCGACTCGGGCGAGGAGGTGGGCTTCCAGTCCGATTCCGCGGTCGTCACGGCGTCTGTCTTCAAGGTCCCTGTTCTGGTGGAGTACGTGCGCCAGGTGGCTGCCGGCGAGCTCGACCCGGCCGCCCGCATCAAGTTCTCCCCGGCACAGGCCACCTTGGGGCCGACCGGTCTGAGCGTGTTCCGCGACCCGGCCGAGTGGTCGCTGCGAGACGTCGCCACCTCGATGATCACCGTTAGCGACAACGCTGCCACGGACATCGTGACCGGGTTGGTGGGGGTGGAGCGGGTCAACGCCACCATGGACGCTCTCGGGCTGCCAGGAACGAAGCTGATAGGCGATTGTGCGGCCCTCTTCGCCACCATGCTCGAGGATGTAGGGGCGACCGACTTCGCCGACCCCAGGATGCAGTTCACGAAGGAGGACTCCGCGATGGTGGCGCGCCTGGCGGTCTGCACGCCGGAGAGAACGAACCGGTCCACACCTCGCGAGTCATGCCGCCTTCTAAACCTGATCTGGACCGACCGGGCCGCCGCCGCTGACGCGTGTGCGGAAGCGCGCCACATACTTGGGCTGCAGGTGTGGTCGCATAGGCTTAAGACCGGCTTCCCCAGCGACGAGGTGAAGGTCAGCGGCAAGACCGGGACGATAGGGGTCGTGCGCAACGAGATCGGTGTGGTGGAGTTCCCCGATGGGAGGCGTCATGCCATCTCGGTCTTCGTCCGCACGAACGAGTATCGGACGCGTAACCCTGATGCCGATAGGCTCATCGGCACTGTGGCGCGGATACTGTCTGACCAGATCGGCTGATACGAGACCCGCGAGTAGCGCATGTACCTTGACCCCTCCCGCCTACTAGTGACTGACCGGTTGACGCTGAGGAGTTGTGAGCCGGCAGACCGCGCCGACTTCATTGCGCTGGAGCTCGACCCGCTCGTGATGCACTACCTGAATGGAGGGGCGGTTGATCACCTGCTGACCGATCCGGCTGCTCAGCCGTTCCTTATGCCGCGAGGCACAGAGCCGTATGTGTGGACCGCGCGGTTGACCCAGACTGAGGAGTTCGTGGGCTGGTTCAGCCTGGTACCTTCCGGAGAATCGTGCGCCGAACTCGGCTTTCGCCTGCGGTCAGACTGGTGGGGTAAAGGTTACGCTACCGAAGGGGCGGCCGCACTGGCGCGGTGGGCCCTTCGGCATGAGGGTTACGGCTACATAACGGCGACCACTATGGCCGTCAACGGTGCGTCTCGCCGCGTGATGGAGAAGATCGGCATGAGGCATGTTCGTACCGAGTTCGTCGACTTTCCCGACCCTATTCCCGGTAGTGAGTATGGAGAGGTGGTCTATGAACTGAGGCTGCCCGTTTGAGGGAGGGCGTCGGTCGGCCTCTGCCTCCCTCAACAGGCCCTTTCTACGCTGTGCCGAACATCACCATGCGACCATCGGGATCCCGAACGGTAACGGTCACGTCGTCGATCGCCTCGGCTTCGACCTTGAGGTTATCCAGATGCGCTAGGAACGCAGCGTGGTCTTCGATCTGGAAGTACAGGTGGGTCAGATTCGAGGTCGGCAGTGGCGGATGGGTGTAGTCGGCGAAAGCGCTGGAGGCGTGTATGGCTAGTTGGACTCCGTCACGGTCTAGGTGCCAGTAAACGTACCGGCCCGGTGTTCCCACGGCCTCTAGGGGCAGCAACGCCACCCGCTGGTAGAACTTCGCCGTTACTTCGGGCTGCTCGCTGGTGAGGAAGACGCCGCGGAACACCGTTGCCATGTCGGGACTCCTTATATGCCTTGCAAGGTATATGCAGTATAGGGTATATAAGGACTATGCGACAAGACCTGTTCGCGGTGCTGGCAGAACCGTCACGAAGGAACATACTCGACCGGCTTCGCGCTGGAGAGGTGAGCGTCAACGGCCTCGCAGACCAGTTGCAACTGGCGCAGCCGACCGTCTCGAAGCATCTGCGAGTGTTGAGGGAGGCCGGCTTCGTGAGCAGCAGAACTGAAGCGCAACGGCGCATCTACAGGCTTGAACCCGAGAGGATAAGGGCTATCGACGCCTGGCTGGAGCCGTACCGGGCGCTGTGGAGCAAGCGCCTCGACGCGCTTGAGAGCCACCTGGAGAGGATGGCGGGATGACACCACACGATATGAAGTGGAGCCCATTAGCTGAGGTCAGGCGGTTGATCGGCGAGCATACGGCCACACTCGTCTTCACCCGAACGCTGATGCACTCCCCCGAGAAGGTATGGAGGGCGCTGACCGAGCCACGGGAACAGCTCGAGTGGCTGCCGTACGTGGCTGACCGTGCCATGGACTCTGTGGGTCCGGTGAGGTTGACGATGACGGATGGCGGGGAGGTGCCGGTGACCCTCGACGGTGAGGTGCTGGAATGCACCTATGCCAAGTCGCTCAGCTACCGTTGGGGAGAAGACCTGCTGACGTGGGAGCTGAAACCTAGCGGCGGCGGTACTGTCCTGACCCTGCGGCACGAGACTAAGCTAGTCGATCAGATAGCGGGCTTCGCCGCCGGTTGGCACATCTGCATCGACGTGGCGCAGCGCTTCCTGGACGGTGCGCCGGTTGGGCGGATCGTGGGGCACGACGCCTTGGAGGCGGGTTGGCCGGAACTTCACAGGGCGTATCTTGAGAAGCTGGGCTAGCTAAGCGCTTTAGTCTGAGCCCCTACCTGCTGGCCCGTGGAGACACCGCCAGCCCGAGGAAGACGACCACGGCCTGGTTCAGCCGGATGATGTCTTCCGGGCTCAGCTGCCCGATGCGCTTGCCTATCTTCGACTTCTGCACGGTCGTTATCTTGTCTACCATCAGCCAGGAGGGCTCGTGGAGCCCGTTCTGAGGGTTCGGCTCCACCGGCAGTCGGAACAGCGGGGCCTCGGTAGTGTCGGTCGTGAACGCACACACGGTTATCGAGTCTGTGGCGTTGAAGCTGTCGTCCTGCAGCACGACGGCGGGCCGAGGCTTACGTGCGTAGTCCTTGCCGCCCGAGATGGTCCAGACCTCGCCGCGCCTCATCCTGCGCTGTCAGGCTCGTCGGCGGTCCGTTCGTTCAGCTCGGACACCGCGTCGATGAACGCCTGATCCTCGGCTGCGTGCGAACTTGCTGTTACCAGCAGCGACTGCCGGTGCGCCTCAGCCTTGAAGGCGGCGGCGCGCACGTCAGGTACCCAGATCTGTATGGGGCGTAAGCCCTGCGCTCTGAGCCTTCGGCGGTGCTCTTGTACCTTCACCCTTGAGGGCTTCGGGCTGTTGGGTTCGGACATGCCAGCGCCTCCGTCGGTTACATGTAACCATACACCGGTGCTGCGTGACTCATTGTGTGTTCGGCTACGTGCAGATGAACCGTGGGGGTCGTGCGGTCGGGGCTGTAACTAGCAGTCGACCGTCGTCAGCCAGCGACAGGCTTACGCTGCGCCGCGACCAGCAGGAACATGGGCCGCTCCACTTCCTCGGCCAGTTCCGGGTTCTCCAGTATCTGCTCCGCGGTCGGCGCGAACTCCTCCAGCCGGCGGATCTCGAAGCTGGCAGCTATGAGGCCGTTAAGGGTCGTGGCGATGGTCCGGTGGAACTTCAACACCCCTTGTGCGAACCAATCGGTGCGGCGTTCGCCTTCCAGCGAGTAACCGTTCACCGGCCAGGTCTTGCGGCCGTCTTCGTCTGCCACCCAGTGGGGGACGGGCAGCAGCCATATAGACGGGGTGCTCTATGGTGAACACCAGGTGACCGCCCGGCGCCAACGCTCGGCTGATCTGCCGGGCCAGGCGGGAGAAGTCGCGGACGTAGTGAAAGGCCAACGAACTGTAGGCGATATCGAACGCGGCCTCTGGAAGTTCCAGGGTCTCCAGGTCAGCGATGCGGTACTCGATGCCACTATCGTCTGTGGCCGCTCGCGCGCGCTGGATCATCCTCTTAGAGATGTCCAGTGCCAGGACGCTGCTAGCTCCTTGCTCGCGCATCCACCGAGACACCCAACCCAGGCCGCAGCCGAGGTCGACGACGCGCTTGCCGGCTATAGCTGGAAGCATGCCCCTTACCAGCGGCCACTCGGGAGCCCCTTCCAGCCCTAGCCTCTGGCGCGCCAGCTGGCTATAGCCCTCGAAGAACCTAGGGTCATCGTAGATGTTCTGAGCCACCGCCCCACTTTATGCCGCCGTGCTAGAGTACTGAGCCTCGACCGCAGGCCGGCTTATCTGCCTCCAGCGCGCCACGGCACCAACCATGCGCCCGTAGCTCAGTTGGATAGAGCGTCTGACTACGGATCAGAAGGTCAGGAGT
>JBIQNJ010000108.1:0-5766 GCA_044462445.1 Truepera radiovictrix | reverse complement strand
ATAACGCAGAACCTGTTCCCGTCTGGGTCGGCCAGCACCACGTAATCTGCGCCCTCGCCATAACGCCAATCCACGCGGGTGGCGCCTAGCCCGATGAGCCGCTCCACCTCTGCCGCCTGGTCCTCGGCGTACAGGTCTAGGTGGTGCCGCTGGTGAGACTCGGCGTCAGAGGTGACCAACTGGATGCCCATCTGCACTCCTTCTCCCGTGCGTGGCATCAGCAGCGCCCAGTCATCGTCGTCTATCTCGTACTTCGGCACGTAATCGAGCGCGGCCATCCAGAACTTCACGGCGGCACCGAAATCCTTGACACCCCAAACGATCGTCGCGAGCTTGAGCATGCTGCACTATAGGCGGTTGCCATACCGGGGCGGCCTCACGCGCCCGGCGGCCAGGGCGTAAACTTCCGCATGAGGTTCGCATGCTAAGCCCCACCACCTTCGGCGTCTTCTTCGTGGCGGCCTTCGTACTGGCCGTGGTTCCCGGCCCGGGCATGCTATACGTGCTGGCCCGCACGGTGAGGGGCGGCAGGCGCGAAGGCATGTTAAGCACGCTGGGCACGGCGTTCGCCGGCATGTTCCACACCCTGGCCGCGGCCGTGGGTGTCTCTGCCCTGCTGGCCGCCAGTGCCGTGGCGTTCTCGGTGGTCAAGTGGGCAGGCGCCGCTTACCTCGTGTACCTGGGTGTTCGCACCATCCTGGAGCGCAGCGGGCACACTCCAGATCTGCCTAGCGAACAAGCCGCCAACAACACGCCGTCGAAGCCTACCGGCGTGGCCCGCGGCGCGCTGCTGCAGGGCTTCCTCACGGAGGTGCTCAACCCCAAGACGGCGCTGTTCTTCCTGGCGTTCATACCTCAGTTCATATACCCGCAGGGCAACGCGTTCGTTCAGTTCGTGCTGCTGGGCTTCACCACTACGCTGCTCACCAGCGGCGCAGACATGCTGGTGGTGCTGGCAGCGGGTCCGCTCTCGCGGGTGCTAAAGCGCAGCCGGCGCTTGCAGGCCGTGCAACGGGTGGCGTCGGGCGGCACGCTCATAGGCCTCGGGGTTTACGTGGCGGTACGCGAGTAACGCAGTCTGGCGGCCCGCCTGAGCTTAGGCCAGCCTTACGGGCCCGGCTACCCCAGCTTCGGGGCGAGTTGATTCTCCCCTGACGATGCGCGTTTATACTGCCCCGTGAACAAGCTCCTGCGCAGACTCAGCCTGTCCATAGCAGCCCTGCTGCTGGCCGTTTCGGCCCTCGCCCAAGACGCCGTGTTCATCAACATGGCCGACACCCACAGCGCTTACGACGCCTACCCGCAGATCATCACGGCGGTGGCAGACATCGTCCGCGCCAACCCCCAGGCAGACACCTACGTGGTGTTCAACGGCGACCTCTTCGAGCTGGGCAACGCAGTGGCCTCCCGCAACGCCGGCGAGCTGGACTGGGCGTTCCTCCAGCGCCTCAACGGCATAGCTCCCGTGATCCTCAACATAGGCAACCACGAGTTCGACTTCGTGAGCTACCAGCAGTTCATCGCAGACGCCTACTCGCGCGGCATAACCGTCATCGGCGGGGTGGTAGACGCGGCCAGTGGCCAGGCGCTGCAGCCCGCCTACGTCACGGTTCCGGCCGGCCCCGGTCAGATAACCGTGGTGGGACTGGCCACCAACCAGATGAGCACCTACGCGGCCGCTGCGCGCGACAGCATCCTCGTGGCCGCCCCCGCACGGCAGATACGCAACATCCCCGCCAACCTGCCCAACCTGTACGTGCTCTCGCACTCCGGCGTGGTAGACGACCTTCAGGTGCTCAGGCTGCTCAACCGTGCCAACACCCTCACGGTCGTCGGCGGCCACGACCATCTGACCGTTAACACCACCGTCAACGGCATCCCCTACCAACACAACGGCTTCAGGGGCGAGTACCTGCGCGTGGTGCGCGCCACCGCCGTGAAGGACGGCTGGAGCGTTCGCTCGAGTGTGGTGTTGATAAACAGCCAGAAGCCCGACGAAGCCTACGCAGACCGCGTTGAACAGGCGCGCGCCGAGCTGCTCACCGAGGCCGACCTCGAGGTGGTTGGCGTGGTGCCCGCAAGCTTAAGCGTGCGTCAGGCCGCCGACTGGGCCACCACCACCCTCCGCGACTCGGTGGACGCCGACGTGGCTCTGCTCAACCACACCAGCTTCGGCTCGGGCCTCACCGCCGGGCCGCTCAGCCTGTACCGCTTCAACGAGTTCATGCGCTTCGACAACGACGTGATGGTGGCCGAAGTAGACGCCGACACCATGGCCACCATCATGAGCCGCGCCAACTTCGACGCCAACACGCCCGTATGGGTGCGCAGCGGCGACTTCGTGTACGCCAGCCCGTTGACGGTGGAACCCGGCCGCACCTACAAGCTGGTGACCAGCAGCTGGATAGCCCTAGACTTCAACCAGCAGAACTTCCTTGGTGTGAGCGGCATCCAGTTCGAGAAAGTGGATGGCGTTACCACCAAGGGCATACTGGCCGGCAGTCTGCGGTAGCTATTACGCTGTTTAGAGCACTTGATGACCCGTGGGGGCACCCAGCTTGAACTGGGTGCCCCCATAACTTTGGAGCCAGGGTCGCCTAAACCACGACCACCGAGCATGGGCCGGACGGCAAAGATGGGCAACCGTTGCCCGCGTCAACCAGCCTGGCGCCTCACTTACAGTCGATGCGGGCTGCGGGCCTAACGCACGGCCCCGCATCAACGTTTGGGCACTACAACCTCTACCAGGCTCTCCAGTCCACGGAAGTCGTCAGCATTGAAAGTGTAGAGCTTGGCCCGCTCCACCAGTGCAGTGGCGGCGATCACTAGGTCGAAGGCGCGTGGCCGCGGGTTTCGCACTTCACGCACTACTGCTTCGGCGCATACTGCGTACGCCCTGGCTACACGAGAGTCGAACGGTATCGGGTCGAACTCATGCTCTATCTCACCGAGTCTTCTCAACCTGTCTGACAACACCTTCGTGCCGGCAGCCCGCAAGATCCCGAAGTGCAGTTCTGCCAGGCTGGCCACCGAGATGGCGAACTGCTCGCTCTCAGGTGGGCGCCAAGCGGCTATCAGCGTACTGGTGTCTAGAACTGCCTTCACTCCTGGTGGTGCCATGGGTCCCGCAGCGAGCCGTCTATCACGTCCGAACGTTCGGCGTGTTCCTGCTGCCAAGCCGGGTCTACAGGCGTTGAGAACAACAGCGCCAGTTCACGCCCCGTACGCCAACGTTGCTTACCCACAGGAACGATGCGGGCGGCAGGGCGACCTGCCACAGTTACCACGACCTCTTGCCCCTCTTCGATGCGGCGCACGATATCGGAAGCCTGCTGCCGCAACTCTCGGAGGCCGACGGTGTCACTCATAGACGTGATTGTAGCACATGTGACACAAAGATAATCAGACGTTGACAACTGATACCTGATACAAGACCGAGATGCCCCCAGCATTACACGGAATCCGTGCTACACTGAACCTGTGGCCAACCTGACGATCACGGTCGACGAAGAAGTCCTGAGGCGCGCCAGAATCCGCGCTCTGGAGCTGAACACGTCTGTCAACGCCGTATTGCGCGATTACCTGGACGAGTTCATCGCAGGCAGCCGCGACAAGGACATCGTGACGGCGTTCCTTGAGCTAACGAGCGACGAAGGCACGGGCGCCGCTTCGACCGGTCGCCGTTGGAGTCGCGAGGATCTGTACGAGGAACGCACCAAGTGGCCACGTTCGTAGACACTAACGTTCTGGTCTACGCCGTCGACCGAGCAGACAAGCGTAAGAACAGAATCGCCCGCACGGTCTTAGCAGAGAGCGTCTCGCACTTCGTGATCAGCTCCCAGGTACTCAACGAGTACTACGTGGCAGTCACCAGAAAGCTCGAGCCGCCTCTACCGGAATCCACGGCCGCCCAGACCGTTCGCCAGCTGGCGCGCGGCCGCGTGGTTAGCCTAGATGCAGAGTTAGTGCTGAACGCGGTTGACGTATGTATCACCAGCAGATTGAGCATATGGGACGCTCTCATAGTGTCAGCAGCCAAGAAAGCCGGCTGTCACACGCTCCTGACCGAGGACCTCAACGATGGTCAGGTCCTCGAAGGAATAACGGTAAAGAACCCGTTCAAAGAGTTATAGCTGGCCGGCAGCAGCTGCCAGCGTTTGCCCTCTATCGACATGCACCAAGTGCGGCCATCTGAACCTTGTCGGGCAGCACATCTAGACCCCCAGCCAGGCGATAATGCACCCATCGTGGACCACCAGAACCTGAACGGCATAACCGAGAGCCTCCCCTCCCCCTGGCCCATCCGCGCCCCGCGCGGCAACGTGCGCACCGCTAAAGGTTGGCTGCAAGAGGCCGCCAAGCGCATGCTGATGAACAACCTAGACCCAGAAGTGGCCGAGGCGCCCGAGAAACTCGTGGTGTACGGCGGCCGCGGCAAGGCCGCGCGTGACTGGCAGTCTTACCAGCGCATAGTGGCCACGCTAGACAGGCTGGAGAACGACGAGACGCTGCTGGTGCAGTCGGGCAAGCCGGTTGGCGTGTTCCGTACGCACGACATGGCGCCCCGCGTCATCATCGCCAACAGCAACCTGGTGCCCAAGTGGGCCACCTGGAACGAGTTCGACAGGCTGGATAAAGACGGACTGATGATGTACGGCCAGATGACGGCCGGCTCGTGGATCTACATCGGCACTCAGGGCATCCTGCAGGGCACTTACGAGACGTTCGCCGCGGCCGCCCGGCAGCATTTCGGCGGCACCCTTGCCGGCACCCTCACGGTCACGGCCGGACTGGGGGGCATGGGTGGCGCGCAACCTCTGGCGGTTACCCTCAACGGCGGCACCGCGCTGGTGGTGGAGATAGACCCGGCACGCATACAGCGGCGGCTGGAGACGAACTATCTAGACGAGGCCGCCACCGACCTCGACGACGCGCTGGCTCGGCTGGCGCACGCCATGAGTGAGCGGCGCCCCCTGTCTGTGGGCCTGCTTGGCAACGCGGCCGAGGTGGTACCCGAGTTGGTACGCCGCGGCGTGCAGGTAGACCTGGTCACAGACCAGACCAGCGCCCACGACCCCATGTGGGGTTACATACCCCCCGTGAGGCCTGACGAAGACGTCGACGTGACGCGTAAGGCCCAGCCCGAGGCGTACCGCGCCCGCGTGCTGGAGGCCATGGCCAGGCACTGCGAGGCCATCGTCACCCTGCAGGACCGCGGCGCCATAGCGTTCGACTACGGCAACAACCTGCGGGCGTTCGCGCTGGAAGGCGGTTTCGAACGGGCCTTCTCGTACCCGGGCTTCGTGCCGGCGTTCATCCGAGACCAGTTCTGCGAGGGTCGCGGCCCGTTCAGATGGGTGGCTCTCTCGGGCGACCCGGCCGACATCACCAAGACAGACCAGGCGCTGCTGAAGCTGTTCCCGCACGACGAGGGGCTCAAGCGCTGGCTCACCGAGGGCGTGAGCAAGTTCGCCTACCAGGGCCTGCCCGCCCGCATCTGCTGGCTGGGCTACAGCGAGCGCGACAAGGCCGGGCTCATGTTCAACGACATGGTGAAGAGCGGTGAGCTTAAGGCGCCGATCGTGATAGGGCGAGACCACCTAGACAGCGGCAGCGTCGCCAGCCCCTACCGCGAAACGGAGGCCATGAAGGACGGCTCTGACGCCGTGGCCGACTGGGCCTTGCTCAACTTCGCCATCAACGCCGTTAGCGGCGCCGCCTGGGTGAGCTTCCACCACGGCGGGGGCGTGGGTATGGGTTACTCCC
>JBIQNJ010000107.1:0-5876 GCA_044462445.1 Truepera radiovictrix | reverse complement strand
AGGGCCATCACCGAGGTCGCGACCGGCAGCCAGGGGCAGCTGCTCCTGTTGCTGCTGGAGGGGCGCATCGTGCGCCTCGTGCACGCCGATTAAGCCTGCTAGCACTTAGAGCGTACCGTTCAGGTCAGTTACTGCGCGGGGCGAGGACCGTGCTGTTGCCCATGCCGTAGAGGCGGTCGGCGATCTCCTTGTAGAACGCGTCATCGTCGATACCGAACCTGGTCGTCAGCGAGTGTGCGGCCAGGTAGGCGCCGCTTATGCCGAGCTCGCCGCGCGCGACCATGCTGTAAACGTCCAGCAGCGCACGCTCCTGGTTGGTGACCTTGGAGGGGTCCTCCAGGTACAGCGCGAAGGCGCTGCGGAGCGCGTCGACCGTGTCTACCAGCTCGTCCAGAGCGCGCACCAGTTCGGCATGCACCGGGTTCAGCCCGCTGCGCTGCACGCCCTCGAGGGGGTTGATGTAGCGCGCGTAGGCGTAGTGGTCGTCATGCCCGTGCGGTTGGGCACGCGCCCACGCCAGCTTGGCGGCCCCGGCGCAGATGGAGAAGTCGGGGTCGAACACGTTGAACGTGTCGCTGAACATGACGGGGTTCTCGAAGTGCGAACCGGAGCGCGTGGAGATGGCCCGCAGCAGCGTGAGCGCGTCGCCCGTGACCTGGGAGAGCCCCAGGTCCTCTGTGGGGCCTACGGCCAGCGGGTCGAGGAACGACTCGTTTATCAGCACCTGCAGAAGCAGTCTGGGCGGCAGGTCGTAAGCCGTGGAGGCCTCTTCTATGTGGGCGGCCAGCGGCACAAGCCGCGCCAGCACGAGGCGTTGCCAGTAGGTCAGCGGCTGGTACTCAGCGGCGCCGGCCGCCAGCAGTCGGCGCTCGGCCGCAGGGTTGGCCGTGAACTCCACGCTGCAGAAGGCAGAGAGGTAGCCCGGCTGCTCGCCACCCACAGGTGGAGTGACGGCCACATGGGCAGCGGAACCGTCTAAGCTCTCGCCGGCCATGTCGACGGAACCTATAGGCACGGTCGGGTCGGTCGCCTCGCCCTGGTCGCCACCCCGGCCATCGGCACTTAGCAGCACCTCGGCCAGCTCCGGCGACAGCGGCTCCGCCGGTGGCTGCACCATGATCCTGACGACGTTCATCAGCGGCAGGTCGATGTGCTCCTCCGCCACGATGGGCGTGTGGTGGTTGAGCAGCAGCCAGGTGTCCTTGTAGCCGGGCCGCGATGCGTCAGCCAGGTAGAAAGCGCCCGAGAACAGGGCCCCCATGCCGAGCATGAGGCTGCTGGCGACGGCAGTCACGCGGGTGCCCACCTGGTTGCGCGCCAGCGCGCGGGGGCGCTCCCATGTGATGGTGACGCTCGGGTCTATCTCCCTGGCCTTCAGCGCCTTGGGCACGACGCGTGTGGCCCCGACTATGTAGGCGATGGCGTTGAGCGGCCGCAGCACGAGCAGCGGCAGCGCGGAAGCGACCGCCGACCTGGTACTGCGCCACAGCAGCCTTAAGCCGCGGTCTCCCTGCTGGCGCCAGAGTCGCCTGAAGCCGAGGAACACCAGGACGAGGGTGGCGACGAGGTCGAAGCCGATCCAGAGGAGCAGGCCGTCGAGCGCGGTGCCGTAACCAGGCAGGGCGCTGTTGACGCCAAGCGCCACCGGCAGCAGGAGCATGAGCAGCGCCAGGCCGAACAGGTTCTCGAACTGGGCACTGTAGGCGGCGAACGCCACGTTAGGTTTCAGAGACCGGCGCGCGCTGCGCATGCGCTTTATGGCGTTCTCGACGCCGCCGCCGTTCCACCGCTCGACCTGACGCATGTAGCCGGGCACGGTGGGCGGGTCCTCCGTGTACATGAGCGCGCTCGGCACGAAGCGGGCGGCGCCGCTGCGCCGCACCACGACCTCGTCCTGAGAGTCGAAGTAGGCGGACGCGTCTACGTAGCCCTGCGCCGTGCGCACGCGGAAGCCCCGCTGCTGCAGCTCGGCGCCGCTGAGGCGCTGCTCCGTGGTCTCTTCGTTCTGCACCTGCAGGGTGAAGTCGTGGTCCTCCGTGAGGGTGTCCGAGGGCATGGGGAAGCTGCCCTTGCGAGCAACGAAGCCGCAGCCAACCACCGTGTAAAGACGGGACTGGCCGAACATGGGCCCCTTGCCTATACGCGCCGTCTGCCCGGCGCGCAGGAGCGCCGCGATAGCGTACTCGCCAGCCCGCCCTCTGGAGATAAGCGTGGCAGCCAGGCTGACCTGGTCCGGGGGTCGAGAAGTCACGGCGCCTGACTGGATGGCTATGTCTTCGATGACGTAGCGCCAGCCCTTGCCAACCCGCTCGCGCCGCAGGCGGTAGAACTCATCCTTCAGCCGCTCCAGGAACGTGTCGGCGAAGAGCGTGTCGCCGTCTACCACGAGCACGCGTTCGCAATTGAGGTAGTTGCCCTCGATGACCTTGTTGATGCTGTCGGCCTTGCTGATGGGCTGCGCGTGCTCAAGCACCACGACGGCGGGACCGCCAGGCCGGTGCCAGCGCTCCAGGTTGCCTATGAAGTCGGGTGCGGGCGCCTGGTAGACGCGCGTGAAACCGTGCTCTGTGAGGGTGCTGGCCACGACCTTCAGGGTGGCGTCCGTGCCGCCGTTGACGCTGACGGCCAGCTCGTCGAACGGCTCCGTCTGCCTGAGCAGCGAGCTGAGCGCCGCCTCTGCGCCCGCCTCCTCGTTGAACATGGGAGACGCGACGCCGACGCGGTCCTTGCCCCTCACCGCTACCGTGCGGTCGGGGAGATACCCGAGCAGGGTGTTTGCTAGAACGGTTGGCATGGCCAACAGGCCGGGAACTAATGGCAAGGCTGTACCACTCCATCGCCGTCTAGGGCTCGATTACTCGCGTGCTGCACTGCCCCCGGTCGACTATACAGCATCGTCATAGCGGCTCTTACTGTAGATGCAACTCTCTTACAGCTTTATTAGTCGCCCTCCAGCACCATTAGGAGAACATGGCAGGGTCGTGAACGCCGCATGAACCGGTGCGGGCGCAAGGCGTGTCCCGTGTGTTCGCTTTCTCACAATTGTCTGCTAAAGTGCGGCGTTCGGAGGTGCAGCTTGAACCTGCACATCGGCGGCAAGTTAGCAACCCTCGGGCTGGTAATAGCCGCGCTAATCACAGCTTTCAGTGCTCCCAGGAGCCAAGCGGCGGAACCCGTTACACTGCAGATCACTCCCACCGCCGTAGTAACCAGCAGCGTACGCGTGCTACCTGAACTCCATGCGGTCCTCCAAGGCCCCGTGGCCAACCCGCGCTGGGTGTTGCGCGCCACTGGCTACAACTCGCTTGAGAGCCAGACGGATTCCACACCGCACATAACCGCCACCGGTACACGTACACGCTTCGGCATCGTAGCGGTAAGCCGCGACCTCCTCGGCACGAACCTGCCCTACGGCTCGCTGGTGCGCATCCGCGACCTGGGTGCGCTGCACACCGGCAACGGCGTCGGGGCGTTCCAGAAGTTGCTCGACTCACAGCAGCTCTTCATCGTCGAAGACACCATGCACGCGCGCAAGACGCAGCAGATAGACGTGTGGTTCGAGGACTACCATACGGCCATATCTTGGGGCGTTCGCAAGGTCGAGGTAGAGCTCGTGCGCTACGGTTACAACGGCCCCAGCCTCACGCCGGCGCTCACGGCCGACTTCGACGCCACACCGGTGCTGGTGGCATCTCGCTGATGTTCGCCCGGTACAGCTAGGCTCCTGACCGATTCCTGCCCGACACGCCCTGAGGTAACCTAGCCGGGTGCGCTCGCTCGTGCCCTACATGGCTTGGCGTCACGTCAGGCGCCGCGGCCTGCAGTCGGGGATAACCGTGCTGGGCGTGGCGGTGGGCGTGATGGTGCTCATAGTGGCGCTGTCGCTCACCAACGGCTTCATCGACGAACTGATAAGCAGCACCCTCAGGGCCACGCCGATGGTCACGCTGCAGAGCTACGTGACGGGCGACACCCTGCCGGACGACCGCACCCTGCTCCAGGACCTGCAAGCCCAGCCCAGTGTGGTGGCGGCCGCGCCCTTCCTGACCGGTCAGGCGCTGATAGCCCGGCGCGCCAGCGCCTCGCTCGGCATACCCGGCAGGCAGGGGTACACGCAGATCCTAGGCATCGAACCCGACCTCGAGACCGCGGTGCTAGACCTTCCGGTGCTGGTCGAGCAGGCCGACGCCCTGGCCGATGAGGGCGGCATCGTCCTCGGCGCCTCGCTGGCGCAGCAGCTCGGAGTGCTGCGCGGCGACCGCGTCATGCTCAGAGACATAAACGGCGCCACCTCAGAGTTCGAGGTGGTGGGCACGTTCCGCGTGGGCAACGAACTGATAGACGCAGTGACCTCGTATATGTCGCTCCCGAACCTGCAGGCCTACCTCCGGCAACAGGGCAGCGTCAGCGGGTATCACGTGCGGCTTGACGACGCCACCAAGGCACACAACGTGGGTCTCAACCTGGCCGATCGCTACTCACTCCGGCCCGTCTCCTGGGAGGGGCTGTTCGGCAGCCTCGTCAGCCAGCTGCGCCTGCAGAAGGCGGTCATCAGCGTGGTGGTGTTCCTGATAGTGCTGGTAGCGGCGCTGGGCATCACCAACATCCTCGTGCTGAGTGTGGCCGAGAAGACCGAGGAGATAGCGATACTGCGGGCCCTCGGCGCCACGGAGAAGCAGGTGCTGGCGACGTTCACGCTTGAGGGCTTCATCCTGGGCGGCGGGGGCACCGTGCTGGGGGCGCTTCTCGGGCTGCTCGTCAGCTGGTACTTCCGCTTCCAGCCGTTCCCACTGCCGGGCGACCTCTACTTCATCACGCAGCTACCGGTAGAGGTTCAGGCTTTCGACGTGTTGTGGGTGTGCGGCGTGTCGCTCGCCACCAGTGTCATCGCCGGCCTCATCCCCGCCCGCCGCGCCGCGCGGCTGGACCCGGTGGCCGTGCTGCGCTGATGGCCGGGCGCAAGCGAACCCCAGGCAGGCGCGAGCCCAAGCCGTTCGACGCCAGAAGGGCATGGGAGTATCTCCTCTTCATACTTGCGAGACGCCAGTACACCGTGGCCCAACTGAGGGAGCGCCTGGTCAAGCGCGGTCTGCCCGCAGAAGAGGCGGAGCCCCTGCTTAAGAAGCTGATAGATCTGCGACTGGTCAACGACGAACTGTTCGCCGAGCAGTACGTGCACTCGCGCAAGAGCTCCCGCGGGCGGCTCAGCCTTAAGCAGGAGCTAAATCGGAAGGGCGTTGACGAGCAGCTTGTGCAGCAGCAACTCGCGGAGCTCTCGCCCGAACAGCAGGCCGCTGCAGCCACCGCACTTCTGCTCAGGAACGAGTGGCGGTACCGGCCTTCGGATGATGGAAACACCGCCGCAGCCTCGACCGACGAAGCAGACTTCATCGCCCACGAACGCCGTTTCAAGGCCCGCTCCAAGGCGTTCGCGTTCCTCGCCCGGCGCGGCTTTGCGGCAGACGCCGCGGCGGCCGCCCTCGAGAGGGTGAGGTGGTTCGATGACGATTGACGCTGCGGCACCACTGCGCAAGATCGTCGGGTTCAGCCAAGACGAAGAGCAGCACTGGGTTGCCGTGCTTGAGTGCGGCCACGGCCAGCACGTGCGCCACCAGCCACCGCTGGTTGAGCGGCCGTGGGTGCTGACGGAAGAGGGCAGGGCGTCGCGGGTCGGGCAGCTACTGGCATGTGTTCGGTGTCGGGACGGGGAGCCCGCTTGAGGTCATGACTGCAGCAGCTTGCTCAACAAGCTCAGACCGGCTATAGCATCGGCAGCCGCTACCTTGATTCTGCCCCTCCAACTCGGCTAAACTTCGAAGTCGCGTCGGGGCGTAGCGCAGCCTGGTAGCGCACATCGTTCGGGACGATGGGGTCGG
>JBIQNJ010000106.1:0-6093 GCA_044462445.1 Truepera radiovictrix | reverse complement strand
GACCAGCAGGACATAGCGACGCTGACCAACCTTGGCGAGTCCGTCCGTCGGGCGCGCGGCACCGCACTGCTGGTAACTAGCCGTAACGACCTTCCTGCGCCCTTCCTCACGGCAGCACTGGAACCACTGACCGCCGAGGCCTGTACGCAGATGCTTGAGGCGGAGGCGGGTAGCCTCTTACCGCCTGAGGCGGCGCGCTGGATCCACGACCGGGCAGCCGGCAACCCGCTCTACTCGCTTGAGTACTTCCGCTACCTGGCGCGGCTGGGCCACCTGTGGAACGACGGCAGGACGTGGCGCTGGCGCCCACCACCCGGTGAGCTGATGCCAGTGACGGTAGAGGCGCTGGTAGAGCAGCGCCTTCAGCAGGCTTGTGCCGTGACCGAGGTGGCGAACGCCGCGCGCGACGAAGAGGAGTCGAGGACCCGCACGGTGCTGGAGGCCCACGCCTATCTTGATGCGGACGCCCGTAGTGGGCTGCTGGCCAAGGTTGCCAACGTGAGCGAGTCCGAGCTGGCTTCAGCGCATCAGAGGCTCACGCAGGCGCGAGTGTTGGCGGACCAAGGCGGTCCGGTGTTCGCCCACCCGCTGTTTCGCGAGGTGGCGCTCAGAACGTTGGACCCACTGGCCAAGCGCGAGTTCGCGCGGCGCGCCGTCGACGCTCTTGCAGGCGACCCTCTTGGGGCGGCGCGGTACGTCGAGGCGGCGGAGCTGCCGCCCGACCGTGCCCTCGCTACGCTCAAGGCGGCCGCGGAGGTGGCGGAGGATGCGCTGGCCGCTGCGCGCATGCGGGCCGTAGCCTCTCGCCTCGCGACGGGGGAAGAACGGGCGCGGCTAGCGTTGGCTGCGGCCAACGTGCTTCACCACCACGACCTCGCCGAGGCGCAACCGCTGCTCGAGCTAGCCGTGGAGCACGCCCAGACCAGGCCGGATGCTCTCCTCAACCTGGTCAACCTTCTGGCCATGACCGGTCGTCAACGCGAGTCTGACGAGTTGGCCGAGCGCCTGACCGAGAGCGCCTACCCAGGCATACCGCCCGCGGCTCTCAAGCTCAGCAGTCGCAATCTCGCGTCCGATCACCGCGGCGCATGGGACGTGTGGGAGGCGAACCCGGAGCTGGCTTCGACGAACTCCCCGGAGCTGCTTCGCGCGGCCGGTACGGCCGCCCTGGCAACAGGGCGCGTGGCTGAGGCTGCGGAGCTCATTGAGCGCTGCCGGGCAGCTACGGAGGATCCGGCCATGCTTATGGAGATGCTCTCGTTACGGGCGCTGCTGCAGTTCCACGGTGGCGACCCGACCGGCGCCGACGCTACGATGGCGGAGCTGTTCGATATGCTGGATACCCTCGACTCACCGCGCATGCGTGCGGCCGCATTGCTTAACAGGGCAGCGTTTCTGCGCCAGTCGGGCCGCTACGCGGAGATGGGCGAGTGTCTGGACGAGAGCCTGCGCATCAGGCAGGGCGGGGGAGACGGCAAGGCGTACGCCTTCGCCATGGTCAGCTTGGCAGACCTGCGTATAGAGCAGGGCAGGTTCGACCAAGCCGACGATCTGTTGACCGAGGCTATCGGTACGCTGGAGATCTACGGGCCGAGCCGGCAGCTGACCGTGGCGCGTACGGCGGCGTGCAAGCTCGGCATAGCCCAGGACACCTCGCTGAGCCGGCTAGCCGCATTGCGCCAGGTGGAGCGCGCCCTCGTCGAGGCGCGGCGCGGGCAGAACTCGCGGCTCATCCGTGAGGTGCTGATAGACGCCGCTTTGGCGCACGGAGTCGCAGGCGACCCGTCGATAGCGCTGCGCTACACCGAGGAGTCGGCCGGGTTGGCCGAGGCTGCGGGCGACTCGCCTGCGGACGCCTACCGCGAAGCGTGGGCCAGGGGGCTGGCGCAACAGGCCTTGGGTCAAGTAGAGGATGCGGAGCAGTCGCTCGTTCGTGCGTTCGAGACGGCCGGTGCTGTAGAGGGTGCCATCGAGATGCACAAGATCGGCCTCCAGGTTGCTTTCCTAAGGAATGATGGGCAGGACGCACGAACGCGGTACGAGTGGTTCAGGGAGCGCGGGCTTGAGCACGGCGCGATGCTCGCTACGCAGCTGTTCCCGGGCCTGGCGGCGCCGGCTGTTGAACGTGCCGAGGCCGCTTCTCGCGCCGAGCGCCCGGTTCTGAGTGTGCTGGGGCCTATGCGGTTCATGGACCGGGGGAGCGACGGTGACGCCGCGCCTGTCAGGGGGGAGAAGCGCAGGCTGCTGCTTGCCGCGCTGCTGGAGGCGCGGGTGAGCGGCCGTAACGGCTTGTCGAAGCTCGACCTGCTGGACCTCCTCTACCCTGGCCAGGACGAGGCCAAGGCTGCCGTGAGCCTCAGGCAACTGGTGCTCGTGACCAGGCGCGAACTGGGTGCGAACCTCATCTACTCCACCGAAGAGGGCTACGCTTTGGGTGATTGCGATTCCGACCTTGATCAGTTCCTCGAACGCCCTGTGCCTGGCCTGTGGCGTGGCCAGTACCTTGGTGGGCTCTTCTTGGGAGGGCAGTTGCGAGACACCTTGCACGCGGTGCTGGCGCGTCACGTCGAGGACCTGATTCCGAACAACCCGCGCGAGGCGGCACGGTTGGGGCTACTCCTGCATGAGGCGGAACCGTACCGTTTCGATTACCTCACTGCCTGTCTGCAGGCGCTCGAGGCGGCGGGGAACCGCCGGAACCTGGAGAGCCTATACGAGAACGTCAGAGCGCAAGCCGCCGAGTTCGGAGAGAAGCTGCCGGAGCGGTGGCAGGAGTTCCTGGCGGAGGCGGCACGCGGGCGCGTCCATGAGCACGAACCGGGCCAGCCTAGGCATTCTGCGCACGACGCGGCTCTCGGCGCCTAGGTTGAGAAGGCGCTTGGCTCTCCCACCGTGCGCCGAGCTGGGTTGCCGTTGACCCCCACTTGGTACCCCCAGGCAATAAGGAGACGGGGCTTCTATCTGGTAGAAACCCCGTCCTAGACTGGTGAGCCGTGTAGGACTCGAACCTACAACCCGCTGATTAAGAGTCAGCTGCTCTGCCGGTTGAGCTAACGGCCCGGGCACTGCTTAGGCGCACGTCCGGCACTCAAGCGTCAAGTAGTTTACACGAGCCCGGCGCCACATGTCCAACGCTGCATGTTCGACCCGTACGTGCCGCCCGCCGCCCATAGCCAATATCACCCGGGTGATATTGACACAGTAATAAAACCCGGGTAAATTACCCTAATGGATCCAGACCGCACTTACGCCAGCTTCGTCGATCACCGGCTCATCGTCTCGGGCGACCTACCCACCATGTTGAGAGCAACCAAGGCCCACATCGACAGTCACCCCAACTGCACCGCCCTGATATTCGACAACTCCACCGGCAAGCAGATCGACTTCGACTTCAGGGGTCCGGTAGAGGAGATCGTGGCCCGCGAGAGTGGCGGCAGCGCCAACCGGGGCCCCGGCCGCCCTAGACTGGGTGTGGTGGCTCGCGAGGTCACACTGCTGCCGCGACATTGGGAGTGGCTGGCCGACCAGCCGGGGGGCGCCTCCGCGACGATCAGGCGTCTGGTGGACGACGCACGCAAGGGCACGGACACCAGGGCCAGGGCAAGGCAGGCCGCCGCCACGACCGGGCGCATCATGACCGCGCTCGCCGGCGACCTACCTAACTATGAGGAAGCCAGCAGGGCGCTCTACGCCGGCAACAAGTCACGCTTCGAGGAGCTGATCGCGGATTGGCCGGGCGACGTAAGAGGGCACCTCCTCGGCCTGGCAGCCCCCGTGTTCGAGCGGTGATCCCAGCGCAGGAGTAATATTGCGCCCGTGGACGGCGCTGGCGAACTGTTCTTACGCATAGCAGGCCCGAACCCAGTGGTCCAGGGTCTGGTGGCGGGCACGATCATAGCCGGCTTCAACATGATCGGCGCGCTGCTGGTGATGGTGTGGCGCAACCCCACCAGGCGTTCGCTAGATGGAGCGCTGGGCTTCGCTGCCGGCGTCATGCTCACGGCCTCGTTCACCAGCCTCATACTGCCCGGCATCGAGGTCGGCGGCTTGGCCCCGGTGGCCATAGGCATAGTCCTAGGTGTGCTCATCCTGGACCGGGCAGATGCCTGGGTACCGCACGTCCACTTCCTCGTATCTGGCCGGCGAAGACCTGACTCCGCCCAGGAGGCCGGCGTCAACCCGTCTAGACGCAGTGGCATGTCGGGCGTGCTGCTCTTCATCGTCGCCATCACGCTTCACAACATGCCAGAGGGGCTGGCGGTGGGTGTCGGGATAGGCAGTGGTGAGTTGAGCGCCGCGCTGGCGCTGATGTTCGCCATCGGCATCCAGAACGTGCCAGAGGGTCTGGCCGTGGCCGTTGCCGCACGCAACGCCGGCCTGGGCAGCCGCTGGTACGCCGTGTTCACGGGCGTCCGTGCGGGGGTGGTCGAGATCCCTCTGGCCGTGTTCGGTGCGTGGGCCGTCACTGTGGCCGCGCCGCTGCTGCCCTACGCCATGGGTTTCGCGGCCGGGGCCATGCTGTACGTGATCCTCGATGAGATAGTGCCCGAGACGCACGCCAATGGCAACGAACGCACCGCCACGCTCGGCACCATGGTCGGTGTGCTGGTCATGCTCATCCTTGATATCGCGCTGGGTTAACACCCGCGGCTGAGCGGGCCTGACAGGCGTCCGGCCGGCCGTACCCGTGTCGGGCCTAGAGCGTCCGGGTGGCCAGTGCGGCGTATGCGCCGAAACCCGTGCCGCCGCGCACTAACATGACGCCATGAGTATCTCTAAAGAGTTTCGCGACATGACCATGCTGCTGCTCGAGGAGACCTTCGTGGGCTCCGACAAGGGCGGCAACGTTTACCTGGATACCGGCACGGGCTGGCAGCCGACGCTCGCCAGGCTGTCTGCGGTAGAGGCGTCCACGCGTCTCACCCCAGCCGGTACCACGCCCGCGGGCCACGTGTACCACACGATCTTCTACATGGACGTGTCGATGACGGAGCTCTTAGGGCGCGAGATCGGCAGGGTCGACTGGCGCGACAGCTGGGTGGTCAGCCAGGTGGACGAAGGCAAGTGGAGTGACCTCAAGGCCGACCTGATGACCAAGTACGAGGAGCTCGTCGCCATGCTCGAAGCGTCGGTCGAGTGGGGTACCGCGGAGACCGAGGTACCGATGGCCATCATCACCCACTCTGCATACCACCTGGGAGCCGTGAGGCAGTTCCTTACCGTCGTAAAGCAGTGAGCAGCAGGCGATGGCCGGCGCCAGCCAACCCAAGGTAGACCTCAAGAAGACGCTGGACGCCTACAGGGCCAAGCGCGGCGAGTTCCGCGTACTGACGGTGCCAGCCATGCAGTACCTGATGATCGACGGCCACGGAGACCCTAACAGCGCGCCCGCCTACGAGCAGGCCCTGCAGGCGCTCTACCCGCTGGCGTACAAGCTCAAGTTCGCCAGCAAGCAGAAGCTTGGTCGCGATCATGTCGTCATGCCGCTGGAAGGACTGTGGTGGGCGGACGACATGGCGGTGTTCACGGAGCAGCGTGACAAGAGCAGGTGGCGCTGGACCATGATGATCATGGTGCCTGAGTGGATAAGCGGGGAACTGTTCCACGCCTCCGTCGAAGAGGCTGCCAAAGGTGGTGCGCCGGCCCGCCTCAACGAGGTGCGACTGGAGACGTTAAGTGAGGGCGAGTGCGTGCAGACCCTGCATATCGGCCCCTACGACGACGAGGGGCCTGTACTCGAGCGCATGCATAACGAGTTCATACCCGCTAACGGGCTGCGCATGACGGGCAAACACCACGAGATCTACCTCGGTGACCCGCGGAAGACCGCGCCGGAGAAGTTGAGAACCATACTGCGGCAGCCCGTGGAGCGGGCCTAGCGCGGTGGAGCGGGTCTAGCGGTAGTAGACCGCGCTTAACCAGCCAGGCCCGAGCTCCTAGACCCACGGCCTGAGGGCCTCGGCCAGCCGTGTGAAGTCCTCAGGTGCAACATATGCCTGCACCGACACGCGGGCGGTCAACAGGCCGCCTACGGCCGTGATGGCCACCTCGATCCCGTCTGCCCGCAGCGCGTTCGTAAGCTTCCAGGCGTCG
>JBIQNJ010000105.1:0-6253 GCA_044462445.1 Truepera radiovictrix | reverse complement strand
TGATGAGATGTTGCTGTCAGCGCCCCCGCTGCAACGGATCGAGGTAGTCCCGCAGCCACTCACCGAGCATGTTCACGGCCAGCACCACGGTCATCAGGAACAACCCAGGGAACACACTTATCCACCAGGCGATCTCGATGTAGTTGCGCCCGTCGGCGATCATTCCGCCCCAGGTGGGCGCCGGCGCCGGTACGCCCAGCCCGAGGAAGCTGAGGGCGGCCTCGTAGAGGATGACCTGCGGTACGAGAAGCGTGACGGTGATGATGGCGGCCGCCGTGACGTTGGGCAGCACATGGCGGAACATGGTCCGGGGGTGCGATAAGCCCGTGGCGTGGGCCGCCTCTATGTACGGCAGCTCCCTCACAGCCTGAACCTCGCCCCTGACGATGCGGTAGAAGTTGACCCAGGAGCCTATACCCAGCACCAGGATGAGGTTCTTAAGCGACGGACCCACAGCCGCCACCAGCGCTAGCACCAGCACTATGAAGGGCAGCGCCTGCTGGATGTCTGCCAGGCGCCCGAGCACGGCGTCGACCGTGCCCCGGTAGTAGCCGGCCAGCAGTCCGAGCAGCACCCCGATGGCGCCGCCCATCAGCACCGCCAGTACCCCGACGGTCAGCGATATGCGGGCGCCATGAAGCGTGCGGCTGAGCAGGTCTCGACCCAAGGCATCGGTGCCTAGGAGGTGTGAGGCGCTGCCGCCCTCCACCCAGGCGGGGGGCTTGAGCCGCATGAGGACGTTCTGACGTAGCGGGTCGTGGGGGCTGATGGAGCCGGCGAACACCGCTACCACCACCGCGGCCAGCAACACGAGGCCGCTGAGGTACAGCGGCGCCAAGCGCGCCCGGCGCCGCCTGGTCGGCGCGTCGGTACGGACTACCCCTTGCTGGGGGCTGTTATCGGCGGCTTGGCTCATTCGTAGCGGATCCTCGGGTCGACGATGGTGTACGCGAGGTCGAGCAGGATGTTGATGCCTACGATGATGGCCGCCTGCAGCAGCACGAACGACTGGATAACGGTTATGTCCCGGTTAGATACGGCCTGCACGGCCAGGCGGCCCATGCCCGGATAGGCGAACACGGTCTCGACCACGACCGCCCCGCCGATGAGGTAGCCGACCTGGATGGAGAGAAGGGTGATAGAGGGTATGAGCGCGTTGCGCAGCGCGTGCCGCAGCACGATGGCCGCCTCGGGGAGGCCCTTGCCCCGCCCCGTGCGCACGTAGTCCTGCGACAGCGCCTCGACCATGCTCGAGCGCAGCAGCCTGGTGAGGCTGCCGACGGGCGTGGAGGCCAGGGCGATGGCCGGCAGCAGCAGGCTGCGCCAGCCGGTGGTGCCGGATATGGGCAGCCACTTCAGGTTGACGCTGAACACGAGTATCAGCATGGTCGCCAGCCAGAACGACGGTACCGTCTGGCCCATGAGGGCCACTAGACGCGCGCTGTGATCGATCCAGCTGTCCTTATACATGGCTGCCAGCAGACCTAGCGGCACGGCGATGAGGACGGTAAGCGCCAGGCCGGCGGCGCCTAGGAGCAGGGTGGCCGGCACCCTAGCCAGTACTAGGGCCATAGCGCTTTCGCGATGGCGCAGCGACATGCCGAAGTCGCCCTGCACAGCCTTGCCGATGTAGTCAAGGAACTGGACCGCTAGGTTGCGGTCCAGGCCGAGTTGCTGCCGGTAGGACTCTATCTGATCAGGGGGAGTGCCTAGCGGAAGCAGGGCCGCCGCCGGGTCTCCCGTCATGAACACCAGCGCGAACGACAGGAACGACACTCCCAGTAGCACGAACACGCTGTACGAGATGCGTTTGGCGAGGAAGCTCCACACAGTGGTCTTATTCTCTTACCAGATCGTGAGGCGCTGGGCTGCCTGCCTTGCGTCGCCGGTCACTGCACGCTCACGCCCGAGATGATCAGCCGCTCGGTGGGGTGCGGGCGCCAACGCTGCACGCTGGGGCTCAGGCCATATATATCTGCGGTGCTCCACAGGTAGATGGCTGCAGGGTCGTCATGCAGTAGCTGCTGCATCTCGTGCAGCAGCGCGGTGCGCTCGGCCTGGTCGAGGGTCACGGCGCTGGCGGCGATCAGCTCGTCCAGGCGGGCGTTCGCGTAGCGGCTCAGGAAGCCATCCGACTTGACCAGCATTTCGAGGTACTGCTGCGGATCGCCGGCGGCGCCCCAACTGGCGACGTATATCTCGCTCGTCTCGCCCGTGGTCCAGTTGGTATTGAAGATGGAGGCCTCTAGCTGCCTCACCGATGTCCTTATGCCTATCTCCTGGAGTGCAGCTGCTACGAGGAGCCCTTCGGTGGGGTCACCTGTGGTGTCGATCGTGACAGCGAAACCGTCAGGGAAGCCGGCCTCGGCCAGAAGCTCCATGGCCCGTTCGGGGTCGTAGCTGTACGGTTCGACACTGCCGGCGAAACCAAGAGTGCTAGGCGTGAACGGACCTGCGCTCGGCAGAGCGTATCCGCCGTACACCGAACTGATGATGGCGTCCCTGTTCACGGCGAGGTTAAGAGCCTGCCGCACGCGCTTGTCGGCCAGCGGCCCGCCCGCGTCGGCCACGATCCAGGCCGCAGAGAAGCGCCCGGAGTCGGCGGGAACCGCGACCATGCCCGCCCGCTCGACAGTGGCGACCAGGTCAACCGGCAGTTGCTCGATCAGATGCACCCCGCCGGCCCGCAACTCCGACACGCGCGTGGCGTCCTCCGGCAACACCCGGAACACCACTCTTGCCACGCCCGGCTGTCCCTTAACGCCGCCGGCGAAGTAAGCGGGGTTGGCCGCCACGGTGATGTGGTCGTCCCGCACCCACTCTACGAAGCTGAAAGGCCCGGTGCCGACGGGGGCGCGCGACAGCGCCAGGGCGCTTACCCTCTGGCCGTAATCGGCCGGTAACATGGCCAACCCGGTTAGGTTCCAGAGTATGGAGCTGTTGGGGTGGGTGAGGTGCAGGCGCACGCGGTAGGGGTCGACTATCTCTACCGACCCGATGGACGTGAAACGTGGCCGTAACCCAGATTGCAGCTCCTGATCGAGCACGCGCTCGATGGAGAACTTCACGCTCTCGGCGTCGAAGCGCTCACCGTTGTGGAAGGTCACATCGTTGCGTAGCACGAACTCTATGGTGGTGTCGTCCTCGATCGTCCATGAAGCCGCCAGGTGCGGGACTACGGTGCCGTCCCAGTCTGCCATCACCAGGCTGTCGTAAAGCGCCTCCATAACAGCGAAACCGGTAGGGTGGTACACGAAGAACGGGTCCATGGATTCGGCGTCGGCTCTTATACCTACGTATAGGGTACTTTCCGGCGCCTGGGCCCAGGTGGTCGTTCTCCCACCGACGACTAGGGCGAGGATCAGCCCTGCCAGAACCGCTCCACGGCGCAAGCCGTCTTCTCGCAGGTTGCTCAACACTCGATCAGTTCCTTCCTGACGGTAAGTTAGGGGCTCTTGGGCAGCCAGGCCGAGAGGTCTGCTTCCATAGCGCGCGCCGCGAGCCTGCTCTTCAGGTGCGAGGGGCAGCCTAGCCTTGGCGAGCCCCATCCCACCAGCTAAGCACTCTCAACGCATGCAATGTGACCCACGGCGACGTTTCGCCGACCGCGGGGTCGGAGGTCATCAGCCAGCCGACAGTCTTCTGGTTGGGGACCTCTTGACTTGCCATGGAGGGAGTCTTGCATGGGTGCCAGGGGCGCTGGTCGCGTCACGCACCGCGGCAGGTTCCGGTGGCACAGCAGTGTCGCCGTATCTCAAGGCAGCTTCTTGCTAGCCGACCGGTGGGTTACGCTCTCGCAATGACCGCCCCCACCGATCACCTCGAGCTGTGGCTCATCCGCCACGGTCAAACAGACTGGAACCTGCAAGGCCGAATACAGGGCGCCAGCGACATCGAGCTCAACGCCCTAGGGCGCCTGCAGGCCGAGCGCCTTAAGGCCCGCGTGCGCGGCATGGAGTTCACGGCCGTTTGGTCTTCCGACCTTGCGCGTGCGCGGGAGACGGCCGAGATAGCCTTCCCGGGAGCGTCCATAACCCTCGACCGGCGCCTCCGTGAGATGCACGCCGGCGAACACGAGGGCCACAGCTTCAGGAGCGCCCCGCCGGAGATAGCCGAGGTGCGCCAGGCCATCTGGGCCGGCGACTGCGACGCGGCGCCTCCTGGAGGAGAGTCTTACCGGCAGGTCATGGCGCGCGTGAGCGACTGGCTGGCCGACCTTCCGCCGGCCGGGCGCGTAGCCACGGTGGTGCACGGCGGCGTGGTGCAGGCAGCGGTGCGGCTGTTCCTCGGCCAGCACGACGGCTGGAAGTCCGGGCCCAGGCTCAGCACTGCCAACACCAGCATCACGGAGGTGCTGGTTACGCCGGCCGGCTACTCGCTCGTGCGGCTGAACGATCACGCCCACCTTGAGGGCCTTGAACAGGAGACAAGCGCGCCGCGCATCGTCGCCAGCTGAGCGTTGCCGGTGGTCGCTAAGCCCCGCAGTCACGGGGCCGGCCCTCGGCGACGTTCGTCGTCCGTCGTCCGATGACCTAAGCCCCGCAGCCGCTCGTCCCCCAACGAGTTCGACGACCGGCTAGCTAAACCCCCCGCAACCGTGGGTCCAGCACGTCCCGAACGGCGTCGCCTAACAGGTTGAACCCCACCACCGACAGGAAGATGCCGAGCCCGGGGAAGATGGACATCCACGGCGCCCGCAGGAACTGCGAGAAGCCGTCGCGGATCATCAGGCCCCACTCCGGCTGTGGCGGCTGGGCGCCCAAGCCCAGGAAGCCGAGGGCGGCCACGTCCAGGATGGCAGTGCCGATAGACAGGGTCAGCTGAACGATGAGGGGTGCCAGCGAGTTGGGCAGCACGTGCTTCAGCACTATGCGGACGCTGCGGGAGCCCACCGCGCGGGCCGCCTGCACGTACTCCGCCTCCTTCACCTGCATGACCGCCGAGCGCATGATGCGCGTGTATATCGGCACCTGCGTTATGGCTATGGCCAACAAGGCGTTCGTGAGGTTGGGGCCTAATGTGGCCACGATGGCGATGGCCAGGAGGATGCCGGGGAAGGCCAGCAGGAGGTCTACCGACCACACCACGGCCGCGTCCACCCAGCCGCCGACGAAGCCGGCCAGAACGCCCAGCAGCGTGCCCACCACCGCGGCGAACGCCACCGCCAGCAGCCCTGCACGCAGACTGATGCGGCCGCCGTGCAGCACGCGCGTGAAGATGTCGCGGCCCAGCTCGTCGGCGCCGAACACGCGCTCGGCGCTGGGCGGCGCTAGGCGGGCGCGCAGGTTGCGGTCGCTCCTCGCGTCGTAGGGCTTTATGACGGGCGCGAGCAGAGACACGAGCACCAGCAGCGACACGATGGCCAGACCGAGCACGCCCGTGGGGTGGCGGAAGAAGCGCTTCCAGGGCCCGTTGCCGCGCCTCACAGCTACGGCGCTCACGAGTACTGGATCCTCGGGTCGATGAGCGGGTACGTGAGGTCGACCACCAGGTTCACGACCACGAACACGATGGCCACGAACAGCACGCCGCCCTGGATGATGGGGTAGTCGCGCGCCGTGATGCCGTCGTACACCCAGCGGCCTATGCCGGGCCAGCTGAACACCGTCTCGGTGAGGATGGCCCCCGAGAGCAGCGAGCCGAAGCTCAGGCCGATGACCGTTATCACTGGCAGCAGCGCGTTACGCAAAGAGTGCTTGCGGATGACCTTGGGCTCTCCCACGCCCTTGGCGCGGGCCGTGCGCACGTAGTCCTGGTTGAGCACCTCGAGCATGGAGGAGCGCGTCATGCGCACGACGATGGCCAGCGGGATGGTGCCCAGCGCCAGCGCCGGCAGTATCAGATGCTTGAGCGCGTTGAGGGCGGCCTGGAAGTTACCGGTCAGCAGGCCGTCGAGCACGTACAGGCCGGTGATGGGCTGGATGGTCATGGCGCTCGATAACCTGCCTGACGGCGGCAGCCACCCAAGCACCACCGCGAAGAAATAGATGAGGATGATGGCCAGCCAGAACACGGGGAACGACACGCCCACGATGGCCACCAGGGTTATGGCCGTGTCGGAGAGAGTACCGCGCCGACGCGCCGCCCAGGTGCCGGCGGGTATGCCTATGAGCACCGCGATGAGCATGGCTGCTATGGCCAGCTCGATGGTGGCGGGGAAGCGGTGGCGCAGGCTCTGGCTGATGGGCACGAGCGTGAGTACGGAGCGCCCTAGGTCGCCCCTCACTAGCTTGCCCATGTAGTCGAAGTACTG
>JBIQNJ010000104.1:0-6757 GCA_044462445.1 Truepera radiovictrix | reverse complement strand
ACAGGGACATACGCGTTGTCGGTCGTGCTGTTACCGAGCTGACCGTAGTACCCCTGACCCCAGGCCATGATCTTGCCGGTACCGAGGATAGCGAGCATATGCGCAGCCATGCTGTTCGTAGCCACCATGCCGACGCCGTCTAGATCGACCGCCACCGGTGTGCTGGTCGTGTCCTCGGAACCGGTGCCCAGCATGCCGTAGCTGGAAGACCCCCACGTGTACAGCGTCCCGTCGTCTGTCACTGCCGCAGAGACGTTCTGTCCGGCCACCACTCGCACCACGTCCTCGAGTTCGTTGATAGCAACTGGGGCTCGCCTCGTAGCCGGGACGCCAGGGGTGCCCCCTAGCTCGCCCGCGTAGTTGGTGCCCCAGCCGATGATCGTGCCGTTCGCAAGTAAGGCGAGCGTATGCGAGTAGCCGGCTGACAGTTGCACGATGTCCAAGGAGTCCAGGGCATCGACTTTCACCGGTGTCGGCTCGTCGTCATTGCTGCCGGTGCCCAGCACGCCCGCAGTGCCCTCTCCCCAGGTCCACACCTCGCCGTTCTGCGCGAGAGCGAACACCTGATGGTATGCGGGGGCTATCTGCTTGATAGGCGGCAGGCCAGCGATAACCGCCGGCTTCGTGCGCGTGGCCGTGGTGCCGTCTCCCAGGTTGTAACTGTCGTTGGCGCCCCAGGCCCACACCGCACCCTTGTCGTCAAGGGCGTACGAAGAGTTCCTCTCGGCAGCGATGGCGACAATGGTCTCGCTGATAGCAACAATAGTCGGCTTGTTCAGCATGGCCACGCCTTGGCCGACCTGCCCCTCTGTGCCGTCACCCCAGGCGTACACAGCGCCTGACCTCGTGAGCGCCAAGGAGTGCTGTCGACCGGCGGCCACAGCGACAACATCTGAGATGCCTGAAACCGTAACAGGCACACTCGACATGGAGGAAGAACCATTACCCAGCTGACCGAAGTTGTTGTGGCCCCAGGAAAGCACGGTACCGCCGCCGACCACCGCCAGCGAATGGTACTGCCCCGCTGCTATAGCAACCATGTCCTTGGTGCCGCCGCCACCTCCCCCACCGCCACCACCACCGCCACGGTCGGGTGGAGTGCCGCCACAGGACGCCAACAGCAGGGCGGCCGCGAGAGCCATTACCAGGTGTCTAAGGGTAGAGGGTTTCATAGCGCGTCCTGTCCGCTGGTGGAATGCGCCCCAGCACGTCATCGTTGAAGTCGAGGACATGATGGCGCTGGTGGACTTAACAACCACTTAACCTGGTCTTAGGAGCGCGGCCCACATCATCTATACGAACTGCGCCACGGACACCAAGCTACGGTTGTCGCTCAACCGCACCTAAGCCAAGCCGAGATGGTCTGCCAGCGTGTCACCCCGATACTCACCCCTGAGCAACCCCGCCTCAACTAGCCTAGGCACGACCTCGTCAAGGAACAGGTACAGCGAGGTCAAGGACCCGCCCGGCAGCAGGATGAAGCCGTCCGCTGCTCCGGCCTCGAACCACGAGGCCACGTGGTTGAAGGCGTCGTCGGGCGTGCCCACCACCCCACCGTGAACGGCGATGGGTTTGCGAACATCGCCAGTAGGCTGCATGGCTGCTTGCAGGTCTTCGGCCTCGGCCCGCGTGGGGGCCAACGTGAACGCCAGCCCAGGCATCACCTTGACGGCATGCTCGTGACGCCCGACGTTCAGCGCCGCCTGAGCGTACGCCCGCTTCTGAGCCTGCGCCTCTTCGACGGTTCGCGCTGCTGTGAACACGGCGTCCGCGTGACGGCCGGCTAGCCGCACCGCGGCGTCGGAACCTCCAGCGTGCACGATCGGCATGCGGCCAGAGGCGCGCTGAGGGATACTCAACGGGCCGGCCACGCTAAAGTGCTGGCCCTCGAAGTCGGTCGGCTTCACCAGGGTTGCGTCCGCGTAGCGCCCTTCTCGCCTGTCTAGCAGCTGCGCCTCTATCGGCCAGCTAGCCAGCAAACTCTGAAGAACCGCGATGAACTCCTCAGCGCGAACGTAACGCTGGACGCCGTCGGGCATGTCATCAAGTCCGTAGTTCCTGTGCCCGTCCAAGGACGTCACCACGTTAAGCCCCGCCCGACCACCGCTAACGTGCGCCAGCGATTGCAGCTGCCGCGCCACCGTGTACGGCTGACTGAAGGTCGCCGAGACCGTGGGCACTAGACCGATGCGCCGAGTCTGCATGGCGATGGCCGTCATCATCACCACCGGCTCGAGGCTGGCCATACCGGGCCACGTCTCTAGAACCGCCGAGTCGAGTTGCAGCGCATCCGGCTTGAACACGAAGTCCAGCTTCGCGGCCTCCGCACGCTGGGCAAGTTCTATGAACAGACCTGGGCTGAAGAGGTCCTCTGCTCGGCTATCGGGTCGGCACCAGGCCGCGCCCCGAAGCCAGGTTGCCGATAGAGATAGGCCCAGGTGCATGGTGCGGGGTGGCGTCATCTACCTAGCAGAAACGGGCGTGGAACGAGAAGGAGTAGGCCATGGCCTACTCTCGCACGGCTTGAGCCCAGCGTGTTTAGGCCACCTACTAGGTCACGTACTCGCTCACATACTCGGTGTAAGCGGTCGTGGCGCAGGCTAACCGCTTCGGCGCCACGACCGCTTAGGCTTTCCTCCGCCTTACTGCTTGGCCGCCAGCAGTACGCTCTCGAAGATGTTCTGCATGAGCTTCTTGCCGTCGGTGTTATCTATCGAATCGACCAGGAAGCCAAGCACCATGGTTCTGCCGTCGTTACCGGACACCAATGCTGCATTTATCGTCAACTCTGCACGCAGACCACTATGCGAGTGGGTATACGCATAAGAGCATACAAACATCGATATACGCACAAGTGTATAAATAGGTCTTTATACGGTCTTGAGTATACCCACTCAGTATACGGGAACCAGAATACACACCGTGCATCCGCGTAAGCGTATAGTGTTTGCATGGAAGACGCCACGACCAGCAGCATCCCCACGCGTTCTGCGCAGCAACTAGGCCAAGCGCTCAGGCGCCTACGCAAGATCAAGGGGTTAACCCAAGCAGACCTGGCGCAACAGGCAGGCATGCGCCAACCAACGGTGTCGAGCGTCGAGGCTGGCGCTCCCGGCACAGCGCTAACCACAATATTCTCCCTGTTGACCGCGATGGATCTTGAGCTGGTGGTACGAGAGCGCAGAAAGAGCGCTCGCTCACCAGGGGAGCTAGCGGGTAATGGGTAGGAGCCCATCGACGCGGGTCCTGAACGTGTTCGCTCAGAACGAGCTTATGGGCACCCTCGTGGCACGCCCAAACAGTGCAGTCGAGTTCCGTTACCACCAAGGCTGGCTGAGGCGAGAAAACGCTTACCCGATGTCTCTGTCTCTTCCCTTGTCTGACGAGGTTTACAGGGCAGAAGTTGCGGCCGTGCTTGATAACCTACTACCCGATCTGCCTGAAGTTCGTGCCGCTATAGCTTCCAGGGTTCGGGCAACCGGCACGGATCCGTTCTCGCTCCTATGGGAGCTGGGGCGTGACTGCGTCGGTTCTCTGCAGTTCGTTCCAGCCAGCGACGTTCTGCCCACAGAAACCATACCCGCACATGGTCAACAACTATCTCACGAGGAGATAGGGCGCATACTCCGTTCGTTGGCAACAGTGCCACTTGGCGTGCATCAGGGAGTCAGCGAGTTCCGGATATCTGTAGCTGGGGCGCAAGAGAAGACAGCCTTGTTGAACATTTATGGCCAATGGTACCGGCCAGCCGGAAGAACACCATCATCCCACATACTCAAGCCTGAGATAGGCAAACGTGGGGACATCGACCTTAGCAACAGCGTAGAGAACGAACACCTTTGTATGCGTCTGCTACGAGCCTTAGGCCTCGAAGCTGCACATACGGAAGTTCAGACGTTCGACGGAACCACTGCACTAGTAGTCAGACGCTTCGACCGCGAATGGCAGAACGAGCAGCTAATCCGACTTCCACAGGAAGATGTTTGCCAGGCCCTAGGGGTGCCTTCGTTCAGAAAGTATGAGGCAGAAGGTGGCCCAGGGATGCTAGCCATCCTTGACCTACTCAAACTAAGCGACGACCCGGGCGAGGACAGAAAGCGCTTCCTGCAAGCGGTATATGCGTACTGGCTTATCGGTGCAACCGACGGGCACGCGAAGAACTTCAGCCTGATGCTCGGAGCCATCAACTCGTTCCGCCTGGCACCCCTGTACGACGTAGTGTCATTACAGCCCACTGTAGACGCGAAACAGGTGAGCCAACGCGACTACCGCATGGCAACGGCCATCGGAACCAACCGACACTACCGCGTAACCGACATCATGCCTCGGCACTTCCTGCAGACCGCAAGCCAAGCAGGCATTCACCAGTCCCGAACTATAGCGTGGCTAGCAGAGATCAATGATCGCCTGCCCTCCGCAATAAAGCAGGCTCAGCAAGAGACAAGGGGAACCGTTCCCGACGCCCTTTTCGAATCGATAACTGCCGGAGCGATGAAGCGCGCAGCACTAGGTTTCTAAAAGTCAGTCCTTACCAACTAACCGCGCGCCACCAATACCTAAGAAGAGGTAAGGGATCGCACCTCAGGCGATTCGGCCGCCTGCGTGAACGCCGCCGCCGCTTCAGACGAGAACGTGGTGGAGAACAACCGTCCGCCCTGCGCGTTAAGCGTCTCGGCGAGCACTTCGACCGGCGTATCTTTAACCAGCAACAACAACGCCGACCGCCCCGGCTGCAGCTGCTCGCTGACCTGCGTGATGAAGTCGTTGTTGATGCCGATGTCTACCCTGCGGCCCAGGAGCCAGCTCAGCCCCGCGCCGACAAGCCCGCCAAGCAGCGGCCCGCCGAACAGGAAGCCTACCAGCACGCCCCATAACCCACCCGTCGTCATGGATGAGGCCTTCATGGCTCCCTCGAGCGTCTGGCGGATGCGGATGTTACCGTCCTTATCCTTGACGGCAACGGCGGCATCTTCGATGCCTATCAACGGCTGCTGGATGTTGTCACGCTTCAGTTCAGCTATGTTGGCCAACACCTCGCTGGCGCGGTCAGGGTGCTCGTAGGTGAACACTACTAGTTCACTGCTCATGACTAAGCTCCTCCCGTTCCGATGTATGTCTGCCGCCTAGGTATAGGCTTCGGGGCGGCCTAGTAGCAAATGTAACGCCGGAAGGTGAGGCGGGGCGTGACGGAACTCGGTGGCATTCCAGATCACCCGACATCTACCAAAGTGACCCCGGGCGCGGGAATCACTGTCGGTGGGGTCGCCTGGAGCCGTAACGGCGAAGACTACCCACGCATGCTCAGGAGTTACACCAACGGTGCGGGTGGCCGGACGGTCAGGCGGTTATGGCGGGCCGGCCAGGTCATTCTGGGTCTTTCTCCTCACGGGCGGCGTGCTCGGCGGGTTCGTCCTCGGCGTAGGAGCCCATGCGCTTGCTGGGGTCGCCGCCTTCTACCGGGAGCGCACCGGCGGCCAGGTAGCCGTCGTGGATCTCCTGCTGTTGCCGGCGCAACTCGGCGAGAGAAGCTGGTGCCGCTGACTACCGAAACCGCCGCAACGCCAACTGGTAGTTAGGAACTGACCCCAGCCTCACACCCCGAACCGCCGCAACCGACCTTGGTAGCGTGCGCGCAGCTCTTCATTGCGGCTGGCAGCAGCGTCGTCACCAGCGTTCTCGCTCACGTACAAGGGCAGGCTGAGGCCGTGGCTCACCGCGTGAGCCGCAGTAGCGATGAGCAGGCTGTTGATGAGGTACGTGCCGATCACCGTGGCCATCGTGCCCACCTTACCGGCCATTCCGGGAACAGCGACGGCGGCCTCGCCGAAGGGCGAGTGGTTGTGAACCACCACGTCGGCGCACTCGAACAGCCGCTTACCACTCGAGTGTCTTGACGTGAGGCTTCGGGATTGCGCCACGTTGGTTATGGCCACCACCGCTAGGCCACGCTTTCGCGCACCGAGCGCTATCTCGATCGGTAAAGGATTAACACCCGAGTTCGAGATGACGATAACGACCTCGCCAGGTAGAAGCTGGTACTGGCTGTGGTGATACTCCAGGAGTTTCGTCCCAACGCCTTCGATGCGTTCAGCCATGTCCTCAGTGCGGTCGATGATCTCGTTCACCGGGATGAAGGAACCGGAGCGCCCGACTATCTCTTTAGCAACTAGCTGGGAATGCCCACTGCCGAAAACGTGCAGCACCCCGCCGTTAGCGAGGGACTCGGCGATCAGGGCGGCTGCGCTCGCGAGCGCATCGCGCTCTTTCACCGTAGATTCCAGCGCCTCGTCTAGGGCACTGCGGTACCCGGCGAGCAGACCTTCCAACGAATGGCTCCCTTTCATCATCACCTACCGAAACCTGAGGTTGGGAGCAAGGCGATTCCCGCCACGCACGATAAAACCATAGCCCGTGTAGACTCAACCACCAGTCCAGGATAATTAGGCATGAGAGTAGCTGTCGGCGGCATCCATACCGAATGCAGCACCTTCAACCCCGTGCTCGCCACCGCCAAGGACTTCCGTGTGCTGCGGGGCGCCGAGCTCCTCGCCGACCCACGTTTCGAGCAACTGGCTAGCTACCCGTGGCGCTGGTTCCCCACGCTCCATGCACGCGCCATCCCTGGCGGCCCGGTGCGCCGCGAAACCTACGACGCTTTCCTTAAGGAGCATCTCGCCGCCCTGAAGGCAGCGCTCCCACTCGATGGCGTGTACCTCGCCATGCACGGTGCCATGAAAGTGAAGGGGCTGGACGACGC
>JBIQNJ010000103.1:0-6805 GCA_044462445.1 Truepera radiovictrix | reverse complement strand
AGCGCTACCACAGGCAGGTTGAGGGAGAGTTGCAGTGCATCCCTGGCTGTCACCTGGCCCCTGAACCCTCCGTCGAAGTTCTGCGGCGCGTAGCCACCGTAGTCTTCCGGACGATCGTTCAGCAGCGTGTATGGATGGGCGATGCCGTCTGAGAAGGCCAGACCGTAGACGAGGGGCTTCAGCGTCGAGCCAGGCGAGCGTAGCGCTTGCGTCATGTCGACGAAGCCGCGGCGGGCCTGGTTGGTGTAGTCGGCCGAGCCCACGGTGGCCAGAACCGCACCGCTGTCCGGGTCGGCGACCAGCATGGCCGCCGTCGCCTGTGGGGGCAGGCCCACCAACGCACCAGCAGCCAGTGCCTCAAGCGCACCCTGCAGGTCGGCGTCGATCGTCGTCCGGTGCACCAACACATCGGGTCGTTGGGCGCGTAGGCGGTCGGCCAGGTGAGGCGCCAACGCCGGGAACGGCTTGCGCACCTTCGGCAGCACCTCACGCTCCGCGGCCACAGCGGCCTCTCGTGAGACGACGCCGGCCTGCACCGCCCGCTCGAGCACGCGTTGGCGTGCCGCCTGCGCAGCGGCCGGCTCGGCGTCGGGCGCCCGGGTGTTCGGGGCCTGCGGCAGGGCCACCAGCAGGGCGGCCTCCGCCTCGGTCAGCCTGGTTGGCTCCTTGCCGAACCACGACAGGCTGCCTGCACGCACGCCTTCCAGGTTCCCACCCATCGGTGCCAGCTGCAGGTACAGCGCCAGGATGTGCTCTTTGCTCAACTCGCGCTCCAGCGCCCAGGCCACGCGCATCTGGCGGAGCTTGCCCGCCAACGCGCCGGTGCCGCCACCCTCCAGCAGCCGCGCGACCTGCATAGTGATAGTGGAGCCGCCCGACACCACGCGGCCGCTAAGAGCCGACTGGGCCGCCGCTCGCCCCAGCGCCACCAGGTCCACCCCGTGGTGCGAGTAGAAGCGGCGGTCCTCGAACGCCAGCAGCATCTTCAGGTAACCCTGATCGACGCGGTCGGGCACCACCCGCAGGCGCCAGATGCCGCCGTCAACAGTGAAAGGTCGAAGCAACTGGCCGTCGCGGGCAAGCACCTCGACCGACGTCACCGGCGAGAGCGGCGGAAGCTCGGTCGTTTCTACCCAATAGTCGAAGGCGAGCCACGCAGCCACAGCCAGCAGGGCCGCCAGGATGAGCATGAAGGCGAGTGAGCGTCGTCGCGGCCTTACGCGTGGCAGGGCATCAGCGCTCATGCCGCACGACACTCCCGTGAGCTATAGGGCAACACACCCGCGCCACCAGCCACAAGACGTGCCCAGACGCCCTGGACTCAGTGGCGCCGCGGACCCCTGGGGCCGGCTTGCTCACCGCCCGACTTCCAGCCTCCCGGTCTGTCCAACTGCCCGGTTGGCGGGCCGGTACATGTCGACCACGAGTGGCGCTGGGTAGTGGAAGCCGCCGTCAGACACGGCCCGCACCATGTAGGCGAGGTACAGAGGCCGCTGCGTGTTCCACTGCACGGCGGCCACGAACCGGTCCGAGCGGGCTTCGGTGGAGTCAGCGAACGAGTAGATCTCAAGCCAATCGAGTGCCCTGACGTCGCCCGCGCGCAACAGGTTGGCGTTGTCTATCTCGAAGCCGGCAGGCAGAGCGTCGTCTACGACGAGGCGCCCTCCCAGCGTGCCGCCCAGTGGCTGAATCTTCAGCACCACCGCCAGGCGGTCGCCCGCGCGGACGTCGTCAAGGTCGGCCAGCTCGCCCTTGGTCGTGTAGAGGTTGCGCTCGATGGTGTAGCCCACTCCGCCCGCAACGGGCGCCTCGATAGGCACGCCGGTGACGGTGACCGTGACGGTCACCGGAGAGTCGCCAACGTTGGTGAGCGTGAGCGGCTGTCCCTCGTAAAGGCTGGTAGCAGCGCCAGTCAGCGGCCGCCCGTTCAGCTCCAACCCTTCCGCGCGAGAGTCCAGTTCCACAGCGGCCCGCAGCATCCACACGGACTCCTGCGACGACAGGTAGTCGTTGCCGGCCAGCTCCGCCGTCAGGTTCGCCAGCCTCGGGCGGTCGACCACCGTGCTGCCAGACTCCGCGGCCAGAGCCAGAACTGCCGCAACGTCTCGCAGCCGGCTGCCGTAGTCGGCCCGCCAGCCAGTACGCTCCTCAGCTT
Organism: Truepera radiovictrix; assembly: GCA_044462445.1. Classification (GTDB taxonomy): domain Bacteria; phylum Deinococcota; class Deinococci; order Deinococcales; family Trueperaceae; genus JAAYYF01. The sequence goes on along the minus strand of JBIQNJ010000103.1, from coordinate 4,650 downwards.
CGAGAGACAGGCTCTGGGCCCGCGCGAACATGCTCTCGGCCCTGCCGCGTTCGCCGTAGCTTGCCAGAGCGGCGCCAAGCTGGGCCACAGAGAGCGGCGTGCCGAAGCGTTCAGGTATCACGTCGGCGTAATAGCGCATGTCGCCGATGGCCGCCTCGCCGGCCTGGGCGAGGACGTAGAGGGCGTAGGCGTAACCCTCCACTCCATCCTGCATGCTGCCGGCTCTCGCCAACTCGTTGCGCAGGTTGTCGAGCGCCATGCGCATGGCCACGTCCGGCACCTCCGCACCAAGCACCTCGGCCAGAAGCAGCGTCTCGGTAACGTAGGCGTCCAGCCACGTGTCGCCGCCGCTGCCAGACCCCCAGAGGCCGAAGCTGCCGGTCCTTCCCTGCCTGTTAACCAGGCGGTTAACGCCCTCCTGCACGGCCTCGCGAACCTCGGCCGGAGTACGTAAGCCCATCAGGTTCACGGCGTTGCCGGCGCGCAGGAGCGCCTGCAGGTTCGAGGTGATCCTCTCCGTGGAACCGTACGAGTAGCCGGTAAGCCTAAGCACCTGTCCCGGCAGGTCGAGGGCGCCGCCCACACCAGCCGCTATAGCGGCGCTGGCTGTTCCGGGGCGGAAGTCGGCGAGCGTGTCATCGTCCAGCACCAGTGAGGCGCCCGGCGCCAACTCCTGCCTCGAAGTCCGCACCACTTCAGGGTCCGTGTAAAGGACCGTCAGCCGCAACGAGCGTGTCAGGGTCACACCGCCCTGTGTGGTGACCGTAACGGTGTAGGTATGGTCGCCCGTCTCGGTCGGCGCCAGTGGTACGTCGATGACGGCTCGACCGCCTTCAGTGAGGTCGACTGAGCTCGGAGCCCCGCTCAGGCCATGCCCGTCTACCCGTAGCTGCACGGTCCCGGCCGGACCGTCCGCATGCGTCAGCTCGAGCCGCAGCCGACTCACGTCGCCCGGCGTCATGAACCGCGGAAGGCTGCCCTGGATGACCACGGGATCGCGCACGAGCACGTCTTCGGACGCCTGGCCGAGGGCCTCCTCCGTCCAGACCACGGCCATCACACGCACGGCTCCGTTGAACGCAGGCATATCGAAGCCCAGCTCCGCTCGGCCATCGACCACCTCCAGCGGGCCGGAGAACAGAGACAGCAAGTCCTCGGTGGGTACCGGGCCCGTGCTCATGTCGCCCTCGGCATCGCCGCCAGAACGCACATCGCCCATGGCGCCCTGACGCGCGTCGATCAGCCGGCCGTACAGGTCGCGTATAGCCACGCCCAGGCGGCGCTGACCGAAGTAGTGATCCTGCGGATCGGGAGCGGCGAAGCCCGTGAGGTTCAGTATGCCGACGTCCACTACAGCCACGGTGGCGTGTGCCGTGCCGTCCTGCAGGCCCGGCACCTCGAGCACTAGCTCCAGCCGCTCACCGGAACGCACCTCAGCCGGGGCGATGACGTTGACAGTGAGGGCCCTAGAGCCTGGGTTCACGTCTGCATGGGCAAGGCCCAGGCTGCGCGCGGGCAGGTGGTCGGGGCCGTCGGAGGGCCGTATCAGGCTCGCGGTAACGTACGCGCCGGCGCCCCACTCCTCGGTGACGGGCAGTTCGACCGTGGTCTCGCCCTGTACGTCCACCAGGCTCATGTGGATAACGCGGTCGGAGAGGACCGTCACGAGAGCTACACCAGGCTCCTCCGGAACTATGCGCAGCCTGGCCGTATCGCCGGCAGCGTACGTTTCCGCATCGAGGGATACCTCAAGGAGGTCGGGCGTGTCACGCGTGGCATCTGCCGCGTACCAGCCCGCGCTGAACCAGACAGAGGCGCTGGCGGCAGGCCGCTCCTCGTCAACCACGCGAAGCTCGTATCGGCCCCAACCTATGGGAACCGTGATAGTGGCCGGGTTCCCCTGGGCTTGAACCGAACCCTCTGCCACACGCTGGCGTTCCGCCACGGGCTCCCAGTACCAGCGGCCGCTGTAGGCGTACCACTGGTAGCGAGTCTGTACACGGTCCACCTGCCACAAGAGGTTGCCGGTTCCGGTAGTGCCGTCGGGGTTCGCGATCACCAGGTCGAAGGTGGCCTCTGAGTTCTCGGGCAACGCACCCTCGAACGCTGGGCGAATGCCCACGACCGGCGCGCTGGGCAGCAACGGCACGGACAGCGAACGCTCCACGGGTCGCGACGAACCGTCGAGAACGGTGGTCTGCACGCTCATGCGGAACGGTCGCGCTTCGAGCGCCAACCGCTCGAGCGGCAAGGGCGTGACGAGCATGCCCTGCTCGTCGGTGACGAGGTCGGCGGGAAGGGGGCGCAGTTGAGAGTCTACCCGCTGATCGAAGCGGCCGAACTGATAACCGGCCCACCCTGGCAGCGTGTTCGTGGGACTGATGACGACCTGGCCGGTGACACTCATGCCTGCGGCCGGCGCGCCGAACAGGTGGCGCACCTCAACACTCAGGTTGGGGGTAGCGTTCAGGTCCAGGAGCGTGTCTGTACCCTGGGTCAAGGACTCGCCGCCGGTCACGACGCTTAGCTCCACGTCTATGCGCTCGGGAACGAAGTCCTCGACGAGCACCGTCCTCGTCGCGAGCGGCGGCGCAGAGGTGTCTACCAGGGCCTCGATGCGCCATACGCCCAGCGGCACGCTAGCGCCGAGCGCAAGGGGCACCACGTAGCCGCCCGCCTGCCCATCGGTGCTCAGAACCGTGCGGTAAACCACCCCGTCTGGCCTGATCAGACGGACGGTAAGGGGCAGGCCCGGCACGGCCACCGCCTTGGAGTCACGCACCAGCACCGTCAGGTTGATGGTCTCGCCCACACGGTAAGCGCCGCGGTCGCTGGTCATGAACACGTCGAGAGGCCCGGGCGAGACGCGCCCTGCCACTCCGCGGTCAGAGAGGTCGAACTCGGGCTCCTCCAGCGACAGCACGGTGAAGTCGTCGCCTGCGTCGACGAGCACCGCTGCCGGGGCCGCGTTCCCCGCTCCGAGCGCCAAGGCTGCCGCGAACTGAACGTAGCCATGCTCGTTCGTGACCGCCTCACCCAGGACCCGGTTGGAGCGCGCGAGCAGCGACACGCTCACACCTGCAACGGGCTGCCCGTCAGACAAGCGTTGCGCTATCACGTGCACCCCATCGTTGCCGCTCAGCGTCGTGACGCCCAGATCAGACACGAGGAACCACTGCAAGGCAGGGGCTACGTCGTACGGGTCGACGCCGGCAACCTGGGCACGCAGCACGTACACGCCGGGCTGGAGGTCGCCCGCCTCCGCCAGCGGCAGCAGCGTCGTGGTGGTGCGGTTCAGCTGGCCTTCGAGGAACGCCTCGCCGCTCCACACCTGTTCGGCCAGCAGCTCCTCGAAGCGGCTCGCCTCCCAGACGCCCATGGCCTGCAGGAAGCTGCCGTCACGGATGGTGGCGATGAGGTTGCGGTCGGAGACGTGCAGCAGGGCCAGCTCGAGATGGTCGGCGTTCACCGTCTCGATGGGCAGCGCACGCGTGCCGGCCGCCGGCAGTACGTAAGCGCGGCCGGGGAAACGCACCTGCGGTGCGCGGTCACGCACGTACACGTCGATGGGCACGTCGTTAACGATCGTGTCGGCGTCCTCGGCGGGAAGCCCGGCCCGGACGGTAAGCGTGTAGCGCTCACCGAACTGCACACCAGAGGCGCAGATCTGGCGCCCGTCGGCCTCTACCGCCAGGCCCGAGGCGGAGCGCTGGATGTACTGGTCATAGTCGACGGTCGCATCCAGGTTGCCAGAGAAGTACACGCATATGCGCGGCGCCGCGGTCTGGGTATCTATGTCGTGATCTACGACGCGAAAACCGTACCTCTCCCGCAGCCGCACCAGCTCGGCAGGGGCTATGTCAGGCACCATGCGGTGGGCCAGGCGCATGGCTGCCAGCGCGTCCTCGCCCCTGCTGATGCCCTCGAGCGAGCGCGAAAGCACGAGCAGGGCCTCCGCCCGTTCCGGCTCTGGCAGACGGAGAACGGCGTTGATGGCAGTGGTGGCGGCGCGCCGGTAGAGGTCGAAGCTGCGGGATTCGGCTGCTGTGGCGAGCTCAAGGCGCACCCGGGCGTGGGCGAGCCACGCAACCCCGCTGTCCGACACTGTTACTGCTGAGCCGGTGGAGTACACCGCCTGCGAAGGTGCCTGGTCGCGCGCCAGGGCAAGCCAGGCAGCCTCGGACTGGCCGTCGGCGTAGAAGCCGTTGGCCAGGGTGGCAGCGAGGTCGCGGGCCAGCTCTATATCGTAGTCGCCGAGGAAGGTTAGGTCGGCGGCCGCAGCCTTGGCGCGCTCTAGCGCGTCCTGGCTCTGGTCAGTGACAACGCCCGAGACCGCGTCAAGGAACGTCTCCGACTGACCAGCCTCATCCTTCAGGAAGCAGGCGCCGTTGCGCTGGTCGAACGTGAAGGCTGCGCAGTCGCCGTTAGCCAGGCATGCGGCGCTACAGCGCTCTAGCGTGATGTTGAAGATCGACTCGATGTCGCCGCCAGGCAGGTCGGTGTGGCTGCTGGTGGTGGCGTACCGCTGAGGTATGACGCCCCCTTGTGCATAGGCGCCTGCCCCTGCGAGGGTTGCGGCAAGAACCACGAAGACGGTGCGGACCATGCGCGCTAACGGCAGAAGCAGCGCGCTACTTGGAACTCTCTCAG
>JBIQNJ010000102.1:5378-6901 GCA_044462445.1 Truepera radiovictrix | reverse complement strand
CGTGCGGGCCAGCGGCTCCGCCTGCCGCGACCTCTGCTTCGTGGCCGACGGCACGGTGGACCTCTTCTGGCAGTTCGGTCTGAAGGCGTGGGACGTGGCCGCCGGCATGATCCTGATCGAGGAAGCGGGCGGCCGGGTGCACGTCCTCAACGATGCTACCGACTGGCTTCAGGGTGGTCCGCTCGACCTGCTGGTGGCCGCGCCCTCACTTGTCGAGGAAGCACTCGAGGTCGGACTACCTCTCCTTAAGGGGCGCGCATGAGCGCTTACAAGACCATCCACCATCACCATCATCACTTCGGTTGGAACAACGCACTGAAGCCTGCGTTGACGGTCGCTCCGGGTGAGACCGTAGAGCTTCACACCGTCGACTCGGGCGGCGGTCAGCTGAACGAGCACTCTACGGCGGCGGACGTAGGCACGCTGGACTTCAACCGCGTGAACCCGGTCACCGGGCCGATCTTCGTGGACGGCGCGGAGCCTGGCGATGCCGTGGAGGTCGAGATCCTCGACTTCGACGAGAGCGGCTGGGGCTGGACGGGGATAATCCCTGGCTTCGGGCTGCTGGCCGATGAGTTCACCGAGCCGTTCATGAACATCTCGCGTTATGACGATAAGCGCGTGGAGTTCCGGCCGGGCATCGTGCTGCCCACGCGGCCCTTCCCCGGCACCATAGGCCTGGCGTTGGCCGAGCCTGGCAGCCATACCGTGGTGCCGCCCCGCTGGCAGGGCGGCAACCTGGACGTGCGCGACCTCACACACGGAACGAAGCTATGGCTGCCGGTGGCTGTGCCGGGCGGTCTTCTCTCTATGGGCGATACGCACGCTGCTCAGGGCGACGGTGAGGTGTGCGGCACCGCCGTCGAGACGGCCATGACCGTTCGTGTGCGCGTGGGCCTCGTGAAGGGCGCGGGCTTCAAGAACCCGCGTTACGAGGTGACGGCTGCTGCTGCAAGCGAACCCTACCCTAAGGGCTTCTACGCGACGACAGGTGTGGCGCCCGACCTCATGGACGCCACTAAGGACGCTGTCCGGGCCATGATCGACCACCTGGGGCGCGAATACGGGCTTGACCCCGCTTTGGCCTACGCACTTTGCAGCGTGGCCGTGCACCTGAGGATCAGCGAAGTGGTGGACGCGCCCAACTGGGTGGTGTCTGCCGTGTTACCCAAGCACATCTTCGTCTAGGGTCTGCTCCTGAATCTGTGGGTGTTTGAGCCTAGATAGCAGAACGATGCCAGCCGACGTGGTCGAGATGTCTCAGAGGGTACAGGTAGGAGGGCCTTTCCAGGCGCTACGCACGAACGCGCGAGAAAATGGCGCTCTATGGCCTAAAAAGTCGCGCGCTCGCGCCAAAAAACGAGCGTTAATAGGTATTTTTCTTGCGCGCACGCACCAAAAAGCGCACTAAAACCCAGGGTTTTTTCGCGTGAGCATGCGTAGTGGTTGGAGAGGGCCTATTAGGCGGTATGACGGGCTGGTACGTGCGGCGGCGGGAGGGAGAGATGCCAGCCGCCCGGCCT
>JBIQNJ010000102.1:1847-5278 GCA_044462445.1 Truepera radiovictrix | reverse complement strand
GACCATGCATGAATGGCATAAACGCGTGCTAGACGAAGAGCGTAGACGCTCAACCCCGACCGAGACAGACGTGGACGAGCTTATCGCCGTGTTCAGGGCACGGAGGAAAGAGTTCGCGCTCACGCGCCGAGACCTCTCCTACTGGGCGAACGTATCGCCACGGTTCATCTTCGATCTCGAGAAAGGCAAGCGAACCGTGCAACTAGACAAGGTACTGGCCGTGGCCGCCGCACTACGGATGGAGCTCAGATGGGAGAAGCTGCCGAGGTTCAACTTCCAACGGCGCCGGTAATGCCCTCTCAGGCGTATGCTCTCCCCCATGCAACCCCTAAGTAACCTGGCCAAGGAACACATCCACAGCAACTACAGCCCTAGCGGCATCGTTGCGGTGGGCAAGCACGGAGAGCTCATCGAGAAGCACTCCTGGGGCAGCGACGGCAGCAACGGCTATGACGAGACCACGCCCTTCCGCATAGCTTCGCTCACCAAGAGCTTCACGGGGTTGGCGCTGCTGATCCTCAGGCGTGCCGGTAAGGTCGGGCTAGACGACGAGGTCACGAAGCATCTGCCGGAACTGAAGGTCCAGGCGCCGGCGGAGTGGCCCTCCTTACGCATACGGCACCTGCTGGCCATGACCTCGGGCTTGGCCACCGACAACCCGTGGGGCGACCGCCAGGAATCGATCAGCAGAGAGACCCTGATGGGGTGGGCGGCCAACGGCCTGCGACTCATCTTCCCGCCGGGCACCAACTTCGAGTACACCAACCTCGGCTACGCGCTGCTAGGCGAGGTCATCACCAGGGCAAGTGGCATGGACTACCGGCAGTTCGTACTGCAGCAGATCCTGGAACCCCTGCAACTGCACGACACGCGCTACAGCGCTACGGACCTGGCCAGAACGGCCGTGGGTTACCACCGGGAACCCATGCTGCCGGGCCAACCGGGCGGCTGGAAGGTGCAGGAGCCGAGCCCTCCTGGTGCCTTCTCGGCCATCGGCGGCCTGTACTCCAGCGTGCGCGACCTGCTGCGCTGGACCAACCTCTTTATGACCAGGAGCGTGCCGCAAGGTGTCGGCTTCACGGCCGGCGACCTGATCGAGGCCCAGGAGCCCCTCGGTCCGGTGTTCCCCATGGCCGCTGCAGAGCCGTTATACGGTCCGGCCGCCGGCGGCTACGGTTGGGGTCTGGCCATCGAACGCTATGCCAACCATGGCAAGGTGGTCGGTCACGGCGGGGGTTACCCGGCCTTCACCTCGTACATGTGCTGGCATGTGCCCAGTGGGACCACTGTCTTGGCCTCCACCAACGGCACGCATTCGATGGCCGGCCAGCTTGCGCGCAAGGTGCTGGCCACCCGGATAGCCCACCTGCCGAAAGACGAACCGGCGCCGGAAGCCTGGCCCGAGACTCTGGCCGCTGCTGAGACGCTGACGCAGCTAGTTCGGGAGGCTCACAGCGGCGAGGTCAGCACGTTGGCCGGCAAATACGCCCACGTGTTCGCGGAGAACGCCGAGATGGACTTCCCTATAGCCCGGCGTATTCAGTACCTGCAGTCTGCCATCGTGAACGTGGGCGCGCCAAAGGGCGAGGTAACCGAGCCTAAGGGTGATCAACCCTGCCGTGCCCGTTGGACCGTGCCGGCCGGGTTCGGCGCACTGGAACTGTTCATCGAGCTGGCGCCCGTGGCGCCTTTCGGGGTGCAGACGTTCTCCGTCACCGCCGTCAACGGTATAGGAAGGGTGCGGCTGTTCTAGGACGGACTCCGACTCAGGAAGATCCGGTCTACCACCTCGCCAACCCCGCCATGCCCCCGAACTCCCGCTCCAGCCTCTCCTGAGCTACCCCTTCGGCGAACTCGAGGATGGTGCTACTGGCCTGCACGAGGTCGGGCAGCACCTCTATAAGGCGAACCTGCGCTACCTCCTCGCCCGGGCGCACGGCCTCAGCCTCCTCCAGCGATGCTGTCACGCGGCCGCTGGCGGTGCGCCACACGGTCGTCAGCTGGCGGAACGGCACCACGACGGTGTGCAGGCGGCCGTCTTGCAACATGGCTAGCGTCTGCTGCGCACCCCATACACCCTTTTCATTTATCTGATCTAAGAGCTGTAGCTCGTGCCTAAGCTCCGTCTCGGCTATCAGGCCTTGCACCAGCGAGGTCCACTCATGGGCCGGCGCATCGGGGTTGGTGGGTGGCGGCAGCGTGCCGACGATCAGCGTCTTAAGCTTGTTACTCATCAACTCCTGCAGCGCTGCCACCGCCGGTGGTTGGCCCATGAGTATCAGCCTATCTATGCGCTGCTGCTGCGCGAAGCTCTCGATATCGGGCAGAAGGTTGCGGTACAGCCGGGCCGTGGCTTCTTCCATGCGCGACTGGTAACGATCGACGTCTGCCCCACCCCGTGCCGCCACACCCGCGCCAACCCCAGGGCTGCGTCTGGCGTTCCTATACGGCACCCAATCGTCCGTGTTGACGGCGCGCACGAAGTCTATATGCTCCTGCATCTGTCCCAGGAACGCCTCGAACAAGCGCACGCGGTCGCTGGCTACGTAGATGACGCCGTAGCGTTCACGCTGATCAAGCGTGAACAGCAGCGGGGCAACCAGCGCGCGTCCCCAATGCGCCAGCGCACCGCCGTTGGCTTCAAGGAACGGGAGGTTCGTCTGGAGGAAGTAGGCGTCGAACTGGGTGCTGAGGTCCTCGGCGGCGAACACCACCAGCGTGCGCCCCTCGGGCCTGGCGAACTCGTTCGAGAGACGGGTGGCCACCTGCTCGATGTAGTGCTTGTCTAGACCGGCGCTGCGCATGGCATCTGCGGCGCGCAGCACGAACGCCTTCATGGTGTTGTCTGGGTTCGCGGGGTTGACGTTGAGGTAGAGCGAGAGGACAGGCTTGGCGTCCGGTTCGATGTGCTCAAGAAGTGCGAGTTTGAGGTTGCTACCGATCATGTCTGCGCCTCCTTGCGTGGCCTTGCTTAACTCACCGTAGCAGCCACGTATGAGGTCTCCTCGTTGCGCCCAGCACCCGCTGCTCGAAAGCCGCACTCGGAACTCTCCGCTGCGGAGCTCTTCTTGACTCTCCTTGTGACAAAGGTGGTAAAGGAGCGGCTAGATCTACTCAGCCTGCATAAGCCCCCGAACGCTCCCGTCATCCATGACCCTTACGCGCAGGGCTGCAGGCTGCCTTGGCAGGGCCGGCATGGTAACGATGCTGCCCATCAGCGCCACCACGAAGCCGGCGCCAGCGCTGACGCGCAGCTCCTGCACCTGCAGGGTGAAGCCCTTGGCCAGCCCGCCCTCCTTAGGGTCCTGGCTGAACGACAGGTGCGTCTTGGCGATACACACTGGCAGGTGATCCTGACCGGCAGCCCGCAAAGTCTCCAGGTCGCGCAGCGCCTCATCGCTCAGCTCCACGCCCGCAGCCCCGTACACTTT
>JBIQNJ010000102.1:0-1747 GCA_044462445.1 Truepera radiovictrix | reverse complement strand
CGGGCAGACCGAACTGCCCGATGTTGGCCAGCTGCCGGTCTAGGTGCCCGAGGCCCTGCTCTAGAACGCCGCTGCCGTGAGCCGCCAGCGCCTGCACCGTGGCCACCAGCACCACGACCCGCGGCCACACACCTGCCTGACGGCACTTGAGATCGAGGAACTTCTCGCCACCGAGCTCGAACCCGAAGCCCGCCTCGGTGACGACTATGTCGGCGTGCCGCAACGCCATGTTGGTTGCCACCACGCTTGAGCAACCGTGCGCGATGTTGCCGAACGGCCCCAGATGAACGAAAGCGGGGGTGCCATCCTGCGTTTGTACCAAGTTGGGCTTTAGGGCGTCTTGCAGCAAGGCCACCATGGCCTCAACGGCACCCAGGTCACCTGCGGTCACTGGGCTGCCGTCGGCACGCGTGCCCACCACGATGCGAGCTAGGCGAGTACGCAGGTCGTCCACCGAGGAGGCCAGTGCCATGACCGCCATGATCTCGCTGGCGGCTGTGATGTCGAAGCGGGTGGTCCGCTCGGTCTTGGTGCCGGCACTCACGACGACGCTGCGCAGCGCGCGGTCGTTCACGTCTACCGCCCGCGACCAAGTGACCCTCTCGGGCGTCAGGCCTGACGCGCCGCCGAAGTGCAGGTCGTTGTCTATCATGGCCGCCAGCAGGTTGTGCGCGGCGGTGATGGCGTGCAGGTCGCCTGTGAAGTGCAGGTTGATGTCGTTGGCCGGCTCAACCTGGGCCCTGCCACCGCCGGTGCCCCCACCCTTGATGCCGAACACCGGACCCAGAGAGGGCTCGCGGAGGCACAGCGCTGTGCGCTGGCCCAAGCGGCGCAGCCCGTCTGCCAGGCCGACGCTCACGGTGGTCTTGCCCTCGCCGGCTTTCGTGGGGGTTATGGCGCTTACCAGCACTAGCTTGCCGGTGGCCGGCGCAGTCCGCTTTCCTGCGGCCAGCTCTACCTTCGCTTTGGTCTTGCCCAAGGGCAGCACATGTTGCGGGACGATGCCCAGGTCTGCGGCCACCTCTGAGATAGGACGCAACACGAAGGGCTTCGTCTGTGCGGGCGTACGTTCGGGTGGAGGTTGCCGTTCTGGTACCAATGTATCGGCCATCGTTATAGCAGCGTAGAAAGGGTGCGGACAGTGCGATAGTTGCGAAAGTCCCCGAACTGGCGAGGCTCGGACACCCCCTCGCTTGCCAGTTTCAGCGTCTCTGCACCCCTAGCCTGAGGAATCGAAGACGAAAATTGGTGCCCGGACTCCCTCCAGGCACCAATTGCAGCGTTTAGTTGTCGTTTACGCCTTAGTAGAGCTGTTCGCGCTGACCGAAGCTGAAGTAGTACGCGCCCTGTACGGCACCTAGGCCTGTAGTCGGGAAGAACGGTGGCGCCATCCCGAGGCGCATCCTAGGGTCGTACGTAAACACGCGGTCATAACCGTTACCGCCTACCTGACCGAAGATGCCACGGTTCTCCTGGATCAGACCACCAAGCAAGTACACGTTGCCGCGGCTGGCGGAAGTATAGTTCTCGACGCGCACTTGGTTCGAACCGCTCATAAGTACGGAATGAATGTGCACATGGTGCGGGGCGTTCAGGGTGGTATCCGAGTGGTTGTTTCCGATCATCACATCACCGTCGGCCGTAAAGATGCCAAGCACATTCTGTGCGGCGAGGTTGTTACATGGTGCGGCTTGGCCAACACCACCGACCTTAGTGGGTGGACCAGAGCATGGTGGGTCTTCGTACT
>JBIQNJ010000101.1:1927-7181 GCA_044462445.1 Truepera radiovictrix | reverse complement strand
TGTCAAACCAGCTGTCAGAGTCCGAGCTTCACCACGAACGCATCGTAATAGCCGGCGTTGGGAGAGCTTTCGACCAGCTCACCATCGGTGCTGCCCACCACGTAGATAGAGCCATCTGCACCCACCGCGAACCCGTTCAGCCACTCAGTGTCGTCGGACCCGAACTGTCGTGTCCGCAGCCGCTCTCCGCCGGCACTGAACTCGCTCACGAAGATGTCGTCATCACCGAACCTGTTGGCGCCCGGCATCTGACCGTCGTTCTCGCCCAAAACAATGATGGTGCCGGTGTCGGTCACGTGCACGCCCTTCGCCAACGCGGTGGACCCGCTGCCGAACTGGCGCGTCCACACACGGCTGCCGGCCGCGCTTAGCTTCGTCACGAAGGCCGAGCGGAGGGCGCTGGTGGGCTCACCCTCCAGAGTTCCGAACGTGGAACCTACCGCAACGATGCTAGAGCCGTCTGCGTCCAAAGCTAGGTCGTGCACCATATCTCGCTTGTCCGTGCCGAACTGGTGCACCCACTCCAGCTCCCCGGTTGCTGAGTACGAAGCGAGGTATGAATCGTAACTGCCGGCGTTGGAACTCCCGGCGTCTGCGAGGTTTCCTTCGGTACTGCCGCCGATGACGACTCCTCCCGTCGGAGTCAGCAACATCGCCGATACGTCGTCGTGTTCGGCTGTTCCAAGCTGGCTGATCCACATGGTGCCGCCGGTGGCGTCGAGCTTAGCCACGTATGTGTCAGCGCTAGTGCCGCCCCCATACTCGTTCCCCGGCATGGCGTGGTAGGTGCGGCCGTTCAGGTAGACGGCGCCGTCGGCACCTATGAGCAGCTCGCCTGCGAAGTCGTCATCGGTCGAGCCGAACTGGGTTATCCATTCCTGGTCACCGGCAAGAGACAGCCTCGCTACGAAGACGTCGTAGTTGCCCGCATGGCTGTTCCCCGGCATCGAACCGTTGGTATAGCCAGCCACGGTGACCCCGCCATCAGCCGCAACGGCAAGAGCAGTTACGTAGTCGTACGAGTCAGTGCCGAACTGGGAGATCCATAGAAGTTCTCCGTCAGCTCCGATCTTGGCGACGTAACCATCCACGTTACCCGCGCCAGTGTTGCCCGGCAGTGCCCCGCTGGTGCTGCCGGCCACGAAGACGTTTCCTTCACCGTCCTCCGCCATACCGCCAACAGTCAAGTAGTCGCTGACGCCTTCAACGCCGAACTGGGCGAGCCATATCGTCTCACCCTCGTCGCTGATCTTGCTTACGAACACGTCGTCTCTCCCCGACCCGGTTGCCACTGCGCCCGGCATGGTGCCGTCGGTGGTGCCGGCTATGATCACGCTTCCATCGGCACCGACCACGATGAAGCGCCCCTCATCGTCTTCTTCCGAGCCCATCTGGTTAACCCACAAGGCCACGTCCTCGAACGCGGTGACAACTAGTGGCACCTTGGCAGATCCGCCCTGAACGACCCCACCCGCCTTGAGGTCGGGGCTTTCAACGCTTATCCACAGGTACTTCTCCCCCGGGGGCTCCTCCTGCAAGACCTGCAGGCTGGCGCCGAGGTTCCTGCTCTCGCCAGGTGCCATCTCGGCCACGAACTGCCAGGCGTCGACGGAAACACCTGCATCGGTCCTGGTGGCGCCGTCCGGCCGGATGAAAGCCCAGACTCTCAGCGGAGGCGTGGTCTCAGATCCTACGTTCGTGAGCGTGTAGGTGGCCGTTACGACAGACCCTGCAGGTACGGTCGGGGCCGAGATCTTCAAGTTGGTCACGGCGACACCCAGGTCGCCGCCTCCCCCACCGCCCCCGCCGCCCGGGCCTTTGGGGTCTTTAGGCGTGCTTCCACAGGCGGCAAGAAGCACCACTATCACCAGCGCGGCCGTGAGCTTCAGGCTGCGCGCAAGGTCGGAGCCTACGTGGCATGTGAACATAACGATCTCCTTAGGCCGCCGGTTACGGCGCAGCGACCAGCGTGACGATGGTTACCGGTGATGTTTGCTCACGCCTGCTTAACGCAGCCTTAAACGACCTCCTCCGGAAACCTGAAACGGCGCTGAAACGCACTCTCAAATACCGTTTGGCACCAGCCCAGATAACCCGCAGAAGCACGTCCGGGCAGGAAGGACACGCGTATGAATCAAGGTGCTCGCTCGAACCTAATTGCGCGGCATAGCCGGCAACTCATCTACTCCCTTGCCCTCGCTGGGGCATGCTTCGGCGGCTCGTTGTCACTGGCTCAATCTTCGGTCTCAAGTTCCGCGGAACTTGAGACCGCGCTGGCCAACGGCGGCGACTACCTCGTTCAGCCCGGCCGATACGTGATAGAGAACCCAGCGGTGATAGGTAACGACCTGCGGCTCGTAGGCGCGGGCCCTAACGACGTACTGATAGAGGTTCTTGGCGCACCAGAGGGCATTCAGATAACGAACGGCGCTACCGTCTACCTAGAGGGTCTGCGCATACCTTATGCGGGTCAGCTCGGCTCAGACCTCATCGTCGTCGACGGTGCCAACTTAGACCTGGTTCGGGTAGACCTGGGCTTCAGCCGTCTTGACACGAGCGCCACCCCACCGACAGGCCGGCTCACCAGCACTGGCACCGGCATCGTAGTAGGCCCAGGCGCACGAGTTCGTGGCTTCGAGCTGCGTATGACCAGGAACGAGGCCGCCGCGATCGAGGTGCAAGACGGCGGCTATCTAGAGCTGGTGCAGTCGTCGATCATCGAGAACATAAGGGGCATAGTCGGTCGCGGCGTCTTCAGAGTCGTTCTCGAGGGCACCGCTTTGGCCGACCAATACGCGTGGGCCATACTGCTGACAGGTACGGGCGAAGGCGCCACCCTCGAGATGAAGGGCAGCCACGTCGCGAACAGTGGCGGGGTTTACGTGGACAGCAAGAACGTCTTCCCGGCGTTGCAGCTGAACGGAACGATCGAAGCGACAGTAGAGGGAGGCTCTTTCCAGAACAACGCCGGCGGCGCGGGAGTGCTGCTAGGCAACTCCCGCATGGCCATCAACGACGGCCTGGTGACGGGCAACGGCACGTTCAGTACGGAGCTCGACGGTAGTTGGGCAGCCTTTCAACTAGAGGGCGCCTCCATGTTGGTAGCCGATAACACTTTGTTCGTGGACAACCCGAACACGGTGTTCGATGTCATCGGCACAGCCGGGCTGGGGCTTACGGCCTCGGTAGTGGAGGGTTCAACCGGCCGGGTCCACACGGTCATAGCCGAGGACGGTCGCGCCGTGTTCCGGGCCACGATGTTCCGCAGCAACGTCGGTAGGCTCTTCGTCACCGACAACGCCAGGGTGACCATCACCGATTCCGAGGTAAGAGGCTCCACACAAGATGGCATCGTGTTCGCCGGCAAGAGCGCGGGGCAGATAACCGGCTCGGTGGTCTCCGACCACGGCGAGGTCGGTATCTGGATAGCCGAGTCCGCACACGCAGACGTGACTCGCACCACGGTAGCAAACAACAACCTGGGAATATGGACCACCGACGAAGCGACCTCGATCGTGGAGTCGAGCAGCATAACCGGCAACAACCAGGTCGGGGTGGGCGCGCGTGGCGCCGGCAGGACGGTCGTGACCTCAAGCCAGATACTGAACAACGCCACGAGCGGCTTCGCCGCCATCGAGCAGGCACGCGCCCTACTCGAAGACTCCGAGCTACGCGGCAACGGCCGGCACGGAGCGCTGTTCTCCGGTTCCGGGGAGAGTTTCATGAACCGCAACACCATCGCCGATTCACCCATCGGCGTGAGGATAGAGGGGCAGGCCAACCTGAGCGGCACCGAGAACGTGTTCGAGAACCTCGGGGTGGAGGTTGAGGACGTGACAACCGCACCGTAGTATAACGCATTGCGTTATTAACGCCGGGCGTTATATCGTCTCCGCATGATCAGGTCCTTCGCGGATCGAGAGACTGAGCGGCTGTTCCTGAGGCAACCGTCCCGCCGGCCCGACTCCCGTATCCAGCGCAAGGCCCTGATCAAACTATGGATGCTGGACGCCGCTACTACGCTCAACGACCTGCGCTCTCCACCCGGCAACCGGCTTGAGGCCCTTAGCGGCGACCGCCACGGTCAGCACAGCATCCGGATAAACGCTCAATGGCGCATCTGCTTTGTTTGGACCGACGGAGGGCCAGAGCACGTGGAGATCGTCGATTACCATTAGGAGGGAGTAATGCCCAAGAAGCTAACCCCTATTCACCCGGGCGAGATACTGCAGAACGAGTTCATAGAAGTGCTTGGGATCACTCAGCACCGCCTCGCCGTCGCCATAGGCGTTCCCCCCAGACGAATCAACGAGATAGTGCACGGTAAGCGTCGGATAACCGCCGACACTGCGCTGAGGCTAGGTCGCTTCTTCGATACGTCCGCACAGTTCTGGATAAACCTTCAGTCGCATTACGACCTCGAGGTGGAACTTGACTCGATCGGCGATTCGCTCGAGGCGATTCGTCCCTACCAGGAATCGAGCCAGGCTGAGACTGACCATGCGGGGTTCTAGATCTGCTTGACTTGAGCGTGACGGAGGCAAACCATGCCTAGTGACGTGCAACCAAATGACAAGCAAGCTGAGCACATCATCTGGTACGAGCGCTTCGCAGCAACCCAGGGGGGCTACGTCAAAAACTGGGCGTCGGTTATAGAGGGTCTATCGGGCGAGCAAGTATTCGCCGACACCGTTAGTAGCCTGATACATGGTCGCTCATCCTGCCCGGAGCCACGATGAACGCCACCGTGTACGGCTCACCTTCAGCGCCAGCATGATTGTCATGTTCAGGCAGTGACTCCTTCAAGATGTTCGCCAGCCGCTCGGCAACTGCGGGTCTGAGGTTTAGCTCATGCACGCCTACATGCGGCAAGCTTGCGCCGGCTTCCGCGCCCACGAGGTCGTAACGCTTTGCCGCTGCCATGACAACTTTGTGGAGCGCGTCCATTGCGTTCTGAACGAAGGGTGCACAATCTTCGAGTCCACAAACATCGTTAGGCACCGTTGACCTGTAAGTCCGAACCCTGCCACTCTCACTTATCTGCTCTAGTAAGCCCGCTTCCGCCAACTTCTTGGTCCAGTAATGAACGGTGTTGGCAGGCATCCCCACAGCTCTCGCCACCTCACTGGGACTAGCCGGTGCTCCGTACGCCCCAAGCACAAACCGCGCCTTGAGACTGGCAAGGAGTTCCCTCGCTTGTTCATGCGCCATGCAGCCAGTTTGCACCGTAATCAGTTTCAAAAACTAGGCAGGG
>JBIQNJ010000101.1:0-1827 GCA_044462445.1 Truepera radiovictrix | reverse complement strand
TTCATGCGCCATGCAGCCAGTTTGCACCGTAATCAGTTTCAAAAACTAGGCAGGGCGTTGAAAGTGTCAGCCATTCCAACTCACTCCGTGAATCCCAACCTTCGGTTCAGCCTCAGAACAGCCTCATTACGTGGATGGTTCCGCGTTTCGACAGTTGGCACACCCGTAATACTGCAACAGTTCGTTGAACGGGCGCCCCTCGGGGCATGCGCGGTTCAAGAGACGCTGACGCACGCTCGCAGGCAGGTTACTACGCTTAGGGGTTTTGTCTGACTGGGGTGGGTGATTCAGGAGCGCACGCTCGGATGGTGCGAGCATCCTTCAACAAGTTGCGCGGGCGAGAAACTATTTACCAGCGGTAGTAACGCGCGAACCGAATCAATCTACACCTAGGATAGCGACAGCAGATTATCCGCCGTGGGATATGTCGTCCCACATGTGTCACCTCCACGCTCAAGGCTCCCCCGCCAAGCCTAAACGCAACGCCAAATCCTTGCGTGCACGTTAAACAGTGCTTAACATTAGTGCATGGATTCACGCTGGCGGCAATTACAAGACCTGGCCACTCGACAACACGGCCACTTCACCACCAGCCAAGCCGAAGCGGCAGGCCTTACGCGACCAGCGATCCACTACCAGCTTCGGGAAGGCCGGGTCGCCCGCCCGGAGCGCGGGGTGTACCGCTTCACCGCCTACCCCCCCACCGACCACGAGCGCGAAGCGGTCCTGATGCTCTGGAGCCGCCTCGACCCCGCAGTCGCCTTCAGCCACGAAACGGCCCTCAGGCACTTCGACCTAAGCGATGCCTTCCCCGACAAGCTCCACCTCACCGTTCCCCCGACCTTCCGCATGCAGCCGCTCCAGGACGTCACCCTACACAAAGCGGAACTGGCGCCGCACGAGCTGCACGTTGAAGGAATCGTCCGCTTCACGGACCCCACCAGGACCCTACTGGACCTGACCCGGGACGGCTACCCGCTCGAACAGCTCCAACTCGCGTACGGGCAAGCGCTATCCCGCGGTCTCATCAGGCGGCGCGCGCTGGCACCCGACTCCGAGCGACTGGCCGCTTACCTGGACCTCGTACCCCGCACCCGCCAACCGGAGCTGAAACAACGACTGGCGTGGACCACGGAAGGCCACTGAGATGCGGTACGAGGACGCGGCCGCCTTCAAGGCCGCCCTGACGGCTAACCTTCGCAACCAGCATCCAGACAAGGATCTAAGCCGCCTCCTGAAACGCACCATGATGGAGCGCTTCCTCGCCAGGACGGCGACCGCCCTACCAGACCAAGCGATCCTCAAAGGCGGCTACGCACTTGAGCTACGCCTGCAGCAGGCCCGCACCACCCAAGACCTCGACCTGGCGATCCGAGGCCTACCAGCCAACGAGGTGGTGGAGGCACTGCGCGACGCGGGCGAGATCGACCTGGGCGACCACCTGTCGTTCAGGATCGAAACGACCACCTCCAGGATGCCCCAAGGCGCACCATTAGGCGGCGATCGCCTTACCGTGGTCCCGTTCCTGGGCGGCAAGCGCTTCCAGCCCTTCCCCCTCGACATCGGGCTGGGCGACGCGGTCCCCGACCGAACCGACCTCCTAAAGGGCGGCATCGACCTCACGTTCGCAGGCCTGCCAGCTCTGGAAACCCCAGCGCTCCCGGTGGAGGTGCATCTGGCGGAAAAGCTTCACGCCCTCTCCCTTCCGCGACCCGCAGGACGCCTCAACACCCGCGTCAAGGACCTCGTCGACGTGATCCTCCTCCAACGCTGCGGACTCCCGCCCATAGATGCGCTACGAAGCGCAGCCACAGCGAC
The DNA here is from genome assembly GCA_044462445.1 of Truepera radiovictrix. GTDB lineage: Bacteria > Deinococcota > Deinococci > Deinococcales > Trueperaceae > JAAYYF01. The sequence continues at coordinate 9 of JBIQNJ010000101.1, read as the reverse complement.
CTTCGCACG
>JBIQNJ010000100.1:0-7337 GCA_044462445.1 Truepera radiovictrix | reverse complement strand
GACAGCCTTAAGCCCGGCATGCCCGGCACCACCTTCGCCGGCAACCCCACGGCCGCCGCCGCCGCCATCGCCACGCTAGACGCCGTGGTCGATGAGGGTGTCGTAGAACGCTCCGCCGCCATGGGCGAGAAGTTCCGCAACCGCCTGCAGGTGCTAGCGGAGCAGCAGCCCCGCATCGGCGAGCTTCGCGGCGTAGGCCCCATGCTGGCGCTCGAGTTCGTGAAGGAAGACGGCCGCACGCCCGACCCCGCCGCCACGGACGCCGTTCTCACGAACGCCCGCGACAACGGCCTGCTCATCCTCTCCACCGGCACCTACGGCAACGTCATCCGCCTGCTGCCTCCCCTCAACCTCTCCGACGCCGAGATCGAGGAGGGCCTCAACAAGCTCGAACAGGCCGTCGCAGCGGCGCTGGGGCGCGAGGCCGCCCTGGCCTGAGACAAGCAGCCCTAGGTCACTACGTGAGCGGGAGCCTTGAGGGCAAGGCTCCCGCTCACGTAGTGACCTAGGGTTTGGCCGCCACCCGACTCTGAGCTGAGGAGCCCGGGCAGAGGCCGCCGGCTGAGGGCTCGTACCTCTTGGAAGGTAGCGTCATCGATGCTCTCGTGGGAGAGGCTGCCGACTCAGGGCTCATACCCCTGCTTGACCGGCACTCCCACCATGTTGCCCCACTCGGTCCAGGAGCCGTCGTAGTTACGCACGTTGGGGTAGCCGAGCAGGTACTTGAGCACGAACCAGCTATGGCTGGAGCGCTCGGCTATGCGGCAGTAAGCCACCACGTCGTGCTCCGGCCGCACTCCGGCCGCCTGGTACAGCTCGGCCAGCTCCACCGCGCTCTTGAACGTTCCGTCCGGGTTGACCGCGCGGGCCCAGGGGATGTTGGCGGCACCTGGGATGTGACCACCCCTCAGCGCGCCCTCCTGGGGGTACTCGGGCATGTGCAGCTTCTCCCCGCTGTACTCCTCCGGGCTGCGAACATCGACCAGGGCGCCCCTGCCGGCGTTCACCTCCAGTAGGTGCCTTATCACGTCGTGGGCGAACGCCCGGATGGAGGCGTCACGGTACGGCACGCTGTAGCTGCCCCTAGTGACCGGTCTCTTCTCGCTCTCCAGCGGCTTGCCCTCCTCCACCCACAGCTGCCTGCCGCCGTTCATGAGGCGCACGTCCTGGTGACCGTTGTACTTGAAGAACCAGAACGCGTACGCCGCCCACCAGTTCGACTTGTCGCCGTACAGCACGACCGTGTCGGCGTTGCTGACGCCTTTCTCCTCCATCAGCCGCGCGAAGGCGCGTTCAGAGACGAAGTCGCGCACGTCCTGCCTCTGCAGTTCGGTGTGCCAGTCGAGCTTCTGGGCGCCCGGAACGTGACTCTGCTCGTACAGCAGAACGTCCTCGTCTACCTCCAGCACCTTCACGCTCGGGTCGGTCAGGCGCTCCAGCACCCATGCGGTGCTGACCAGCACCTCTGGATGCACGTACTCTCGGCTGTTACCGTCAGACATCTAGGGCCTCCACTGACCAATGCTACGGGTCAGCCTGCGCCGGCCCTGTCGGCGCGGTGACCCAAGGGCATGAAAGGTGCCGTCCTGCTGGGCTGCAGCACACACCCTGCGGCGCTGTGGCAGGCTGAGCGGCTGGCCCACAGCCTGCCGCTGGCCCGCGTAGAGGCAGGGCGGAGGCCCAAGGTCGTAAGGCTATACTCCGGCGATGAGCAACGCGGTCCGTAAGCAGGCGCTCTTGGCGCCGTCGATACTCTCTGCAGACTTCGCCAGCCTGGGCGAGGCTGTTCGTGCCGCCGAGGACGCGGGCGCGGACCTCGTTCACGTCGATGTGATGGACGGCCATTTCGTGCCGAACATCAGCATCGGTCCGGCCGTAGTGGCCGCCGTGAAGCGCCACACCGGCCTGCCGCTGGACGTGCACCTGATGATCTCGGACCCCGCCGCCTACGTGCCGGCTTTCGCCGCTGCCGGTGCCGACTACATCACCGTCCATGCCGAAGCCACCCACCACCTGCACCGCCTGCTGCAGCAGGTGCGCGAGGCGGGTGTGAGCGTGGGGCTGGCCCTCAACCCGCTCACACCGCTGACAGTCCTAGAAGGCGCCATGCCGTACCTAGACCTGGCTCTGATCATGAGCGTTAACCCCGGCTTCGGGGGGCAGGAGTTCATCGGCGGGAGCCTGGCGCGCATAGAGGCTACGCGCCGTCTGCGCGACAGGGTGAACCCCAACTGCGTCATCGAGGTCGACGGGGGCATAAACATCAAGACGGCGCTCTCGGCCTACGAGGCCGGTGCCGACATCCTGGTGGCCGGCAGCGCCGTCTACGGCGGAGGTGCCAGCGTGCGCGAGAACATGGCCGGGCTGCGGGCCGCGCTGTCTGTCGAGACGCGGCCTGCTTAGGCTATCGCTTCGAACCTGCCGAGCGCCCTGAAGCGGTCGTAACGCGACCTCTTGAGCTTCTCGGCCGTCATGACCTTGAGCTGGTCGAGCTCCTCGACAAGCGCAGTGCGCACGAGCTCCATGGCCGCGTCGCGGTTGTTGTGGGCGCCGCCCAGCGGCTCCTCGATGACGCGGTCGACCACGCCCAACTCGAGGAGGTCCCGCGATGTCAGCTTCAGCGCCTCGGCCGCCCGCTCAGCCTGACCGGCGTCGCGCCACAGGATGGCGGCGCAAGACTCCGGGCTGATGACCGAGTAGATGGCGTTCTCGAGGATGAGCACGCGGTTGGCCACGCCGATGGCCAGTGCCCCGCCCGACCCGCCCTCGCCGATGACGACGCTGATGGCAGGCACAGCTAGCTCGCTCATGCGCTTGATGCTCTCGGCTATGACCCATGCCTGGCCCTGCTCCTCCGCCGCTAGGCCCGGGTAGGCGCCGGGCGTGTCGATGAGGGTGATGACCGGCAGGGCGAAGCGGTCCGCCATGTCGAACATGCGCATGGCCTTGCGGTAGCCGCTGGGGTGGCTCATGCCGAAGTTGCGGTAGATGTTCTCCTTGGTGTCGCGGCCCTTCTGCTGAACGATGACAACAACAGGCGTACCGCCCAGGCGCGCCAGGCCGGCCACGATGGCCGGGTCGTCACCGAGCGTGCGGTCGCCATGCAGCTCCTGGAACTCCTCGAAGGCGTGTTGGAGGTAGTCGAGGCCCGTGGGCCGGCCCGGCGCACGCGCCACCTGCACCCGCTGCCAGCGCGTGAGGTTGTCGTAGGTGTCGCGCATGAGGCGGTCCAGCCGGCCCTGCAGCGCATCTATCTCGTGTTCCAGGTCTATCTGCTGTTCGGTCGCGTAAGCCCGCATGTCGCGGATCTTGGCCGCGAGGTCCTCGATGGGCTGCTCAAACGGAAGCGGCATGCACTGCCTCCAATGCGGGCTCCCTGGCGCCCGCCGTGAGCAGCTTGACCACGCTGCCTATGCGCGCCTTCAGGGCGCTGCGCACGATGACGTCGTCGATCATGCCCTTGCTGAGCAGGAACTCGGCCCGCTGGAACCCTTCGGGGAGGTCCTGCCTGATGGTCTGCTGTATGACGCGCGGACCGGCGAACGAGATGAGGGCGCCGGGCTCGGCGAAGATGACGTCGCCCAGGGTGGCGAAGCTGGCGGTGACGCCGCCGGTGGTGGGGTCGGTGAGAACGGCTATGTAGGGCAGGCGTCTGGCCGCCAGAGACGTCAGCGCCACCGTGGTCTTGGCCATCTGCATGAGCGACAGCGCGCCCTCCTGCATGCGGGCGCCACCCGAGGCCGTGACTATCACCAGGCTCCGGCCCTCGCTGGCTGCGCGTTCGGCGGCGCGGGCGATCTCCTCACCCACGACGGAGCCCATGGAGCCGGCCATGAACGCGAAGTCCATGACCACCAGACCGATCGGCTGACCGTGCAGCAGCGCTCCACCCGTCAGGATGGCATCGGGCTGTTCGGCCTTCTTCTGAGCCTTCTCCAGGCGCTCGGCGTAAGGCTGGTTGTCCTCGAACTGAAGCGGGTCGAGCGGCTTGATGCCGCCAGACCAGCGCTCGAACGTGCCCTCGTCCGCCAGCAGCTCCACCCTGGCGGTCGCCGGCATGCGGTGGTGGAAGCCGCACTCCGGGCACACGTACAGGTTGGCCACGAGGTCCTTGCGGTAGATCTGTGCGTGGCAGCCGTCGCATTTGAGCCACAGCCCTGCGGGGCTGGTGTCGTCCTCGTTGCGAGTGGGTCTGTTACGTCGGAACAGCCGCTCAAGCGCCATGCCGGCACCTCGAGCACCCTGTGACTAGCAAGCCTGCCTGCCGGTTCGGTCGGTGAAGCACGCCGTATTCTAGCAACACGCTCCAAGCGGCGCTGAAGCGCTGGGAGGAAGCGGCGGCCGGCCGCGGCTCGGGCATCACACCCGCTCTACGCCGCGCCCTACAGCGGCGGCGTCCAGCAGGTCTCCGGCCACGGACTCGTCAGCTGCGGCCGGCCTGCTGCGTTCCGGCTGAACCCCGTCGGCCGCGGGAGACCCGCCCAGCATCTCGCTACGACCGGTGAAGCGCGCGCCCTCTTCGATGTCCAGCGAGGCGGCCGTGACGTCACCCACCAGTTCGCCGCCGTCCCATATCTCGACCTTGCCGCGCGCCACCAGGCGCTTCACCACCACGCGGCCGATGATCTTGACCTCGTCGGCCTCGATACTGTTGCCTTCGACCAACCCGGCCTGCGCCACCTCCAGCGCGCCCTCGACCTTGACGTCACCACGGATGACGCCGTGAACGCGAACGCGTCCACTGGCCTCCACCTGACCCGAGATGGTGGTGCCTTTCTGTATGTAGGTGAACGGCTCGCTGCGGGTCTGACCGTCGCCGGCCCGCGCGGGAACGGCCCCCTTGGCGGATCCCCTGGGCGCGGCAGAGGCGCCCGGTTGCGGCTGCTTCGTATCGCCACGACGCCTGAACATGCCCCCTTATACCGTGCCAGGCAGACCCCAGGAGTTCAATAAGCGATAGTTCGGCCCGCTTTGGCTTCCGCGATGCTTGAGGGTAGTGGTTGCCCGTCGTATCCTGCACTGATGGAGAGCGCCCGAGTCGTCCTGGTCACCAACGTGGGTCAGGGTTACGGTCGAGCTGTCGCACTGGCCTACGGGCGCGCCGGCTACGACGTCGTGTGTGCCGACAGAGACGTGGATCTGGCGGCCAAGACGGCTTCCGAGGTGGAGGAGTTGGGCGGCCAGGCCATCCCGATCCAGGCCGACATGACCACCCAGATGGACGTGCTCTCCGCCTATCACAAGGTCATGGAGATATTCGGAGCGCTCGGCGGTGTGGTTCACCTGGCCGGCCAGGTCAGCACCACCCCGTTCGAAGACCTGGCAGAAGGCGAGTTCCACGAGGTCTTGGCCGAGAACGTACGCAGCACCTTCCTGGCGCTCAAGGCGGCGTCGCGGCTCCTCAGCAACGGCTGGGTGGTCGTCGTCGCACCCCCCGCCATGGGTTCTGTGCAGATGCACGCCGTGCAGGGTGCGCTGCGCGAACTGGTCAACGGCTTCCGTAAGCGCTTCGCCTACCCCCGCGTCAACCTGGTACTGCCGTCCAGGCCCCCCTCGGACCCGCGCCACGACCAGGCGCTGGTTCGGGCCGTGCGCTACCTGGGTTCGCCCGAGTCTGCCGGCGTTAACGGCCAGGTCATGGATGTCGACCTGCCGAGCCCGCCGCGCGTGGCCGAGTCGCTCCTGCCCGAGGTGCGCGCTGCGCTGGACCCCACGGTCCGTCAGGGCGTCATAGACGACCTCGACTTGGGGCACGCCTACCTGCTCGACGACCCTCAGGCCGGCGCCGGCCGGCCGCTAGACGACGGGCTTGAAGACGGCCTCGACCCGGAGGACGACGAGTACGACTACGGCGACGACGAGGACAACAGCGACGACGCCGGCCTGACGGACTACGGCGACGACGCCGATTTCGACGATGATTATGACGATGACTACGACGAGTCCGAGGTGTGGGCCTACGACCTGGGTCTGCCCGACGGCCCCGCCCTCAGGCACCTGGTAGCGCACGACGACCCGTTGGACCACGACGCGTACGCCTCGGGCCACGACACCGCCCGCGACCTCTACGGCGACCTGGGCAGCCTCAACGTGCTGGACGATGATGACGATCCGCTGGCTCCCCACTCCGACCCTGGACGGCATTAGTCGTGCGCTGCCCCTACTGCTCGACCGATGACACCCGGGTGATCAACTCCCGCCCGTCTGACGAGGGCGCCGCCATACGCCGCCGGCGCGAGTGCCTCGCTTGCTCTCGGCGCTTCACCACCTACGAGCGTGCCCAGTTCGAGGCGCTCATGGTACGTAAGCGCACGGGCCGGCTGGAGGCGTTCGATCCCGACAAGCTGCTGGGCAAGCTGCGCATAGCCGCCAACAAGCGGCCCGTCAGCGAGAAGGCCATACGCGAGTTCGCCTACGGCTTCGAGGACGAGACCAACGCCCCCGAGATAACCAGTGAGGAGATCGGGCAGCGGGTGCTCAAGTTCCTTCAGAAGGCCGACGCCGTGGCCTACATCCGGTTCCTGAGCGTGTATCACGACTTCGACTCGGTCGACCGGTTCGTAGAGGAGATCAGGCAGCTGGACCCCGTCCCCGACACCGACAAGGCGGCGGGCAGACCCGAGGGCCGGCAGCAGGCACCTCAGCTCGAAGCTGACGACGGTGCCAACTAGGCCATGTACGGGTAGCACCGACTCGTGTGGCGGTCGGTAGCGGCGCGCCCGCTAGCTGTCCCACGCTACCGAGGAGCCGTTCGGCCCCTTCGTCACCACCAGCCGCGCAGGCAGCCGGGCGCTCAGCTCGGGCACGTGAGTGATGACGCCCACCATGCGGCCCTCGCTCGTCAGGGACTCGAGCACGGCTGTGACCGCCTCGAGGGTGGCGCGGTCCAGCGTTCCGAAGCCCTCGTCGAGGAAGAGGGCGCCCAGCGCGGAGCTGCCCGCCAGCGTGTCGGAGAGGGCCAGAGCCAAAGCCAGGCTGGCCACGAAGCTCTCTCCGCCCGACAGCGTGCGTGCCGAGCGCAGCTCGCCGTCGGCCCATGCGTCGGCCACCAGGTAATCGCCCGCATCCAGGCGCAGGTCGTAGCGCCCGTCGGTGACCATCTGCAAGATGGCGGACGCCCGCCTGGCCAACAGCTGCTGCACCTGCGTGAGCAGGTGTTCCGGGAAGCGGTGGCCGTGCAGGTCGTTGTTCAGCTGATGGTAGAGGGCGTGCTGTCCCTCGATGCTGCTCACCTCGCGACGCAGCTCCACGGAGCGCTTAAGCCTCTGCCTCGCCGCCTCCAGCCGGCCGGTCAGTGGGCCCAGGCGCTGACGCTGTTCGGCCGCCGCGGCGCTGTG
>JBIQNJ010000099.1:0-7403 GCA_044462445.1 Truepera radiovictrix | reverse complement strand
CTGGCGAAGCACGGCGCGAAGGTGGTGGTGAACGACTTCGGCGGGAGCGTCTCGGGCGAGGCCACGAGTGAGACACCGGCCGAGCAGGTGGTCGCGGAGATCAAGGCGCTCGGCGGTGAGGCCATCGCCAACCCCGGCGACGTGGGCTACTTCCTGCTGGGCAAGGACCTCTCGCTGTCGGTCTCCGGCTGGACCATGGCCACCGAAGACATGCGCCCGGTGCCGCTGGCCGCCAACCAGGCCACTCGCATCGACATGCTGTTCTACCCCGATGTCGCCTCGCTCTCGGAGGAGGCCAACACCGCGCTGCAGGCTGCCCTTCTAGGGCACACGACCATGCTGCGGGTCGAAGGTGAGCTCTTCATGGATGTACTGGGTGTCGATTCGTTCCCTATGCCTGCCGGTTGGTCCGTGACCGGCTTCGTGTACGGGCGCTAGGCGAGGCATGGCCCCCGAGGCGCCCACCCCACAGCAGGTCGAGGAGCCGCCGGAGGTACCTCCAAGTCCGGCTTCCGGCTACCTGGTTCTCGTAAGGCACGCCCCCACCGCCCTGCAGGCCGGGGTCCCGAGCTCGCAGTGGAAGCTCGCGGGCGACGCGCGCAAGCTGACGGTGGCGCTGGCCGCTCTGCTGGCTGAACGGTACCCGGTCGACCGGGTCATAACCAGCCATGAGCCCAAGGCCGTTGGTACGGGCCGCACGCTCGCTAAGGAGCTCGGTGTGAGGGCCGTGACCGGCGCCGACCTGGAGGAGCACCATCGCCAGCGCACGGTGCTGCTGGACGAAGGGGAGTGGCAGCGCACCCTCAAGCGCTTCTTCGGCAGCCCGCATGTGCTGCTGTTCGGGCAGGAAACCGGCGCTGAGGCCCGCCGCCGCTTCGACCGCGGCCTGCGCGCCGCGCAGGCCGAGCATCAGGGCGAATGCCTGGCGGTCGTCAGCCACGCCACCGTCATGACGCTGCTGCTGGCCGGACCCAACGGCATGGCGCCCTACGACCTGTGGCGCACCGTGAAGATGCCCGAGGCGCTGGTGGTGCAGGCGCAGAGCCTGGAGATCATCGAGCGGATAGTGCCCGAGGGGGCGCGCTAGCGGCTGCTGCCTTCGCGCGCGCTCCTAAAGACGCGCCAGACCGACCAGCAGCGGGCTTGTTGCCTCCAGCCTGCGCTTGTCGAACCCGCCGAAGAACTGTACGCGCGGCAGACCCGCCTGCCGCAGCGCGCGCTCCAGCTCGAACCTGCGGTAATAGCGTTGCCGCAGCGTCGCGGTGCGGCGCCTGACCGTGCCGTCGGCGCCACGCTCGTCCAGGTAGTAACGGCTAGTGAGCAGCTGGTTCTCGGCGTCGTGCTCCTGCACCAGGAACAGGTCGGTGGCGGGGGCCAGTGCGCCCCATTCCGGCTCGCGCCGCACGACACCCATGGCGCCCAGGTTCGGCTGGTACAGGTCGAAGGCGAACAGCCCGCCAGGCGCGAGGTGCTGCGCCACGGTGGCCAGAGCGGCGTCCTGATCGTCCAGCGTGTAGGCGTGCATGAGGGTGTTGAAGGGCGCTATGACCAGGTCGAAGCTCCGGTTCAGGCGCACGCTGCGCATGTCGCCCTGCACCAGCTCGACGCCGGTTCTGCCCTGCATACGCCTGCCTGCACGCTCCAGCATGGCCGCAGACAGCTCAACCGCCACCACCTCGTGACCGGCCGCGGCCAGAGCCTCGGTGACGCGCCCGGTGCCCGCGCCCAGCTCGAGCACCGCCCCGCCTTGGTCGTGGGCCAGGCGTGTGTAGAAGGGCAGGTCGTCGCGGTAGCCGGCGTACTGCAGGTCGTACAGGGCAGCGTCGGCGTCGTAGATGTCGCCGTCACTGCCGGTTCGGGCTGTTCCGCGGCTCGCGCCTCGCACCTCAAAGCCCCCGCTTCACTCCCACTCGATGGTGGCGGGCGGCTTGCTGGTGATGTCGTACACCACCCGGTTGACCTCTGGTACCGCGTTGGTGATGCGGCTGGAGACCGTGGCCAGGAACTCGTGCGGCAGGTGCACCCAGTCTGCCGTCATGCCGTCCACGCTCGATACCGCCCGCAGGGCGACCGTGAAGGCGTAGGTACGGGTGTCGCCCATCACGCCCACGGACTGCACCGGGGTCAGCACGGCCAGCGCCTGCCACGTCAGGCGGTAGAGGTCGAACTCGTGCAGGGCACTGATGAAGATGTTGTCGACGCGGCGCAGCACGTCCAGCTTCTCTTCTGTGACGGCACCCAGGCAGCGGATAGCCAGGCCGGGTCCGGGGAAGGGGTGGCGCTCGACCAGCGCCTCGGGCATGCCCAGCTCGCGGGCCAGCCGGCGCACCTCGTCCTTGAACAGGTAACGGAACGGCTCCAGCAGCTCGAAGTCGAGGTCGGCCGGTAGCCCGCCGACGTTGTGGTGCGACTTGATGTTAGCCGCCCCGTGGCCGCCGGCAGACTCGATGACGTCGGGGTAGAGAGTGCCCTGAGCCAGGAACGCTATCTTGCCGTGCTGAGCCTGGGTCTTGCGGGCTTCCTCCTCGAACAGGCGCACGAACTCACGGCCGATGATCTTGCGCTTGGTCTCCGGGTCCGACACGCCCGCCAGCGCGTCCAGGAAGCGCTTCTGCGCCTGCACGACGGTCAGGTTGACACCCAGGGAGCGCAGTGCGCGCTCCACCTGCTCGGCCTCGCCGTGGCGCAGCAGCCCGTGGTCCACGAACACGGCCGTCAACTGGCTGCCCAGGGCGCGGGCTAACAGCAACCCGAGCGTGCTCGAATCGACGCCGCCGGAGATGGCCAGCAGCACGCGCTCGCTGCCTACTTGGCGCCGCACCTCGGCCTCGAGCGAGGCCAATACGTTGCTGGTGGTCCAGTCGCGCGCTATGCCCGTGAGGTCGAGGAAGTTCTCCAACACCGCGCCGCCCTTGGGCGTATGCAGCACCTCGGGGTGGAACTGCAGGCCGAACAGCCCGGCGCCCTGGTTCTCGAAGGCGGCCACCGGCGTGTGGTCGGTGGTGGCCGTGACCACGAAACCTGCGGGTGCCCCGGCCACGGAGTCGCCATGGCTCATCCACGCCACGAACTCGCCCGTCACGCCTTCGAACAGCCGGCCGGAGTAGCTGGTGAGCGGCGCCCTGCCGTACTCCCGCACCTCGCTGCGGGCCACGGCAGCGCCCGACGCTCTGGCCAGAAGCTGCATGCCGTAGCAGATGCCCAGTATGGGCAGCCCGGCCTCAAGGAGACCGGCAGGCAGGCTGGGGGCGCCGTCGTCGTACACGCTGGCCGGGCCGCCAGAGTGGATGACTCCGGCTGGCTCCTCGGCGAGGATCTGCTCGAGAGCGGCCGTGGACGGCAGGATCACCGAGTAGGCGTTCGCCTCGCGTAGGCGGCGGGCTATGAGGCGGGTGTACTGTGAGCCGTAATCGATGACGACGATGCTTGAGATGAGCGCCCTCCTGTAGAGCTAGAGGTTAACTGGTGGCGGGCGCATAGGTGTGCGCCCGGCCGCCGTCGGTGGTAGCGGCGGCCGCTGTCACTACCACCTGGGCGGCCTGCGCCAACGCCGGCCGGTGGGTAACGGCCAGCACCAGGCGCCCAGTAGCCAGGCGGGCCAGCAGCGAAACTATCTCATGTTCGGCCCTGTCGTCCAGGTTCGACGTCGGCTCGTCCAGCAACAGTGCTCTCGGGCTGCCCAGCAGCGCTCTGGCGATAGCCAGCCGCTGCCGCTGCCCGCCCGACAGTCCGGCACCGTCCTCGCCCAGCCTAGCTTCCAGCCCTCGCGGTAGCGCCCGCACCGCGTCTGCCAGGCCCACGCTGTCCAGCGCCGCCCATAGTTGGCCGGGGTCGGCAGGCCTGCCCATCGCCAGCACCTCACCTACCGTTCCGGAGAGTATGCCGTGGTCCTGCGGCACGTAGGCGAGCGCCGAGCGGATGGTCTCTTCGGGCACGTCGTTCAGCGGATCGCCGTTAAGGAAAAGCTGCCCCCGGGTAGGGGTGTCGAAACGCAGGAGCAACCGCAGCAGCGTGGTCTTGCCGCTGCCGCTGGCGCCGCTCACCACCACCAGGCCCGTGCGCGGCAGAGCCACCGACACGCCGTGAAGCACGGGCGGGCCGCTACGGTAGGAGTAGGAGACGTCCGCGAGCTCTATCAGGGGGTCGTCCTGTGGGGCTCCGGGGCCTGCCGCGGCGTTGGCGGCTCTGGCTATGAAGGTCATCGGACTCGCCGTCACGGGCTGGTCGTGCCCGTCGGGTCGGGTCGTCTCCGAGCCCGCGCGCGGCCCGTCATCCAGCTGCTGCAGGCGGCCGGCGGCGGCGGCGGCTTGACGGTAGAGGGCGTAACCCTGCGGCAGAAGTTGGGTGGGTGTTGCCGCCAGCGCCACGAGGGTGATGAAGGCGATGACGTCGCCGACCGTCATGACGCCTCGCTCCACGCCGGCCACCAGGAACACGACCAGCACACCGATGGCTGCGAACACGAGCACCTGGGTGAGGGGCACCTGGAGGCCCGCGATGAGGCTGCGCTGCGCCGTGGCACGCTCCACGGCCCGGTTGGCCCCCTCGAAGCGCCCGAGCATGAAGCGGCGCGCGCCGAAGGCGCGCACGAGCTCGTGGTGCCGGAGACCCTCCTGCAGGTGGCGGCCGACCTCTTCGCTCTCGGCCATGGAGCGGTCGGCCGCCTTCTGCAGGTAGCCGCCCACCCAGCGCAGCACGAGGGCGATGGGCAGCGCCAGCGCCACGAGCGCCACCGCCGCACGGGTGTCGGCGCGCACGAGCAGGACGAGTATGAGGGCTAGGGTCACGCTCTCCGCGATGAGCGTTCCGAGCCCGTAACGGTAGTAGGTCTCGACCTCCTTGAGGTCGTTCACGAGGCGGCTGGCCAGGCCGCCGGAAGTGCCCGGAAGCCGCCCCGGAGGCATGCCCAGCAGCCGGGCGTACAGGTGCCGACGCAAGCCGGCTCCTACCTCTGCCGCCGCCCTGCCCAGAAGGGCGTCTTGCGCCCATAGGGCCAGGCTGCCGCCCACTGCTACGAGCGCGGCCACCGCCAGCACCCGGGGCAAGGCAGAGACGTCGCGGGCCTGCAGCACCTGGTCGAACAGTGGCGTGACGAACAGCGGAACTATGGCCACCCGCAGCACGCCGTTCAGCACCGCCGCGGCACTGCCCAGCAGCGCGGCAGGGGTGCGGGGCAACAGCACGCTGTTCACAGGGCGGCGCTCGGCTCTCGCATGGTAGCCCCGCCGGTCACGCCGGCCTCGTCCAGCACCAGCCTCACGAGGCGTTCCGCCGCGCCGGGCTTCGGCATGGTGGCGTGCAGCCGCTCACGGCGCCGCTGTAGGTCGGCCGCGTCAGCCAGCAGCGCGCTCACCTGGGCGGCCACCAGGTCGGGGTCGATCCTGCCCCGCAACTCCACCATCAGCTCCTCACCGCTTATCCGGTTGGGCAGAGACACGGGCACCTTGAGGCCCTCCACGAACAGCTTCACGGCGTAGCGCTTGAGGTACTTGCCCACCAGGGGAACGAGGCCGAGCCAATGCCCTGCGCCCTCAAGCGGTATGACCTCCGGCTGGTTCATGGGCAGCAGCACGAGCGCGGGTACGCCGGCGATGCCCAGCTCCAGCGTGTTGGTCCCCGGGATGGTTATCGCCAGGTCGGCGGCCCGCATATGGGCGTAGCGCTGCTCCTCGTCCACCAGCTCGAGCCGGGCTCCACCCGGCGTGACGACGACGCTGCCGACCCGCTCTCCCGCCATGCCGCCCAGTGTGGCAGACCGCAGACCGGCGATGCCGTCTGCCAGGGTCTGCTCCTTGAGCAGCCTGCTGACGGGCCACACGAAGCGCCCGCCGGGCAACTGTGCCGCCAGCCGCTCCGTCACGGCGATCATCAGCGGTATCAGGTGGACGGCGAAACCGTCGCGGCTGCCGCCGAACAGGAGGACGTGCGGGTTGCCGGGGTCCTCGCTCGGGGCGCTGGCCTGCACGGCGTCTGCCACGAGGTTGCCCACCACGCTCGTCTTGGCCGGCGGTGCGCCGCCGCGCACGGCGCGCTTCCGAACCGCGTCGTCCGGCACGAGCAGGCCCTCGAGCCCGGCCAGCCAGTTCGGCTCGAACGAGTAGCGATAGGCAGGGTAGCCCAGCCGCTTCCCGAGCGCCACGGCCATGGCTCCGTTACCGCCCAGGCCTATGACCACGCCCGCCGTGTCGGCTCCGGCGCTGCCTTCGCTTAGCCGCCGGGCGAGCTCGATCAGCGGTGCGGGCGCCGCGCCCACGGCCGCCGCACGGACGTACTCGGCGGGGGTGCTCAGAGCGTCAGGCTGGAAGGTGGCCGCGATGGCGGCCTCGTTACCGCCCGCGAACTGACAGGGGATCAGGCAGATGGACACGCTGAGCTGCGGCTGCCGGCTGCGGAGCTCATCGAGCACGGGCTTGACCCAGGTGTAAAGCTCACCCGGACCGTTGCTTACCAGCACCACCTGCGGCACGCTAGCGTCCCAGGAAGCGGCACACGCCGCGCTTGCTGGTCAGCACGAACTGCTGCAGGAGCCGGGCGTCTTCGTTATCGTGGGCGAGCTGGGCCAGGCCGTCCATGTCGCGCCGGCGCAACAGGCGAAAGCAGCGCTCGAGCACCTTATAGCGCTCGCCTGTGATGCCGTTGCGCTCTAGGCCCACGCGGTTGAGGCGGTAGTGAACAGCGGGTCTGCCGCTTGCCATGGTGAACGGTAGAACATCCTGGTTGGCTGCGCTGGCTGCGCCGAACATAGCGTAGGCGCCGACGCGACCGAACTGGTGCATGAGCGTACCGCCGCCTATGACGGCGTGATGCCCTACCTCCACGTGCCCGCCGAGCTGCGCGGCGGCTGTCAGCACGCACTTCTCGCCGATGACGGTGTTGTGCGACACGTGCACGTAGGCCATAACGAGCGTGCCGGCGCCGACGCGGGTCTCCAGCCCCTCACCCGTGGCCCGGTGCACGGTGGCGAACTCGCGCACCGTGACGCCGTCCTCCAGCACCGCGTAGCTCGGCTCGCCGCGGAACTTGTGGTCCATGGGCTCGCCACCCACCACCGCGTACGGCCCGATGCGGCAGTCGGCGCCTACCCTGGCGCCCGCGTGGAGGATAGTGCCCGGCAGGAGCTCGGTCCCCGCACCTACCTCCACGTCGTCCTCTATGACGACGTTGGCGCCCACCCGCACGCCCTGGCCGAGGCGGGCGCCTTCGGCGATGTGCGCCCCGCCGGCCACGTGTGGGGCTGAAGAGTCTGTCATAGGTTGGGTACTCAGCGGGCGAACATGAACGAGAGCGTGGCTTCGGCGGCGACCTCGTCGCCGATGAGAGCACGGGCCTCGACGCGGCAGAGGCCGCGCCGGAACAGCACTATCTCGCCTGTGAGGCGGAGCTGGTCGCCTGGTACCACCTGA
>JBIQNJ010000098.1:3909-7478 GCA_044462445.1 Truepera radiovictrix | reverse complement strand
CCCGCTGCCACGCGCAGCGGTGAACGAGAAGCCGACCGGAGCGGGGCCTAAAAGTAGGCCCCGCTCCACTCGCGTAGCTCCCGGCGCGCAGCTTGCCAGTACGACCAGTAACAGCCTGGCTCCGCTCCACTCGTGTAGCTCCCGGAGTTCGTGCCGGCCGTCAGCCCGGCGGTAAGGTTCCGCGCAGCGAACGTGGCTGCAGCGCTCCAGCCATGCACTACGGTATCTTGCAGGCATGTCAAGTACAGCCATAAAACCCCTCATCGCCGGGAACTGGAAGATGAACCGCCTTCCCAGCGAGAGCATCAACTGGGTGCGCCAGCTGGTGGAGAAGCTGGACGCCGACCCCGCGCAACCGAGTCGCAGCGAGGTGCTCGTGTGCGCCCCGTTCACGCACCTGCCCGGCATGGCCGAGGCAGCCTTCGGCTGGCCCCTCAGCCTCGGCGCGCAGGACGTGAGCGCACACGAGTCGGGGGCCTACACAGGCGAGGTCGCTGCCGCCATGCTGGCCGACCTCGGCATCGGCTACGTGATCGTGGGCCACTCGGAGCGCCGCCAGTACCACGGAGAGAGCGACGCCACCGTGGCCGCCAAAGCCCGCCAGGCGCTTAAGCATGGCTTAACCCCGATCGTCTGCGTGGGCGAAAGCCGCGCGGAACGCGATGCCGGCAGAGCCGACGAGGTGGTGCTGGGCCAGTTGGCCGGGTCGCTGGAAGGCATCGAACCCTCCGACGCTCACTCGGTGGTCATAGCGTACGAACCTGTGTGGGCCATAGGCACGGGGCTGACGGCCACGGCTGCCGACGCCCAGGAGATGAGCGCCGCCATACGCGCCGCCCTGCGTGAGCGTTGGCCGCAGCTCGGCTCACAGGTACGCATCCTCTACGGCGGCAGCATGAACCCCGGCAACGCCGCGGAGCTGCTGGCCAAACCCGACGTGAACGGCGGCCTCATAGGTGGCGCCAGCCTGAAGCTCAACGACCTCCTAGCCATAGAAAGCTGCACGGTGAAGTAGATGCCGACCCAGAACCGCCTTGAGAACATACGCCAGAGCCTGCGGGCAGCAGAGGCCACCGCCCTGCTCGTGACCACACCCGCCAACGTGCGCTACGTCTCCGGCTTCGGCTCGCCCGACGACGCCGTGGTGCTTATCACCGAGGACGCCGCGGTGCTGCTGACTGACGGCCGTTACACCGCCCAGGCGGCCGAGCAGTCGCGCCTGCCGTTCGAGATCGTCACCGGTCTGCACGAAGCGGCCGCGGAGCGCGCAGCCGGCACCAAGCTCGCGGTCGAAGCCGACTCGCTGACGGTGGCGCAGTACCGGAAGCTGGCTGCCAAGCTCGGCTACGAGCCGGTAGCGCTGGAGGCCGTGTTCGCCAAGGCGCGCATGGTCAAGAGCGAGGACGAGTTGGCCAAGCTGCGTGAGGCCGCGCGCATAGCCGACCTGGCGTTCGAGGCGGCGGTGGCCATGATGCGCCCCGGCGTGCGCGAGGTGGAAGTGGCGCTGGAGCTGGAACGCAGCATGCGCCTGGCCGGCGCCGAGGGCAGCGCCTTCGAGATCATCGTGGCCAGCGGCGTGCGCGGGGCCATGCCCCATGGGGCGGCCTCGCAGAAGGAGCTGGCCGTGGGCGAGCTGGTGACGCTCGACTTCGGCGCCGTGGTAGACGGCTACCACTCAGACATGACTCGCACGGTGGCCATAGGCGAAGTAGGAGCCGAAGAGCGGCGCCTGTTCGACGCCGTGCTGGAGGCCCAGACGGCGGCTCTGGCCGCGGTGGGCCCGGGCAAGACGGGCAAGGAGCTCGACGCCGTGGCGCGCGACATCCTGGCCGGGCACGGCCTGGCGGAGCAGTTCAGCCACAGCCTGGGCCACGGCACCGGGCTCGTCATCCACGAGGGCCCGCGCCTGTCGAACCGCAGCGACGATGTTCTGGTTCCCGGCATGGTCGTTACGGTCGAACCAGGCGTCTACTTCCCCGGCTTCACCGGCCTCCGCATCGAAGACCTGGCCGTCGTCACCGAGACCGGCCGTAAGGTGCTCTCCAAGAGCCCCAAGGAGTTCAGGTCGCTGTAGCCAGCGTCCCGGCCGCGGCGAGGGTTGCTGCCACCGCGGCCTCGTCGGGACCCTCACAGTAGATCCTGAGCACGGGCTCGGTGCCGCTCGGCCGCACGAGCAGCCAGGCGTCGTCGGCCAGGTTCAGCTTCACACCGTCCAGGTCCTCCACGCTGCTCACGGCGCGCCCGGCGAGCTCCGCATCTCTGCGGCCCGCGATAGCGGTGAACGCCTGAACGGCTAGCGCCATCTGCTCCGCGGAGCTCAAGTGCAGGTCGAGCCTGTCGTACGCGTGGCGCCAACCCGTCTCGTGCTCCAGCCGGCCGAACCTCTCGGCCAGCCCCTCGCCGCTCTGGACCACCGCCTCCATGAGCAGGAGCGTGTTCGCCAGGCCGTCGCGCTCAGGCAGGTGGGCCGTTACGCCGATGCCGCCCGACTCCTCCCCGCCTAGCAGCACGCCACCGGCCAGCATGGCGTCGGTGATGTACTTGAACCCCACCTTGGTCTCGAGCACGGAGAGGCCGCGGGCACGCGCCAGGCGCTCGACTATGCGGCCCACCGTGAACGTCTTGACCACGGCGCCGCTGCCGCCCTTGCTGACGAGGTGGTCGAGAAGCACCGCGAAGATCTGGTGAGAGTTGAAGTAGGCTCCGCCCGGCAGCACGACCCCTAGGCGGTCGCCGTCGCCGTCGGTGGCCGCGGCGAACATGACGGCGCCACTGTTGGACCGCATCAGCTGCATGGTCGGCCCGAGGTTCGGCGCGATCGGTTCGGGGTTCACGCCGTAGAACGTGGGGTCCGGCCGCTCCCGCACCTCCACCACCACGCCTGGCAACCCGACATGCTCGAAGAAGCCGGTCAGCCAACCCGCACCCGCTCCGCCCATGGCGTCGTGCACCACCCTGGTGCCCGCCTGGGCCAGCGTGTCGAGGTTCACGACCTTGGTGAGCGCGTCGTAGTAGTCACGGCGAACGCTCACCTCATGCACCGCGTGCACCTGTCTGTCGAAGCGCGCCACTTGGCCCAGCCCCACATGACGCACCCGCTCGGCGACGCCGCTATACGTGCTGTCGCTGGCAGAGCCGCCGTAGCCACCCTTCAGCTTGAAACCGCTCCACATGGGCGGGTTGTGCGAGGCCGTGATCATGACCCCACCGTCCGCCCGCAGGTTACGCACCGCGAACGACAGGGCAGGGGTAGGCAAGTACTCGCTGGAGAGCAGCACCTCTAACCCGTTGGCGGCCAGCACCTCTGCTGCGCGCCGCGCGAAGCGCGCGCCCAGGAAGCGCGTGTCGTAACCCACCACCACCCGTGAAGCGCCCACAGCATCAAGGTGGTCGGCGTAGCCCTGGGCCGCCCTGCTCACGTTGTCGAACGTGAAGCGGTCAGCTATGACGTCGCGCCAGCCGTCCGTACCGAAACGTAGTTCCGGCTCGGCTGCCACATCGTTCGTCACTCGTTCGCTCACCTCTTAGCGCCCCTTTCTACCCACCGGCCAGGCTACAGGCCCGGTCAC
>JBIQNJ010000098.1:0-3809 GCA_044462445.1 Truepera radiovictrix | reverse complement strand
GCGGCCAGCCTACTCACTGCCGCGCTCGCCGCGCGACATAGACTGTGACCGTGAGCATAGTCATCAAGTACGGCGGCAACGCCATGACAGACGAACCTACCAGGCGCAGCGTGGCGGCGGCGCTGAGAGACGCCACCACGGGCGGCGTGCCCCCTGTGGTGGTGCACGGCGGCGGCCCCTTCATCCAGGCCGCCCTCGACGAGGCCGGCCTGGAGCACCGCTTCGAGCGGGGTCTACGCGTGACGACGCCGGAGGGCCTTACCGTCATCGAGCGCGTGCTGACGCTGCTCGGCAAGCGCCTGGCCCAGGAGATCGGCCCGGCCGTCGGGCTCACGGGCAGGGACGCCGCGCTTTTGCACGCAGAGGTACGTGAGGGCCTAGGCCGGGTGGGGCGCATGCGCAGCGTCAGCGCCGGAGTGCTGCGAGCGCTGAGGCAGACCGGGCTCGTTCCCGTGGTCGCGTGCCTCGCACTGGGCGAGGACGGCGAACTGCTGAACGTGAACGCCGACGAGGTGGCCGGCGCCGTGGCCGGGGAGCTGGGCGAGGGCGTCCTGTTCCTCACGAACGTGCCCGGAGTGCTCGACGACCCGTCCGATCCCAGCTCGCTGCTGGCCAGCCTCTCCCGCGCCGAGGTGGCGGAGCGCATAGGCGACGGCCGCATCACTGGCGGCATGATCCCGAAGGTCGAGGCCGCCCTGGCCGCTCTCGCTCTGGGCGCCCCCTTCGCCGTGGTGGCCGACGGCAGGGACGCCGCCGGTGTGCGGACCGCGCTGAACGGCGGCGGCACGAAGGTCACACGTCACTAAAGGTCGCCCAGGCCGCGCGGCATACGCTCAGCACCACTGGCCACCCTCCGTCACAGGGTCGACCCCGTGACAGTTCCGTAAGAAAGCGGCTGCTACTTTCTCGTCAATGACACGAGCGAGCGGCTCGCAAGTGAGCCGCTTCGGGGCGTGCTTAAGGCCCTGACGAGGCGAGAACGATAGGGAGTGCAACGATGCTCGACCAACTCACCAACCTGCCGACGCAGCTGCTACTGGTGGAAGCCCAGCGTCTGGAGAAGAAGCTTCTGCTCGGCTCCTCCACCGCCATCGACACCGAGCTCTACTGCTTCATCCAGATCGAGCTGGGAGGCCGCCTGGCCCGCGACATGGTGCTAGATCCACGCGACTGATCGAGCACGAGCGCGCGGCACCAGTGACCGCCTGTTACCAGCCGCACGGCGTCTCTGAGCCCACACCAAAACCTGGTTGGCGACCTTGTGTAGTCTCAAGGCGCCGATGCCAGGTTTTTCCTGTTCGTGGCCCCCTCATCTTTGGTACATTTGCTATCGATGCCTTTCACAGCCCTGCTACGCGCCCTCTGCCTGACGACCGCCTTTTTCCTGTTCAGCGGGGCGCTCGCGAAGACGATCACCGTCCAGCAGGGCGATTCTCTATGGGGCATCGCGCAACGGCACGGCACAGACGTCGCGACCCTTCGTCAGCTCAACGGCCTCACCTCCGACGTCCTCAAGGTGGGCCAGACGCTTCAGGTGCCGGGCAGCGACGACGAGGCGCCCGCCCAGGTGTCCTCCGTCACTGTGCGCCCCGGCGACACCCTTTACGAGATCGCGCTCGCCAACGGCGTCAGTGTCGATGACCTGATCGCCTTCAACAACCTCGACGGCACGGTCATCCACCCCGGTCAGGAGCTGCTGCTGGCAGCAGGCGAGGCCGCGCCAGAGCCGCTAGAGGTGGTCCTCGGAGTAGGCGACTCTCTATGGATCCTCGCCCGCAGGCACGACTCCACCGTCGACGCCATCGCGGCAGCCAACGGTATCGACCCCAGCGCCACATTGCGGGTGGGTGACCGCCTCGTCATCCCCGGCCGCTACGCCGCCACCACCACAGACGTCGGTGGTCCTGCGCCCGTGGAGGTCGTCGTGAGCCGCGGCGACACGCTGTGGGGCATCGCCCAGAAGTACGACAGCAACGTCTCGGCCATCATGAGCGCCAACAACCTCACCTCGCAGAGCCTGCAGGTGGGGCAGCGGCTGCGCATCGTTCCCGGCGCCGAGATCAACGCCACGCGCGCGGCCGTGCCGACCCCGGTTCTCGTGGACGCCGCCGGCGCGCCCATGGTGTGGCCCCTCGTGGGCGCCATCACCTCGCGCTTCGGCTACCGGCAGCTGCGCGTCAGCGGGTCGAACTTCCATACCGGTCTGGACATCGACGGTGACACGGGTGACCCGATCATCGCCGCTGTGGAAGGCACCGTCACACACTCGGGCTGGCGCGGCGGCTACGGCTACCTCGTAGTGGTCACTAACGGCACCACCGACTACTACTACGCCCACGCCTCCGAGCTGCTGGTGAACGAAGGCGACGAGGTCAAGGTCGGTCAGCTGCTCGCCAAGGTTGGCAGCACGGGTAACTCCACCGGCTCTCACCTGCACTTCGAGATCCGCGTGAACGGCGACCCGGTAGACCCACTCCCCATCCTGGAAACGACGGCAGTCCGCTAAGCCGGAGCCGCAGAGCTGGAGCTAAGCGTGCGTCTTGTCGTCATAGGCGACATACATGTTCAGGCCGAGAAACTGTGGCTCATGCTGCGGGAGGCCGGCCTGGCCGACGAGCACAACCGGCCCACCAACGCGCTGCGAGAGGGCGGCACCAAGCTGGTGCTGCTGGGCGACCTCGTGCACCCGAAGAGCAGGCAGCGCTACGCCGACCTCATAAACGTCAGGCGCTACGACGAGTACAACCCGCGGCACCTGGAGCGCGCCGAGATCGCCCAGACGCGCTTCCTGCGCGAGGTCAAGGCGTTCGCAGACCGCGTGCCGGGCGAAGGCATGACCATCCTCATGGGCAACCACGACTTCAACGCCGTGTCGCCCGACCAGGGTCCGTTACGGACAGACGACGTGTCGCACCTCGAGTGGAAGCCGGGCTACGGTGGCGAGCTCGACCCCGACATCCGCGAGTGGATGCTCGGATGGCCGTACGAGGTGGTGGTCGAGGAGTTGCACATGGCGCATGTCGGGCCCCTGAAGGAGCACAACACGTTCGACCAGGCGTTCTACCTGGAGAACCGCAGGCGCTGGCTGCAGGAGGACCGCGACTTCTTCGAGGGCACCCCTTACCGCCTCGGCGTCTACGGGCACACGCCCGTGCGGGGCGGGGTCAACGTGGCGTCTCAGGGCCGCGCGCTACTGCTGGACACCAACGGCCATCTGGGCGAGTACGCCTGGCTGGAAGTGGACATACAGCCCGACAACTACCGCCTCAAGATGCACGGCAACTTCTTCGACGAGATCATGCTGCGGGGTAACGGCTAGGGTAGCGGTCGCGGACTGCAGCACGCCCACCCGTGGGCCCTGCCTAAGCCGGAGGTGCGCTGCCTGCGCCGCTTAGTTCTCGGCGCGGCTGCCGTAGGTGGGTGTGAGCATGACCCAGGTACGGAACGGCGCGAGGTCGATGAGGTTGCCGGCCAGTGTCTTGAAGCGTATGCCGTTGCCGTCACTTATCTCCCACGTGCCGCGCTCTGCCACACCCTCGAAGTAGAAGGTGGCAGGGCCGCCTTCCAGCGGGATGTACAGCCTGCCGGCGTCGTCGCCGGGGATGGCGCGAGCGGTGATCTCCCCTACCAGCACGGCGTCCATAAGCACGATCTGCCCGTCTGGGTGGTTGGCGGGCTCGCCATCGCGGATCCAGCGGTACACGCCGAGCCGGTCGTCGTACCTGAAGCCAGAGCTGTAGGCGCCGCTGTAGCGCACCTGCACCTCGGTGACGCTCTCGGCATCCGGGGCCGGCGAGTGCACGTTGCTG
>JBIQNJ010000097.1:0-7581 GCA_044462445.1 Truepera radiovictrix | reverse complement strand
AACCCCTGACCTCGTGAGTGCGATTCACGCGCGCTCCCAACTGCGCCACAGCCCCAAGCACCGTGTAGTGTATGTGCTCGCTGCGGTAGTGTCAAACGAAGTAGCTCGACGAAACGCACGTCAGTAACGCGCGGCCACGCCCCGGCGGATGGAGCCCAACACGCGGCCACCTTCGAAGGGCTAGCATGCTGCTGATGACGCGTGCGCGCCCCAAAGACCGCAACTTCTGGTTGGGCGTGTACAACGGCATACTCGTCACCGGCGGCGACGCGTTCCTGCACTCCGGGCTGGTCATCGCGCCGTTCCTGGCGCTGCTCGGTGCCCCTGCCGTGATCATCGGGCTGGTGCCGGCGCTGCGCGTCGGCGGCTACTTCCTGCCGCAGCTTCTCGTTGCCAACCGCCTGTCGCACCTGCCCTACAAGCTGCCTACCTACAACTTCACCTCGGGCATGAGGATCATCTCGCTGGTAGTCATGACTCTGGCCGCCTTCTTCGTGGCGGGGCGCAGTCCGGCGCTGGCCGTGGCGATCATCCTGGTGGCCATATCTATCAACGCCATCGGCAGCGGTATCGCCGGTGTGCCGTTCGCGGACGTCACTGCGAAGATAGTGGCCCACGGCCGACTGGGTACCTTCTGGGTGCTGCGCAACACCGTGGGTGGGGTGCTGGCGCTGGGGGCAGGCTGGGCGCTGAGGGCCATCCTGGAGTCCGGCATCTCTTTCCCTAACAACTTCGCGCTCATCTTCCTTCTAGGGACAGTGCTGTCGGCCGCCGCCTACCTGGTGTTCTCGCTGGTGCGAGAGCCCGCGGGGGTGCCGGGTGTGCGTCGGCCGCTCATGGGCATGTTCCGTGAGATCCCGGGGCTGCTGAGGCTGGACGCTAGCCTCAGACGCTTCCTGCGCGTGCGCTTCCTGGGCCTGGCAGCACTGTTGGCGGAGCCGTTCTACGCCGTCTACGCCATCGAACACCTGGGCGCACCCGAGAGCGCGCTCGGTGTCTACATAATCGTGGCCACCCTGGGGGGCATCGTGGGCAACTTGGCCCTGAGGCGCCCCGCCAACAGAGGCATGAACGTGCGCGTGCTGCAGGCGGGGTACGCCCTCGTGCTGCTCGGGCCTCTAGTGGCTATCTTCGCGGGCTCCTGGCAGCTGTTCGCCGCGGTGTTCGTGCTCACCAGCATCGGAAACCACGCCACCGGCATAGCTGCGTTCAACCTGCTCTACGCCATCGCGCCGGCGGGCGACAGGCCCCTCTACATAGGCCTCTCTAACACGGTCCTGGCGCTGCCGAGCCTGGCGCCCATCCTGGCAGGCGGGCTCTTCGCCCTCGTCGGGCCCGTCCCGATCTTCGTCACTGCGGCGCTTCTGGCTCTGTCTGCCCTGGCGTTCACGTTCCGCTTCGCCGACATCAGCGCAGCCGACAAACGCGCGTTGACGGCCGCCATCGGTGAAGACGAGAAGCCGCCCACGCCGGCGGTGGCGAAGGCGGCCGAGGCGGCACTGACGCCCAAGGCGCCGGCCGGAGAACCTGACGAGGCCCCTAGAGCCTGACGAACTCCTCGGTGGCTATCACGAACACGATGGCCCCACCCACCGGCACCTCCATGGGCTGGCTGGCGAACACGCCCTCCAGTGCGTGGATAGGTGAACCGGCGGTGACCACCTTGTTGCGCTCGCGGCAGGTGGCGTGGATGATCTCCTTGACCTGCGGCACCTTGTGGCCGTCTACCCCGATGAGAACGGTGGTGTTGCCCTCCCGCAGGAAGCCGCCGGTGGAGGCAAGCTTAGTGGACTGGAAGCCGTGCTCGCTAAGTGACTCCTGCAGGCGGGACGCGTCGGCGTCCTGCACGATGGCAAGTATGAGTTTCATAGTGTGAACATGGTAGCAAAGGTTTATGGCAAGCGTGAAAGGGTAACATTAAGACGCATTCGGAAGGGGAGGGATGGACGAGCAGCGCTACGTTGTCGAGATAACGCGCCCTGTGCCGCCCGAGAAGGTGGAGCAGGTATCGCAGCGCATCGCTGCGCGCTTGAACGTCCCGCAGGAGCGCATCTTCACACTGCTTGACGGCAGGGTGGGCGAGGTCACCAAGCCCGTGCTGTCTGACAAGGCCGACGCCATAGCCGAGGTGTTCGCCGAGGCCGGCGTGCGCGTCATCGTCGCCGCCGCGCGCGTGGACCCCCCCTATTACGAGGAGCAGTTCGGGCAGAGGGAGAGCGAGGCTCAGCCCGGGGGCCCGCGCCCCGCTGCCTCCGGCCCGGCCAGCTCGGCACCAGATATCTCACGACCTGCTACCTCAGCACCAGGTACCCCAGCACCAGGCACCCCAGGACCAGGTACCCCAGGAGCAGATACCCCAGGAGCAGATACCCCAGGACCAGATACCTCGCAACCTGCTACCTCAGAACCTGCCGCCGCAGAACCAGCCACGAACGAGTACGACCATCAGGCGTACGCCGAGGCCTCCCCGGCCGCCGACTACGCCACCGAGCGTGAGGCGGTTGCCGAGGCGCAGGACGAGCAGGGCGACCGCTACCGCCAGCCGGCCCGTGCAGAGCGTCAGGACGACCCCGCACCATGGGACACGCC
Source organism: Truepera radiovictrix (assembly GCA_044462445.1). Classification (GTDB taxonomy): domain Bacteria; phylum Deinococcota; class Deinococci; order Deinococcales; family Trueperaceae; genus JAAYYF01. The sequence continues at coordinate 4,992 of JBIQNJ010000097.1, read as the reverse complement.
CGCCTCCTGGGGGGTTGACACCTCGGAGGCTGACACCTGGCGCAGGCCCGAGCCACGTTTCGGCGGTCACGACGTCGAAACTCACGGCTACGGGGCCGGACTCGACGAGCCGGAAAAGATAGACGAGCGGGCGATCGAGACCGACGCCATGGGCCGAGACATCGACCAGGACAGCGATATCGACCAGGACATCGACCAGGACGTTGATAACGACATCGATTACGGCTTCGACTTCGGCGAGGCCGAAGAGGCGAGCGACCACGCCTCGCTGGTAAGCGACGCTACGTACTATTACGAGGAACTCACCGAGGAGCCCGAACCCGAAACCGGAGGGTGGACTGAAGCGACCGATGAGCCTGTGGCGCAAGCCTACGAGCAGGCTGCCTCGGAGACGCATGCGCCCGAGCCGGAGACCGCCGACGTCTTCGTGTACTCGGACGAAGACCCTGAGGAGGAGGTAGATCGGCTTGGCCCCTCCACTCGGCGCCTACGGGTGGAGTACGAGGAGAAGCCGGCGCCGCCGCCCGCGCAGGCCGGCGATTACGCCTCCTCGACGCGCTGGACGCCCTCGCCGCACGACCCTTACGCCTTCACCCCCGAGGACTCCCCGGGTTACTCGGGACGGCGCTCACTGCCGGTGGGACCGGCCAGCACCAAACCGCTCTCGCCCCCAACGCCGGTCCCAAGAGATGCCACCACGCGTGAGGGCATCGGCGGCTTCTACTCGCCCGACTACTCCAAGGTGCCGAGCGAGGGGCCCAGGCTGCGCACCTACCTCCTATGGGCGCTGATCATCTCGCTCGTCGTGCTCATCCTCCTGCAGTTCGTTCTCGCTGCCCGAGTGGATGGCGCGGTGACCGTGGGCGCTTTTGAGGCCGGCCTCGTGGCCTTCCGCAGGGGAGAGTTCGCTGCCGCGCGGCAGGTGTGGGAGCCGCTGGGTGACGCCGGCAACGCCCAGGCCCAATACTTCCTGGGCTTCATGCTGCAGAACGGCCTGGGGCAGCCTTGGAGCAACGCACGCGCCGCCAACTGGTATCGGCGCGCAGCCCAGCAGGGGCACACGAAGGCGCAGCTCGCCCTTGGCGATCTCTACTTCAGAGGCATGGGGGTCGAAGAGGACCTCCGGGTGGGCGCGTCGTGGTACGCCAGTGCGGCCGTGGCCGGAGACCCCGACGGACAGTTCGAGTACGCCAAGTTGCTGCTCCACGGCAGGGGTGTCGAACAGGACATGCATGCTGCTCTGGCATGGTTCGAGGCCGCAGCCGCTAACGGTGTTCAGGCTGCAGCAGACTACGTGGCGTACGCGCGCACGCTGGCGGGCGCCGACTAGACCCCTGCCAGGGTCGCGGCAGTAACAGCCGTTGCCGGCGCCTGGCACTGGTCAGCTAGCGCCTCTTCGCGTGTGGGCTCTGCCAGGGTCACAGCAGTAGCAGCCGTTGCCGGCGCCTGTCAGCTGTCACGCCTGCGCGGAGACTGATTAGCCTTCGGTGTAGGTCTTACTCAAACGCCCGTCATCTTCCGCTGTTATCTTCTATAGCAATGAGACTCTCCAACAGGCACACCAACCTTCGCATCACCGCCACCGGCAGGCTGGTCGTACTCGCTGCGCTCCTCGCCCTTGGCCTGGCCCTGGCGCAGTCGCCTGCCAACGACATCTCGTTCCGCAGCGAGACCTACATCGTCAGCCGCGTGACGCTGGAGGGCGGCGGCACGGAGGAGCGCTACAGCCCCGCCACGAGCGCCATCAGGGGCCAGGTGGTCGAGTACCGCATCTTCGCTACCAACACCGGCGAGACCACCCTCCCCGCCGGTCAGGTGCAGATCCTCGCGCCCATAGACGCCGGCATGGCGTTCGTGGCGAACTCGGCCACCCCCAGCTCCGAGCGGCTGCTCACGGAGTTCTCCATCGACGGTGTCGACTACTCCGAACCCCCGCTGCTCGTGGGGGAGGGTGACGACCGCCGCGTGGCCGAGCCGGGCGAGTACACCATGATCCGCTGGACGCTGCTCGTGCCCCTGGAACCCGGTCAGGAGTTCGCGTTCGTCTACCGGGTGACCATCGAGTAAGACTACTCACGACCTGATAACCGGTAGGGGCCGGACCTGCTTACCAGGTCCGGCCCCTTGCTGCGCTAGGTCCGAGTTCGTGTGCCAGCCCGGACGGGCGCTCAGCCCGCTTCGGGCCTCTCCTGGTACTGCAGCTCGTACAGCTTGCGGTAGTAGCCGTCCTGCTTGAGCAGCTCGAAGTGGTTGCCCTGCTCGATGAGCTTGCCCTTGCGCATGACCATGATGCGGTCCACGTCCTGGATGGTGCTGAGGCGGTGCGCGATGATGATGCTGGTGCGCCCCTGCATGAGCTTGGCCAGGGCGTCCTGGATGAGGTCCTCGGTCTCCGTGTCGACGTTGGCCGTGGCCTCGTCGAGCACCAGCAGGATGTCCGGGTTCTGCACCAGTGCACGGGCGAACGCGATGAGCTGCTTCTGGCCGGTAGAGAAGCCCGCGCCGCGCTCCAGGACCGGCGTGTCGTAGCCCTCCGGCAGCCTGGAGATGAAGCCGTGGGCGTTCACGAACCGCGCGGCCTCCTCCACCTGCTCCTGCGTGATGCTGTCGTCACCTAGCGTGATGTTGCTGCGCACGGTGCCGGAGAACAGGAACGGGTCTTGCAGCACGATGCCCACGTGGCGGCGCAGTTCGGCCTGGTCGTAGTCGCGCACGTCGCGTCCGTCTATCTTCACGGAGCCCTTCTGCACGTCGTAGAAGCGGCTGACGAGGCTGATGATGGTGGTCTTGCCGGCGCCGGTGTGGCCCACGAACGCCACAGATTCGCCCGGGGCTATCGTCAGGTCGACGCCGCGCAGCACCCACTCCTCGTTGTCGTAGGCGAACCACACGTCCTCGAACACGACCTCTCCGCGGAACTTGTCCTCGAACTTGAACGGGTCGTCGGGGTTCCGGATCTGCTCCGGGGTGTCGAGCAGGCCGAAGATGCGCTCCGAGGAGGCCATGGCCGCCTGGATGATGTTGAACTTCTCCGACAGGTCCTGCAACGGCCTGAAGAACATGCCCGAGTACTGGATGTATGCCACGAGCACGCCGATGGTGACGCTGGCGGAGAAACCCTCGCCCAGCAGCTGCGTGCCGGCGTAGAAGAGGATGAGCCCCGTGCTGAACGCGGCGAGGATGTTGACGGCAGGGAAGAAGAGCGAGAACCAGCGCACCTGCTCGTAGTGGCTCTCGAGCAGGTCCAGGTTGATGCGGTCGAAGTTGCGCTGGTTGCGCGCTTCGCGGTTGAAGAGCTGCACGGACTTCATGCCGCTCAGGTTCTCGGCCAGGTACGCGTTCGACTTGGAGGTGCGTAGGCGCGTGGCGCGGTAGGCGGTGCGGATCTTGCGCCGCAGGTAGTTGAGCGTGAGGAACAGCGGCGGCATGACGATCAGCGTGATGAGCGCCATGCGCCAGTTGATGGTGAACATGTAGAAGAGCAGGCCCACCATGAGGCCGACGTCGGCTATGAGCCCCACCACGCCGTCGGTCATCATCTGCTGGACGGCGTCCACGTCGGACGTGACGCGCGTGATGAGCCGGCCCACCGGCGTGCGGTCGAAGAAGCCCATGTGCAGGCGCTGGATCTTGCTGAAGATCTCGCGGCGCACGTCGAAGATGATGCGCTGACCCATCCAGGCCACCAGGTAGGTGTAGCCGTAGCGCAGGCCGAAGCTGAAGAGCCGCAGAGCGATGTAGATGCCCACCAGCCAGGCCAGGCCGGTCAGGCGCTCGTCCACGCTCAGCAGCTGGTACTCGGGGGTCGTGGCCACGATGTAGCGGTCTATGGCCAGCGAGATGAGCGTGGGGAAGGCGGGCGAGAGGAGGCTGTAGATGAGCAGCAGGCCGACGCCGACTACCAGTTGCAGCCGGTAAGGCCGCAGGTAGCGCAGCAGCCGCAGCATTATGCCCTGGTCGAAGTCCTTCTCGAACGCTTCGCCGTCCTCGTCGCGCACGCTCTCCTCGCGCATGGCCTTACGGCGCGCCTTCTTGTCGGTCTTGTAGGCGTTCTTGGCCTCCTGCACCGAGTAGTTGGGCAGGTCGGTGTCGAGCAGGTCAGCCGGCCGGCGGTTCATGCTGCCTCCAGGTCAGACTCGAGCTGCTGGCGGCGGTCCACGTCGGCGTACCAGCCGCCCTGGGCCACCAGTTCGTCGTGCGTGCCCTCTTCCACGATGCGGCCCTCGTCCAGCACCAGCACGCGGTCGACGTTCTTGAAGGCGCTCACGCGGTGGGCGACGACCAGGGTGGTACGACCCTGCTGCACCTCCGCCAGCCCTTCCAGGATGCGCGACTCCGTCTGGGTGTCTACCGCCGAGAGCGCGTCGTCGAAGATGAGGATGGCCGGCTCGCGGATCAGGGCGCGCGCGATGGCGGTGCGTTGCCGCTGCCCGCCCGAGAGCGTGACGCCGCGCTCGCCCAGCTCGGTCTCGTAGCCGCGGGGGAAGTCGGCCAGGTCGTCCGCCAGCTGCGCCAGTCGGGCTGCCCGCTCGACCCTGGGCCTGAGCTCTTCCGCCGTCGCCTCGGGCAGGCCGTAGGCGATGTTGTCGGCTATCGAATCGGAGAACAGGAACGGCTCCTGCGGTACCAGCCCGACGAAGCGGCGCAGCACCTCGACCGGATAGTTGCGGTGATCGATGCCGTCTATCAGTATCTGCCCCTCGTCCGGGTCGATGATGCGGGTGATGAGGTTGACGATGAGCGTCTTGCCCGAGCCCGTGCGGCCCGTCATGCCGATGCTCTCGCCCGCTTCGATCTTGAAGCTCACGTTATCGAGGGCCTTCACCCCCTTGTGCGCCACGCTCACGTTGCGGAACTCGATCTGACCCTTGACCCTGCTCAGCGAGTAGTCGGTGTTCTCGTCGTCCTTGATCTCGGGGACCTCGTCCAGGATCTCCCGCAGGCGACCCCAGGAGGTGGTGCCGCGCTGCACGATGCTGCCGATCCAGCCCA
>JBIQNJ010000096.1:0-7786 GCA_044462445.1 Truepera radiovictrix | reverse complement strand
CTTAGCTTCAGCCCATTCCCATACGGGCACCTGCCGTTTTATCCTCTCCCCCTCAGGTTCCGCAGGACGCCTACAGTGCACCGCGCAGCCGCAGAGCTCGATGGGAGAGCACATGAGCAACAAACCGCAAGTTCAGGGGGCCCTACTCGTGGGTAGCGTCAATCTAGGCACTACCGAGTCCGTGTTCCGCGCAGCGTCCGGCTGCTGCGGCTCCGAGCTTGCTTACATGCCTGACGGCGAGACCGGCGAGCGCTTCCACTGGATCCTCTTCCAGGGTGCTGCCTTCGACGCCACCCCGGGCGTCAGCCGCGTGGGCCCTAACCCCATCGAGCTGGCCGGCTTCGACCTCCGGCCCTTCGCCGTCGACGAGGGCGCCGACCCCTCCACCATCGAGATGGCGCCCCTGGGTTACGCCAAGGCTGCTATCAGCTCATACGCCAAGTTCAAGCAGCTGAAGGACGACGGCGTCATCCCGCGCCACGTGCGCTTCCAGGTCAGCATGCCCACGCCCGTGGCGACCGTCAGCACCTTCGTGCGGGCCGAAGACCGCGCAGCGCTCGAAGGGCCGTACCAGCGCGCCATCCTCAAGGAGCTCGAGCAGGTCTGCGCGGCCATACCGCATGATCAGCTGGCCATCCAGTGGGACATGGCCGTCGAGTTCGGCATCCTCGAGCACGTGGTGATCCCCGGCCTCGCGGAGTTCTCCGCCTGGTTCGACAACGCCTTCGAGGGGCTCGTGGAGCGCGCCGCCAACCTCGGCAACGCGGTACCGGCCGGTGTGGCTCTCGGCTACCACCTGTGCTACGGCGACGTGGGCGAGCAGCACTTCAAGCAGCCGGAGGACGCCGCCGTCCTAACCCGCGTGGCCAACGCGGTGGTGGCCGGCGTGAAGCGCAAGGTTGACTTCGTGCACCTGCCCGTGCCTATCGAGCGTGACGACGAGGCGTACTTCGCGCCCCTCAAGAACCTGCAGCTGCCCGCAGGCACCAAGCTCTACCTCGGCCTCCTTCACCGCGAGGACGGCGTGGACGGCGCCATCAAGCGCATCAAGGCGGCGGGCAGTGCCGTCAACTCGTTCGGCGTTGCCACGGAGTGCGGCATGGGCCGCGGGCCGCGCGACGCCATGGAGCCGCTGCTTGAGCTGCACGCTGACGCCGTTCGGGCGGCGCAGCAGCTTTAAGGCATACGAAGAGCCCGGTACTCCTAGTATCGGGCTCTTCCAGTACCTACCTGACAACTGTCATACGCGCCACCTGACAATCGGCGCTGCCGCGACGACCCGTACTCAAGCACCATAGGGTCATGAGCGACCAAGGCACCACCACCCTAGTCGGCCCCAGCGGCACACCGGCCGCAGCACGCCGGACCGCCGCCCAACCCCACGCAGAACTGATCAACGTCACGAAGCGCTTCGGCAACGTCACGGCCCTCGACAACGTCTCGCTCACGGCCAACCCCGGCGAGGTCGTGGCCGTGCTCGGCCCCAACGGTGCGGGCAAGACCACCGCCATCAGCTGCATGCTGGGCCTCCTCAAGACCACCGAGGGCACGGCTCAGCTGTTCGGCGGCAGCCCCCACAACGCGGCAGCGCGCATGCGCATCGGCACCATGCTGCAGATCTCGGGCGTGCCAGACACGCTCACCGTCCGCGAGCACCTCACCTCGTTCCACACGTACTACCCGGCGCCCCTCACTGTGGATCAGGCCATAGAGCTGGCTGACCTCACCGAGGTGGCAGACCGCATTTACGGCAAGCTGTCTGGCGGCCAGAAACAGCGCCTGCACTTCGCGCTGGCCATGATCGGCAACCCCGACCTGCTGTTCCTCGACGAACCCACCACGGGCCTCGACGTCTCTTCGCGCCGCGAGTTCTGGAGCCAGATCCGCGGCTTCCTCGGCGGCGAACGCACCGTGGTGCTCACCACCCACTACCTGGAGGAGGCCGACGCCCTGGCCGACCGCATAGTTGTCATAGACAAGGGCCGCGTCCTAGTGGAGGGCACCCCCGCTCAGATCAAGGAGCGCGCCGCGGGCAGGCGCGTGCGGGCGGTCACCTCGCTCAGCCTCGCCCAGGTAGAGGCGCTGCCGGGCGTGGCGAGCGCCGAGCGCGTCGGCGCCGCCACCAGCCTGCTCACCTCCCACGCAGAAGACGTGGTGCGGCAGCTGCTGCACCTGGACCCGAACCTCAGCGACCTGGAGGTAGCGGGCGCCGGGCTCGAAGAGGCCTTCCTCGCGCTCACCAACTCGGCCAGCGCAGCAGACGCCGGCACCTTCGACCCCAAAGCGACCAGCACCAAGCACGTGGAGGCCAACTGATGACCCCGACCGCCAGACCTGCTAGCAACCCGACTGCAACCTTTCATGCCGACTCGCCGCGCGCCCACACCGGCCGGCGCCACCTGTGGAAGCTCTACCTGACCGAAGTGCGCATGGAGTTCGTGAAGCTACTGCGCATGCCCGCCTACTCCATCCCTGTCATCGCGTTCCCCGTCATGTTCTACCTGCTCTTCGGCAGCATATTCGGCTCGGGCGAGGCCCAGGGCATCGTGGCTGGGCGCTACATGGTGGCCACCTTCAGCGCCGTGGGTGTGCTCTCCGCCGCCATGTTCGGCTTCGGTGTGGGCGTGGCGTCCGAACGCGGGCAGGGCTGGATGCGCCTGAAGCGCGTCTCCCCCATGCCGCCCCTGGCCTACTTCGTGGCCAAGATAGCCATGGCGCTAGTGTTCTCCACCATCGCGGTGGTCGCCGTCACGCTCGTGGCGCTGGTCACCGGCCTCGCACGCTTCGAGCTGCTCGAGTGGCTGCGCATGTACGGCACCCTCATGCTGGGCGTGTTCCCCTTCGCCGCGCTCGGCCTGGCCGTGGGCTACCTGTTCGGGCCCAACTCTGCGCCCGTGATCCTCAACCTCATCTATATGCCCATGGCGTTCGCCTCCGGCCTCTGGATGCCGCTCGAGTTCCTCCCCGGAGTGGTTCAGCGCATCGCCGAGTACCTGCCCACCTACCACTACGCGCAGCTCGTGCTCTCCAACCTGGGCGCCGAACCGTTCGCGCCTTACGCCAAGCACCTGCTGCTCCTGGGCGTGACCACGGCGGCCTGCATCGGCCTGGCCACCTGGGCGTACTTCCGCGACGAGGGCAAGACCTACGGCTGAGGCTCTCCGCCCGACACCGTTCGGGCCCTGCCACATACGGTTGGAGCGCTCGCCCTCGTCGACTCCCCCACCGCCGCGAAAGGCCCTGCCACACACTGTGCGAGCGCTCCCACACGCGGTGCGCTCGCACAGACCCCCTTACTCCCGAGAGGCACGTATCCTTATGCGCATGAGCACCGCCGCCCAGTCCAACCGCCGCCATATCCTCGGTGTACCGGCGGCGGACTTTCCGTGGCTCCTGTACCTCGGGTTCCTGGTGCTGCAACCCATCTTCAACCCGGAGTCCACCTGGCGCGACTGGGCCTGGCTGGCCGCGCTCTGCCTCACCTTCCTGCCCATCTACGGCTGGACTCACCGGGTCATCGGCTCGCGCCCATGGTTGTGGCGCGGTGGCGTGACGGGGGCCGCGCTCGGCATCGCCGGCATGATCGGGCTGGCGCTGGTTGGCTCCCTCGTGAACACGGGCGCCGCTACCTTCGCCATCTACGCCCTCGCTGCCGCCGGCAAGCTCTCGCCGCGTAGCTACGCCCTCATGGTAATGGGCGGCGCCATGGCCGGGGTGGCGGTGGCCTTCTTCATCTCGCCCGTCCCCATCGCCTACCGCCTTCTGTCGTTCGTGCCCGCAGTGATGATCGGTCCGATCATCGGCGTCTCGACGCTGTTCGACCGCGAACGGCGCGCCACCAACGCCAAGCTGCGCATGGCCCAGCAGGAGGTGGAGCAGCTGGCGGCCATCGCGGAACGCGAACGCATAGCCCGCGACCTGCACGACCTGCTGGGCCACACTCTCTCTACCATCACACTCAAGTCCGAGCTCGCCGCCAGCCTCGTGAACCGGAACCCGGCGCGCGCCGAGGCCGAGATGCGCGACGTGGAGAAGCTGTCGCGCCAGACCCTCGCCGAGGTGCGAAGCGTGGTGCGCGGCTACCGCACCAGCGGGCTGGCGGGCGAGGTGGCCAACGCCAAGCTGGCCCTGGAGGCGGCCGGCATCGAGTTCGACTACTTCGTGGCCAGCCTGGAGCTCCAGCCGGCCGCCGAGAGCGTGCTGGCGCTGGCCCTTAGGGAGGCGGTGACCAACGTCGTGCGCCACGCCGACGCCACCCGCTGCCGCGCCACGCTGGAGGCCGACACTGTTTTCGTGACCCTGACGGTAGAGGACAACGGGCGCGGGCTGGTCACCACCGCCGACCCGCCCACGTACGCCGATGCCGCCCCGGCCGGCTTCGGCCTCAGCGCCATGGCCGAGCGGGCGCGGGCGCTCGGGGGTTTCGTGACCATCGCGCCCTCTACCACCGCCAACCGCAGCGGCACGCGCCTGAGCGTGGGCGTTCCGCTGGGCGCGGCGCTTCAGACCACCGAACCCGAGCCCGCCGGGATGCACACCGGCCACCGGCCGGCGCCAACATGACCCGCAGAGAAGGCATGCAGAGAGTGCCGATGAGCCCGCCTCGCAACCCGGAGGTAACCTCATGATCCGCGTCGTCATCGCCGAAGATCAGTCGATGGTGCTGGGCGCTCTGGCCGCGCTACTGGACCTGCAGCCGGACCTGCAGGTGGTGGCCCAGGCGCGCGACGGGCAGGAGGGGTTGGACGCCGTGCTGGAGCACAGGCCCGACGTGCTGGTAACAGACATCGAGATGCCGAAGATGACCGGGCTAGAGCTGGCGGTGGCCGTGAACGAGCAGCGCAAGGCGTCGGGCCTGCAGACCAGGGTGGTGGTGCTCACCACCTTCGCGCGTGCCGGCTACCTCAGGCGGGCGCTGGAGGCGGGCGTGTCTGGCTATCTGCTAAAGGACTCCCCAGCCAGCCAGCTGGCCGACGCCCTGAGGCGCGTGGTGCAGGGCAGCCGCGCCATCGACCCCGAGCTGGCCGCCGAGGCGTGGAGCGAGGCCGACCCGCTGACAGACCGAGAGCGCCAGGTGCTGCGCCTGGCGGCAGAGGGCGCCAGCACGGCAGCCATAGCCGATGATCTGCGCTTAAGCGAGGGCACCGTGCGCAACTACTTGTCAGAAGCGATAAGCAAGCTGGGCGCCGCCAACCGCATAGAGGCGGCCCGGATAGCCCGCGAGAAGGGGTGGCTCTAGACGGGTTGAGGCAGGTTGAGGCCACGTGTATCTGGGCGGCTGGTGGGTAACCGCTCTCGATGCCGCTGGCCGGGATACGCGTACGGCAGTGAGCATCTCGAGCGTGCTGTCGCTGGGTAGGGTAGGCCCGGTTCAGACGCGTTCCAGCTCGCGCTCGTACTCGCGCCACGCCTCGTAGCTGCCCTGAAGCTCCACCACGTTGCCGAACCCGCGGTTGCGCAGCGCGCTGGCCACGACCAGCGAGCGGCTGCCCGTCTGACAGCTGAGCACCAGCGCCCCACCACGCGGCAGAGCGTTCAGGTTCTTGAGCACGCGCCCGGCGTGTAGCTGGCGGGAGCCGGGCACGTGGCCGGCGGCGTGCTCGGTGGCCGTCCTCACGTCCAGCACCTGCGCAGAGTCGAGCTGGTCAAGCTCCTCGGGAGTAACCAGCGCCAGCGGCGCCAGCTCGAAGCCTTCGAGGCTGGTGACGTAACCCGTGACGTTGTCTATGCCCACGTAGCTCAGACGCGCGGCGAGCGCCTCGGCGTGCTCCTCGCTGTTCGCCAGCAGCACGATCGGCCGCAGCTCCACCTCGGGGTCGATGACCCAGGACGAGTAGGTGGCGAACGAGTTGCCGCCCGGGATGGCGAGAGCGCCAGGCACGGACCCCGCCCACTGGTCGAGCGTGCCGCGCGTGTCGACGAACACCAGGTCGCGGTTAACGCGCCCGCGCAGGTCCGCTGCCGTCATGTGCCGCAACGGCTTCTTCTCCCCCCTGAGCGCCGGACCCTGACGGTTATGGCGCTTCATGCGGCCGAAGTAGCTAGGGGCGTCGGGCTGCCCCTCCAGCAGCTCGGCCACGAAGCCCTCTTCGTCGTCGTTGGCCACGTAACCGGCCCACCACGCCGTGAGCTTCTCGTAACCGACCGTGCTGCTGGCCACCGCGCCCAGCGCCTTGCCGCAGGCGCTGCCTGCGCCGTGACCGGGCCATACCTGCACGTGATCTGGCAGCGTCACGAAATGCTGCTTCAGGCTGCCGAACAGGCGCCTGGCCCCATCGAAGCGGGTGTTCTCGTAACCGGCGGCCTCGTCGAGCAGGTCGGGGCGGCCGAGGTCGCCGACGAAGACGAAGTCGCCGGTCAGCGCCAGCACCGGCTGGTGGCCACGCGGGCGGTCGGTGACGAGGAACATCATGTGCTCGGGTGTGTGGCCCGGCGTATGCACGGCCTTGAAGCCGATGTTGCCTACCTCGAAGGTGGCGCCGTGGTTCAGCGGTTCATGCGCGAACGGGTAGAGCCAGTCGGGCCCGCCCTCGTCGGAGAGGTACAGCCTGGCGCCCGTGGCAGCAGCCAGCTCGCGGCTGCCCGACAGATAGTCGGCGTGGATATGCGTCTCGCTCACCGCCGTTATGCGCAGACCTTTGGCCGCGGCCTCGGCCAGGTACACCTCGATGTCGCGCCGCGGGTCGATGACCGCCGCCTCGCCCGTGGCCTGGCAGCCGATCATGTAGCTGCCCTGCGCCAGGTCTGTGTCGTAGAACTGTTTGAAGAACATCTGTCTTTCGCCGCCTTCCGCTCACGCTGACCACCCAGAGTACGCCTTCGGGGTCGCAGGTGAGGCCTACGCCACTACGCTCCTACTATGCACTAAGCGCATAATAGATAGATGCCCGACGAGCCCACGCCGCAAGAGAAGCTACCCGATGCCGAACATCTACTGACGCTGCTGGCGGTGGCCGACGCGGGCAACGAGAGCTCAGCCGCCGAGATCCTGGGCGTGGGCCAGTCGTCCATCAACCGCCGCCTCAGCGGGCTGCAGCAGCAGAGCGCCTTGCCGCTGACCAAGCGCACCGCCGCCGGCACGCGCCTCACGCCCGCCGGGGCAGCGCTTCTCCCCTACGCACGAGACGTGCGCGAGGCGCTGCGCAGCGCTGCCCGTCTGCTGGCGCCGGCGGGTAGCGCGCCGTTAAGGGTGAGCCTGGGCATAAGCCCGCACCTGCTGCCGCGCCTGGCTGGTGCTCTCGCGGCGGCGGCACAGGCACAAGGGCCGCTCGACATCTCGCTCACGGAGGCCAGTTCGTCAGACCTGCTCGCAGCTGTGCGCGCCAGCCAGTTGGACGCGGCGCTGACTCTCTGGGCACCAGCCGGCACGGAACCGGGCTTGAGCGCACTTCAGATAGGCACAGACCGAGTGGTGCTGACGGCGCCGGCGGGCTCGAGCGTCATAAGCGGCGGACAGATGAACGTGCGCGAGCTGCGAGCCGCCATTCTGTTGCTGCCGGGCAGAAGCACCGTCTCGGACCGCGGCAGGGCGTTCGCACGCATGCTTGGCCTGAGCCAGGCGCGGGTCGTAGAGCTGTCTGGGCCGGCGGCGGTGCGGGCCGCCGTGCTGGCGGGGCAGGGCGTGGGGGTCACGCTGGCCTCGTACGTAGCGGCGGAGTCGGCCGCGGCGTGGTTGGTGACGTCGCCCCTGTCTGCCGTGGCTCAGAGCAGCGCCGTTGGCGCTACTTCAGACGATGCTCCCGGCCACACCGCCAGGGGGGCGGCGCTCGACTCAGTATCGCTCTGG
>JBIQNJ010000095.1:0-8143 GCA_044462445.1 Truepera radiovictrix | reverse complement strand
GCCCGGTCCGCTGCGGCTATACTCGGTAGGTTTGCCTGACGGCAGCGGGATGTCCGTCGACCGGCAGACGTGTTCGGGTACTGATGCAGCCTGCCTGAGACGGCGGGCATGGGGTCAGCAGCCTCTCAGCACCGAATCCAACCTCAACATCCCGCCACGGAGGAACAACATGTCGTACCTCGGAATGAAGCAACTGCTAGAAGCCGGCGTGCACTTCGGCCACGAGACCAAGCGCTGCAACCCCAAGATGAAGCGCTACATCTTCGCCGAACGCAACGGCATCTTCATCATCGACCTGCAGAAGACTCTCGTCGAAAGCGAGAAGGCCTTCGACTTCCTGCGCGACACCGCCGCCCGCGGCGGCACCATCCTCTTCGTGGGCGCCAAGAAGCAGGCCCAGGAGATCCTCGCCGCCGAAGCCCGTCGCTGCGGCATGCCTTACATCAACGAGCGCTGGCTCGGCGGTCTGCTCACCAACTTCAAGACCATCCGCACCCGCGTCGAGCGCCTGCGCGAACTCGAGTCCATGTTCGAAGACGACAGCATCTTGCGCTTCACCAAGAAGGAGCAGATCGATCTCGGCAAGGAGCTCCACCGCCTGCAGCGCTACCTGGGCGGCATCCGCGACATGAACAGGCTGCCCGACGCGCTGTTCATCATCGACCCGGCCAAGGAAGCCATCGCCGTCAAGGAGGCCAACAAGCTCGGCATCCCCGCCGTGGCGCTGGCCGACACCGACTCAGACCCTGACGTGCTCGACTTCATCATCCCGGGCAACGATGACGCCATCCGCTCCATCCAGCTCGTCACTGCCCGCCTGGCAGACGTGATCATCGAGATGCGCGGCGGCGCCGACGGTCAGGCCTCCAGCAGCTATGCGGCCGACGCCGAGACCGAGACGCTGGCCATGCCGATGTCGGGTCCCGAACGCGCCATCCAGGAGGCCGCGGCTGCTGCTGAAGACGCCAGTGACGCTGCTTCCGGGGACGCCGGTGCCGGCGGCGACTCCGAAGGCGCCGACGGCGGCGAAGAGCTCGACTGAGCCACGGCCCCCGCGTGCGGCCCAGCACCAGGTGACTCAGGTCCGCCGCCGCCAGACCGGCGCAGCCGGCGGGGCCTGTCGACAAACTAGCGTCCGCCCCACCGGGCGGGAAGGGAAACAGACATGGCAGTTACCACCGAGATGGTCAAACAGCTGCGCGCCATGACCGGCGCCGGCATGATGGACGTGAAGCGTGCCCTCGACGACACCGACGGCGACCTCACCAAGGCCGCCGAGCTGTTGCGCGAACGGGGCATCGCCAAGGCCGACAAGAAGGCCGACCGCACCGCCAAAGAGGGCTTCATCGGCTCCTACATCCACCACAACGGCAAGATCGCCGTTCTGGTCGAGGTCAACTGCGAGACCGACTTCGTGGCGCGCTCCGAGGTGTTCCAGGAGCTGGCGCGCAACCTGGCCATGCATATCGCCATGGCCGCCCCGGCCTACACCCGCGCCGGCGACGTGCCCGAGGACGTGCTGAACGCCGAGAAGCACGCCCTGATGCGCCAGACCGAAGAAGAGGGCAAGCCGGCCAACGTCGCCGAGAAGATCGTGGAAGGCCGCATCAAGAAGTGGCTCTCCGAGATCGTGCTGCTCGATCAGGCGTACGTGAAGGACGACAAGAAGACCGTCGACCAGCTCGTCAAGGAGGCCACGGCCACCCTCGGCGAGAACATCCAGGTCGGCCGCTTCAGCCGCATCTCCATCGACGAATAGGCGTAATGAACCGCGTCCTGCTCAAGCTCTCGGGCGAGTTCCTTGCCGGGCCGGAAGGTTTCGGCGTCTCGCCCGAGGCCACCGCGGCGTTGGCAGGCGAGATAGCTGCCGCTCACACCCACGGCGTGCAGTTAGCCATCGTGGTGGGCGGCGGCAACTTCTGGCGCGGCCACCAGCACGGCAAGCACATGGACCCGGCCACCGCCGACTATGTCGGCATGCTGGGCACGGTCATGAACGCCATCGCACTGCAAGACGCGCTTGAGCACAAGGGCGTGGACACGCGCGTGCAGACGGCCATCACCATGCAGGAGGTGGCCGAGCCGTACATCCGGCGGCGGGCGCTGCGCCACCTGGAGAAGGGCCGTGTGGTCATCTTCGGCGGCGGCATCGGCAACCCGTTCTTCACCACCGACACCACGGCCGCCCTGCGCGCGCTCGAGATCGACGCCGACATGGTGCTGATGGCCAAGAACAAGGTGGACGGCGTGTACGACGACGACCCGAACCGCAACCCGGCCGCCAGGCGCTTCCGCACCCTGTCGTACCTCGATGTGCTCAACAAGGGCCTGGCGGTGATGGACGCCACGGCCGTGAGCCTCTGCATGCAGCGCGAGATGGCCGTTACGGTGTTCGACATGTTCGCGGAAGGCAACCTCGTGAAGCTGCTCTCGGGCCAACACGTGGGCACCCTCATAGGCCCCGCCACCGAGACCACCTACGCCGACTGAGGCAGGGCCGAGCACGCCGGCGTAGGTGCCGCCCGGCGTCACACCGCAGTGACCTTAAAGCCGGCTTCAGGTACAAGGGCCCGGCGCCCGTGGGGCCCATCGCAGGCGCGCTAGAATGCGCTGCAGCCACCACAACCGGGAGGTATGGGCATGAAAATCGTGATCGACGACGCCAGGGGCCGCATGCAGAAGACCCTCGAGGCCCTTGAGACCAACCTGGCTACGGTACGCACCGGCCGCGCCAACCCCGCCATCCTCGGCCGTGTCATGGTCGACTACTACGGCTCCAGCACGCCCCTACCGCAGCTGGCCAACGTCTCCACGCCGGACGCTCGCACCATCCTCATCACACCCTTCGACAAGAGCGCCGCGGCCAACATCGAGCGCGCCATCCAGGAGGCCGGTCTAGGCTTCAACCCCAACAACCAGGGCGACAGCATCTTCGTAGCGGTGCCCCCGCTCAACGATGAGCGTCGCCGCGACCTGGTGAAGACGGCCCACAACATGGCTGAGGAGGCCAAGGTGGGGGTGCGCAACATCCGCCGCGACGCCATAGCCGACCTGAAGGCGCTTCAGAAGGAGGGCGAGATGAGCGAAGACGACCTGCGACGGGCAGAGGCCGACGTCCAGAAGCTCACCGACGACTTCGTGGCCCGCATCGACCAGCGGGTCAAGTCCAAAGAGACGGACATACTGGCGGTGTGAACTCCGGCCCGCCTGTCGGGCCACCGGCTGGCCTGGATGGTCCGGCCGCCGAGCAGCCCGCCTCCGCCAGCGGATCCAGGTCGGGTCGGCACCTGCAGCGCGTGCTGTCTGCGCTGATCGCACTCGGCCTCGCCACGCTCACGATCTGGGCGGGGCTGCCGCTGCTCGGCCCCGTCTACCTGTTGCTGTCGCTCGTGGCGCTGCACGAGTACGCCTACATGATGAACCTGCGCGGCATACCCATCCGCAAGCGCAGCCTCTACGTAGCGGCCATCCTCACGCTGCCGGCCTCGCTGCCCCTCTCTTACCCCGGCATGCAGCAGCTGTTCGCGGGAGTCAGCTGGCGCGAGGCGCTCATCGGCCTGTTCGCCCTGTACCTGATGGGCCTCGAGATCGCCAACCCGAACCGCAACTCGCTCAACGCAGTGGTGTTCACGCTGTTCGGCTACCTGTACATCCCCTGGCTGCTGGGCTTCGTGATCACCATGCGCTACACGCCAGACGCGGCTACGGGCCTCTGGTACCTCACGCTGCCCCTGCTGGCCGTGGTGGCCACCGACGTCGGCGCCTATACCTTCGGCACGCTCTTCGGTAAGCGCAAGCTGGCGCCGCGGCTCAGCCCCAACAAGACGGTGGAGGGGTCGTTAGGCGGGCTGCTGCTGGCCGCAGTCATGGTGTTCGGGCTGCTCTTCGCGCTCGAGCGGTTCGCCGGCCTTAAGGTGCCCGTGTACGACGCCCTGCTCTTCAGCCTGCTGGTCTCCAGCGCGGCGCAGCTGGGCGACCTGTTCGAGTCGCTGCTCAAGCGCTGGGCCGGCGTCAAGGACGCAGGGGCCTTCATGCCTGGGCACGGCGGCGTGCTGGACCGCATAGATAGCCTCCTCATCGCCATCCCGGTCACGTACTTCTTCTTCACCATGATCAGTCTGCGCTGACGCCATGCGCCAACTACGCCTGACCCAGTGAAGCCGCGTGGGTGCGCTAAACTTTGTGACGCCTTGTGCGCAGGCGGTGCATCACAGTGACGCGCTTACGTAAGGAGCCTCGAACGACAGTGAAGTCTAAGGCCACAACCACGGTTAAGCTCCCCACCTCCGATGAACGCCGGGTGACCCCGAACTTCATCACCGACATCATCGACGCCGACCTGAAGAAGGGCGTGGTGGACCGGGTGGTCACGCGTTTCCCGCCGGAGCCGAACGGCTATCTACACGTGGGGCACGCCAAGGCCATCTGCCTGTCGTTCGGTGTGGCCCAAGACTACGGCGGCATCACCTACCTGCGCTTCGACGACACGAACCCCGTGACCGAGGACCCCGAGTACGTGCAGGCCATCAAGGAAGACGTGCGCTGGCTGGGCTTCGACTGGGAGGACGTGCGGCATGCCTCCGACTACTTCGGACGGCTGTACGACATGGCCGTCAGGCTCATAGAGATGGGCGACGCCTACGTCGACACCGCGTCAGAGGAAGAGATACGCACCATGCGCGGCACCGTCACCGAGCCCGGCGTCGAGAGCCCCGGCCGGCGCCACAGCGTGGCCGAGAACCTCGACCTGTTCACGCGCATGCGCATGGGCGAGTTCGGCCCGGGCGAGGCCGTGCTGCGCGCGCGCATCGACATGGCCAGCCCCAACATGAAGATGCGCGACCCTATCCTCTACCGCGTGGTCGACGCCGAGCATTACCGCACAGGCAGCGAGTGGCCCATCTACCCCATGTACGACTACGCCCATCCGCTCTCCGACGCCATAGAGGGAGTCACACACTCCCTCTGCACGCTCGAGTTCGAGAACAACCGCGACGTGTACGACTGGCTGGTGGAGCGCCTGGTAGACGGCGTGAGACCGCACCAGTACGAGTTCGCGCGCTTAGCCCTGGACCACACGGTCGTGAGCAAGCGCAAGCTGCTCAGGCTGGTCAGAGAGGGAGTGGTGAGCGGCTGGGACGACCCGCGCATGCCCACCATCTCGGCGCTGCGCCGCAAGGGCGTGACGCCGGAGGCCATCCGCGAGTTCACCAACCGCGTCGGCGTGGCCAAGGCCAACAGCCGCACCGACCTGGCGCTGCTCGACTCGGCGGTGCGCGACGACCTCAACCAGCGAGCGCCGCGCGTGATGGCCGTGCTTGAGCCGTTGCGCGTGGCCCTTACGAACGTCGCGGAAGACGAGCTGGTAGAGCTTGACGCACCTTACTGGCCCGACGATGTGCCCAACGAGGGCAGCCGCACGGTGCCCCTGACCCGCAACATCGCCATCGA
Source organism: Truepera radiovictrix (assembly GCA_044462445.1). GTDB lineage: Bacteria > Deinococcota > Deinococci > Deinococcales > Trueperaceae > JAAYYF01. Next base: position 2,692 of record JBIQNJ010000095.1, on the reverse strand, counting down.
GCGCGCCGACTTCGAGGTAGAGCCCCCGAAGGGGTTCAAGCGCCTCGCGCCGGGGCGCGCCGTGCGCCTGCGGCACGCCTTCGTCATCCACTGCGACGACTTCGAGACCGACGACAGCGGCGCCATCACCCAGGTCAACTGCCGCGTGTACAAGGACAGCCTCGGCAGCAACCCCGAAGGTGTGAAGGTGTGGTCCGCACTGCACTGGGTGTCCGAGAGTGCGGGGCTACCGTTCACGGCCAGGCTGTACGAGCCCCTGTTCACCGAGAAGAACCCGGACGCCGCAGACGGCGACCTCATGGACCATCTGAACCCCACGGCGCTGCGCGAGCACCGCGGACTGGTAGAGCCGAGCGTGGCCGATGACGAGCCCGACACCCGTTACCAGTTCGAGCGCCTGGGCTACTTCTGGCGCGACCCGGTGGATGGGCGCGGCCCCCTAGACGCCACGGCCCATACCCCGCCGAACCTCGTCTTCAACCGCATCGTGGGGCTCAAGGACTCGTGGGCTAAGCAGCGCTCCCCCGCCATGTCCGAGGCGGCAGCCCGTGGGCAGGGCGCCGGTGAGCGCACTGCCGCGGCGAAGAGCTCTGAGTCATCCGGTGGCGGCAGCGGCGGCCCGGGCGTAGAACTGACACCGGAGCAGCGGGCGGTGGCGGCGCGGCTCGTCGCCGAGGCCGAACTGGCCGAGGGCGACGCCCAGGTACTGGCGCGCCGACCCGCGCTGCTCGAGTTCTTCGAGGGCACGGTGGCGGCCGGAGCCCCGGCCAGGGCCGCCGCCAACTGGGTAGTGAACGACGTGGCCGGTGCCGCCTCGCAGGCAGGGTTCGCCCTCACGCCCGCTGCCCTGGCCTCGCTCATCGAGCTGCTGGGCAGCGGCACTATCACCCAGCGCGTCGCCAAGGAGCTCATGCCCGAACTCATCGCGGGGGCCCAGCCGCGCGCGCTGATAGCCGAGCGCGGCCTCGAACGCATGTCTGAGCAGGCCATCAGGGAGGCAGTGGCGACCGTGGTCGCCCAGCACCCCGAGGAGGCCGGCGCGTACCGCGCGGGCAAGCTCGGGCTCAAGGGGTTCTTCGTCGGCCAGGTCATGCGCATAACCGAGGGCCGCGCAGAACCCAAGCTGGTTCAGCGACTGATCGACGAGGAGTTAGCGGGCTGAACCGAGCGTCAGGCGCTGCCGGCGCAGCACACCCGACCTCACCGGACCGGCGCAGCCGAGAACGCTGTGCAGGACATTTCTCCTGGTAGGAATATCCCTAACCACGTCGGGCCCGCCTCGGCCATACTTACCTTCGAAAGGGGTTGTGGAGCAATGGCACGCAGCACCACCGTCTACTATCCGGAACCGCAGATCAGTAAGTTCCTCTTCGCCTCCAAATGGATGGCACCTCTCTACCTGGTATTCCGTGTGTACCTGGGTTGGCAGTGGCTCACCTCCGGCTGGGGCAAGGTCCAGAACCCGGCATGGGTCGGCTCAGATGCCGGCACGGCCGTGTCTGGTTACCTGAGAGGGGCCATCGCTCGCTCGCAGGGCGACAGCCCCACCGTAAGCGTCTGGTACGCGTGGATCGTCGAACACATCTTCCTGCCCGTGGCACCCCTGTTCTCGTACATGGTGGCCTTCGGTGAGGTGCTCATCGGCGCCGCCCTGATCCTCGGTCTGCTGACGGGTCTGGCCGCGTTCTTCGGCGGCATGATGAACGTAGCGTTCATGCTGGCAGGCACGCTCTCCAGCAACCCGCTCATGTTCGTCATCGCCACCTGGATGGTGCTCGGCTGGCGCATCGCCGGCTGGTACGGCCTCGACCGCTGGGTGCTGCCGCTCATCGGTGCCCCCAAGGGCGGCTTCGGCGGCAACGACGGTCAACCCGTAACGAAGCCTTCGACGGTCTGACCCGGCAGGTTAGCGAAGGGCCGACTCAAAGGGCGGTACCGGATGTCCGGTACCGCCCTTCTCTAATACGTATCTCTTATGCGTAATCTCTTGTGCGTGCGGCTATCAGCCGCGTGACCGTTCGGGGGTTAGTAGCGCTCGCGCTTGCCGCCGCCGCGCCTGTCCTGCTTGCGCCGGCCGTCGGGACCGAGCGAGCGGTCTTGGCGACCAGGTCCGTCTGAGTTGCCGAAGCCGAAGCCACCGCGATCACCGCGATCACCACCCCGGTCGCGGCCGGGGCCGCTGCCACGGTTGTCGCTGAAGCGGTCGCGGCTGGGGCCGCTGAACCTGTCGTTCTGCGGCTGCCTCGGGGCGCCGCCGGCCGGAGCCGCCGAGTGGGTGACCACGACGTTCTGCGCCTGCGGACCCTTGGGGCCCTGCTCGACATCGAACGCCACTTCGTCGCCCTCGTTCAGCGTGCGGAAGCCGTCGGCCTTGATGGCCGAGAAGTGAACGAAGACGTCGGCTCCGCCGTCGTCTTGCGCGATGAAGCCGAAGCCCTTCTCGCCGCTGAACCACTTGACCTTGCCTGTTGCCATTTCCATCCCTACTGGCTCGGCCCTTGGAACCGAGCGCAAACTAAGCTTACGAGAGCGCCCGGGGGGCCTGCCCTCGCGCTCACTCGGCCGACTGACTAGCGTCTACCTGATGAGTCGAAGGAAGTTTAGGGCTAAAACATGCCCTCTGGCAAGCCACCCGGACATAACCTTAAGAAACAGTAGGCGAGAGCCTAACAGCGTCATAGCACGTAGCCGC
>JBIQNJ010000094.1:0-8220 GCA_044462445.1 Truepera radiovictrix | reverse complement strand
GGTAACGGCTACCGCCGCCGACTAACGTGGCGGTCCGTACCCCAGACATCGACACCAGGTCGGTGCTGGTTCACGAGACCTGGGGCGATCATGCTGCCCTCCTCGCGCGCCACTTGGGCAGCGGGGAGGCCAGCGTCGGTCAGGTCGAGGCGCGGGTACTCGACGTAGCCACTCCCGCCGACCCCTTAAGGCTGCAGTACGGCGGCGTGCTGGAGCGCGTGGCGGTGGCGTTCGAGACGTACGGCACGCTCAACGAGGGCGCCACCAACGCCGTGCTGGTGACGCACGCGCTCACAGGCTCGGCCCACGCCGCCGGCGTGGCAGACCGCGAGACTCTCCCCGGCTGGTGGGACCCGCTGATAGGTCCCGGCAAGCCCATCGACACCGACCGCTTCTTCGTCATCTGCAGCAACGTCTTGGGCGGCTGTTACGGCACCACCGGCCCCAGCAGCCTCAGCCCCGCTGACGGCCACGCTTACGGTCCGCGCTTCCCCCGCTACACGGTGCGCGACATGGTGAACGTGCAGAAGCGCCTGCTGGACGCCCTGGGGGTGCGCAGCCTGCGCGCCGTCATCGGCGGCAGCATGGGCGGCATGCAGGTCCTCGAATGGGCCGTCATGTACCCGGAGCTGGTGCGGGCCATAGCGCCCATCGCCATAGGTGCCAGGCACTCCGCCTGGGCTATCGGCCTGAACGAGGTGGCGCGCCGCGCCATCATGGCCGACCCCAGCTGGCAGGGCGGCAACTGCCCGGCCGAGCGTCAACCGGAGACCGGGCTCGGACTGGCCCGGGCCATAGCCATGCTCAGTTACCGCAGCTACGACTCGCTAGAGCAGAAGTTCGGGCGTGAGCGCGACGGCAACCAGGCCGATGCCATCCAGGCCAGCTTCCAGATAGCCTCGTACCTGGACTACCAGGGCGTGAAGTTGGTGAAGCGCTTCGACGCCAACACGTACCTCCAGCTGACCCGCGCCATGGACGAGTACGACGTCGCCGCCGACCGAGGCCCTCTCAGCCGCGTGCTTGGCGGCATAGGAGTACCTACCCTGGTCATGGGTATAGACTCCGACGTCTTGTACCCTGAGTCAGAGGCGCGTGACCTGGCCGGCCGTATACCCGGCGCCCGCTACTCCCGCATCAGCTCGCCGCATGGGCATGACGCCTTCCTTATCGAGTACCCGCAGCTCGCCGTGCGGCTCAGAGAGTTCCTGCAGGGCGACTAGAACCGCCGCCGCGCTAGCGCCTCGCGTCACGGCCACTGCCCACGACGGCTAGCCGCCCACCGCCCGGGCTGCCCGCGGGCTGAGCCGAACGCGGCTCTCTGCGCTGTTACCTAGCCGAACCGGCCGGTCACGTACTGCTCGGTGCGCTCGTCCGTGGGGTTCGTGAACATCATGTCGGTAGCGCCGCTCTCTATGACCTCCCCGTCCAGGAAGAACGACGTCACGTCTGAGATGCGGGCCGCCTGCTGCATGTTGTGCGTGACGATGATGATGGTGACGTCGCGCTTAAGCTCGCCCACCAGCTCCTCTATGCGCCTGGTGGCCGCCGGGTCCAGTGAGCTGGTGGGCTCGTCCATCAGCAGCACGTCGGGCTCCACGGCCAGCGCCCTGGCGATGGAGAGGCGCTGCTGCTGGCCGCCGGACAGGCGCGAGGCAGGGCTCCTGAGCCTGTCTGCCACCTCGTCCCACAGGGCGGCTTGACGCAGGCTGCGCTCGGCCACCTCGCTCAGCTTGTCGCGGTCGCGCTCGCCCACCAGGCGCAGGCCGGCCACCACGTTGTCGAAGATGGACATGGTGGGAAACGGCGTGGGTTTCTGGAACACCATGCCTATGCGGCGCCGCACCGACACGGGGTCTACGCCCGGGGCGTAGATGTCGTCCCCGTCTAACAGCGCCTGCCCGGTCACCTTCACGCCGCGCATCAGGTCGTGCATGCGGTTGAGCGCGCGCAAGAACGTCGTCTTGCCGCAGCCGCTGGGCCCGATGAGCGCGTTCACCTTGCGGTCCTCGAACTCGAGCGACACACCGCGGACGCCGCGGCCGTTGCCGTAGTCAACGCTCAGGTCGCGGGTCTGCATCCGAACGCGCGGCACCTTCGCTGCTTCTGCCATTCAGTTGCTCCTCCGGGTTAGAAGCCTGCCTATCACGAAGACGACGATCACCAGCACCAGCAGGACGATGCCGGCGGCCCAGCCCATGGCGTGCCAGTGCTGGTACGGGCTCACGGCCAGGCTGTAGAGCCGCTGCGGCAGGGTGTCCGCCGCCTTGGTCAGGTACTCGAGGGGGTTCCATGGGTTGCGCGGCAGGAAGTTGTTGCCGAGCGAGGTGAGGAGCAGGGGCGCCGCCTCACCCGCCGCTCTGGCGAACGCTATGAGCACGCCGGTCACCAGGCCCGGCCGCGCCACCGGCAGCACGGCCGCGAGGATCACGCGCCAGCGCGGCAGGCCCAGGGCCAGGCCGGCCTCGCGTATAGACCACGGCACCAGCGTCAGCGCCCCTTCGGTGGCGCGGGCGATGATAGGCAGCATCACGATGGCCAGCGCCAGCGAACCGGCGAGGCCGGAGAACGTGCCGGAAGGCCGCACCACCAGGGTGAAGATGAGCAGCCCCTTCAGGATGGCCGGCATGCCGTTCATGGTGTCGTTGAGCACGCGCAGCAGCGGGTTCAGCGGGTGCTCCTTGTACTCCGCCAGCATGAGCCCCGCGCCCACGCCCACCGGCACGGCCACCACCAGGGCGGCCATGTCGATGAAGAAGGTGCCGGCTATGGCCTGCGCCAGGCCGGTGGGCTGACCGAACTGCGCCCGGGTGGGAGAGCCCAGGTCTCGCGTGAAGAAGTCGGTGTTGAGGGCGCTCAAACCCTGGCTGATGACGTACCAGATGACTAGCAGCAGCGGAGTGAGCACCAGCAGGCTCGCCAGGATGACCAGGCCCAGCATCACCCGGTCGCGCCAGTAGCGTCTTCGCAGGCTCATCATGACCCCACGTTCCCAGGCACGAGCTTGCGCTGGATGAACGCCGCACCCAGGTTGACGATCAGAGAGATGACGAAGAGGTAGAAGCCGATGGCCAGCAGGCTGCTCAGGTGCAGCGAGTTGACCGCCTCCCGGAACTCGTTGACTATCACCGACGGCATGGAGGAGGCCGGACCGAACAGGGTGAGCGGGAGCCGGGCCGAGTTGCCGATGAGCATGGCTACGGCCATGGTCTCGCCCAGCGCGCGCCCGAACGACAGCACGGCGCCCGCCGCGATGCCGCCGCGGGCGTACGGCAGCACGGCCATGCGCAGGACCTCCCACCGAGTGGCGCCCAGGCCCCAGGCGGCCTCGCGCTGCTCCGTGGGCACCAGGCGGATGGCGTCGCGTGCCAGCGCCGTGGTGTAGGGAACGATCATCAGAGCCAGCACCAGTGTGGCCGTTACCAGCCCGTAGCCGGTGGGGTTACCCAGCCACGCCAGCTGAGAGGGGGCGTTCTCCGCCGCCCATGCGTAGATAGGTCTGTACAGGGTGTCGCGCAGCAGCGGGGCGAGCACGAAGATGCCCCAGATGCCCAGCACCACGCTGGGGATGGCCGCAAGCAGGTCGACGATGTAATCGATGATGGTGGCCAGCCACTTCGGGGCGTACTCGGCGCTCAGGATGGCCAGCCCCAGAGCCGGCAGGAAAGAGATGAGCAGCGCGGCCACGGAGGTGAGAAGCGTGCCGACGATGAACGGCCAGGCCCCGAAGGTGCCGCTCACAGGGTCCCACCTGGTTCCGGTCAGGAAGCCTAGGAAACCGAAGCGCTGGAGGGGCTCGGTGGCGTCTCGCCCCAGCGTGAACGCCATGAGCAGGGCGATGGCCACGACCGCCAGGCCGCAGAGGGTGAGGATGGTGAGGAAGGCCCTGTCGCCTATGCGTGTGCCAAGGCCGGTGGTCATTCGCAAGAGCTGCTCCCAGTGCTTCTCAGCGGTGCGGCCACAGGACCCACGAGGCTAGCCGTGGAGCCGGCGGCTTCCAGTGACCCTAGGTGGCGGCCGAGGTCGATGTTGATCTCGGCCGCCACCATGAAGGCTTCTGCCTTATCGAGTCTAGCGGACTTCGTCTACGATGGCCTGGCCGATGTTCTCGCCCTGCCACTTCACCTGCTCCAGGCGCTGCAGGTTGAGCTGCACAGCCGCCTCAGGCAGCCGGGCGAAGTCGAGCGCCTCGCTGTAGTTCTGCCCCTCGGTCATCACCCAGACGAGGAACCTCACGGCCTCCACGGCCTGCTCACGGCTGGTGAACGCCTTGTTGGCATCGGCGTTCTCGTAGAACAGCGCCCAGGCGAAGCCGGAGATGGGGTAGCCCTCCGGGTGCGGCGTGTTGACGATGAGCACGCGGGTGTCTTCCGGCAGCTGCACGTCGCCGGCGGCCGAGGTGGCCGCGAGGCTGGGAGCGATGACGTTGCCGGAGGAGTTGAGCACGTAACCGTAGGTGATGTTGTTGAGGGTGGCGTACACGAGGCTGTTGTAGCCGATGGTGCCGGGGGTGTTGCTGATCAGGCCGGCCACGCCCTCGTTGCCGCTGGCTCCGACTCCCGTGGGCCACTCGACCGCGGTGCCGGCACCGATGGTCTGCGCCCAGCTCTCGGAAACGCTGGCGAGGTAGCTGGTGAAGATGTTCGTGGTCCCGCTGCCGTCGGCACGGTGCACGACGTTGATGAGCATGTTCGGCAGTTCCAGCTCGGGGTTCAGAGCCGCGAGACGGTCGTCGTTCCAACTGAGGATCTCGCCCGAGAAGATGCCGGCCAGCACCTCGCCGTCGAACACGAGGCCGGTCTCCAGGCCGGGCACGTTGTAGGTGATGGCCACGTCGGCCAGGGTCACGGGCAGGTTGTAAGCCTCACCGCCGGTGCCCGCGCGGGCTTCTTCGAGCTGCTGGTCGTTAAGGTAGGCCTCGGTGGCGCCGAAGTGGACCGTCTGGTCGATGAAGTTGCGGATGCCGCCGCCCGAGCCGATGGACTGATAGTTCACGATGACGGCGCCGCCGGTGACGTCGCGGTAGAGGTCGGCCCAGGCCGCCATGAGCGGGGCGGGGAAGGAGGCGCCCGCACCGGTGAGGTCCTGGTTGGTCTGGGCGAAGCCGAGCGTGCCGACCGACAGGCCTGCGACCAGGGCGAGAGTCACTAGCTTCTTCAGGAGCTTCTTATGCATCAGGTGTGTCCCTTCGATCAGAGAGTTCCTTCTGATCTGAGGGTATGGCGGCGCTGTCAACGCTTTGTCAGGAGGTGAGGTCGTTGCTTTGCTTGGCGGTGAGGCCGTTGCTTCGCCGGGCCGTCACGGCGTTGGAACCGCCCAAGGCGAACACCGGTCCGTGGCTTGAAGGAACGCGCGCGCAGAACGCACCGCGGGAGCGCGCAGGACGCAAAGCTAAGCTGTCTTGGCGACCTCGTCGATGCTCGATCCGGCCATCAGCAGGCCCAGTTTCTCGGGCGTGGCCTCCGCCTGGCTGAGCTCACCCATGATCTTGCCCTCGTACATCACGAGTATGCGGTCTGACAGCGAGAGGATCTCGTTGAGATCTGCCGACACCAGCAGCACCGGCAGCCCGGAGTCTCGCGCAGACACGATCTGCCGGTGGATGAACTCGATGGCGCCGATGTCTACGCCGCGCGTGGGCTGCGCCATGACCAGCACGCTGGGGTTGCGCTCCAGCTCCCGCGCCACGATGAGCTTCTGCGCGTTGCCGCCCGAGTAGTGCGACACGGTGATGCCCGGGTCGGTAGGGCGCACGTCGTAGCCGGATATGAGCTTCTCGGCATGCTGCTCGATGGCGTTGTCGTCAAGCAAGCCTGCGCGGTTGGAGTATGGCGCATGGTAGTGGTCGCCCAGGATGGAGTTCATGGCGGCGGTGTACGGGGTTACGAGGCCGCGCCCGTTGCGGTCCTCGGGCACATGGCTCAGCCCGAGCTCGCGGCGGTAGCGCGCGCTGGCTTGCGTGACGTCGTTGAGCCCCGTGCTGACCCTGTTCTTGAGCTCCACTGCGTCATGGCCGTCGATGGCGATGGTGCCGGAGTCCGCCTGGCGCAAGCCCGTGATGACCTCCACCAGCTCCGACTGACCGTTGCCCTCGATGCCGGCTATGCCGAGGATCTCACCCTTGCGAAGGGTGAAGCTCACGTTGTCTATGACGTTCCAGGGCTTGAACGAGTGCTTGAGCACGAGGTTCCTCACCTCGAGCGCCCCCGGGCCAGGTTGGCTGGGTGCCTTCTCGACCCGCAGCAGGACGTCCCGGCCCACCATCATGTTGGCCAGGCGGCGCTGATCGGTGTCCTCGCGCTTGACGGTGCCGATCATCTTGCCGTCACGCATGACGCTCATGCGGTCGCAGATCTCCATCACCTCGTCCAGCTTGTGCGAGATGAAGATGGCGGCGTTGCCCTTGGCGGCGAACTCGCGCAGGAAGCGGAAGAGACCCACCGTCTCCTGCGGCGTGAGCACGGCGGTGGGCTCGTCCATGATGAGCACCTTGGCGTCGCGGTAAAGGGCCTTGAGGATCTCCACCTGCTGCTGCAGGCCCACGGGCAGGTCGTCGATGCGGGTGTCGGCGTCGATGTCGAAGCCGAACTCCTGGATGAGTTCGCGGGTGCGGCGCTTGGCGGTGCGGTAGTCGAGCACCGGTCCCACGTGAGGCTCGTAACCGAGCACCAGGTTCTCGGCCACAGACAGCGGCTCCACCAGCATGAAGTGCTGGTGCACCATGCCGATGCCTAAGTTGATGGCGTCGCGTGCAGTGTGGATGATGACGGGCCGGCCGTCAAGCTCTATGACGCCCTCGTCCGGCTGCTGCATGCCGTAGAGGATCTTCATGAGGGTGCTTTTGCCGGCACCGTTCTCGCCGATAAGGGCATGCACCTCGCCCCACTCCACTTGGAAGTCGACGCTGTCGTTGGCAAGCACCAGGGGGAACCTCTTGGTGATGCCCTTCATGTTGACGGCGAGTGCCATGGACGTCATTATATGCGGCCTCCGGCTGCTAGAATCATCGTTGCCCTGGGCGAGGCGTAGCGCGTGGGGCAGGCAGCTTTAGCTTGGGGGCGACACGGTTTCGACGGTACCGTTCCAAGGCAGAGGCCGCGCGTCGCGGGTGCAGTTGGCCGCGTTACCAAACTGCAACGCCATTAACTGGCAACGATAACTACGCACTGGCTGCTTAACCGCAGTTAGCGTTCCCCGGAAGCCCCGCCCATGGCTCGCCGGATCGAACGTCCTGAAGTGGGCTGGCCGTAAGGTTCGGGTGTTGACCCCAAGGCGAGACTGATGACACCTAAGCGCTAGCCCGGCCCGCCGTCTGCCAAGCTAGCGACGAAAACCAACTGACGGCTACACGCGTAGACGCCCTGCTGAGGCGGTTTCGGACGCGGGTTCGACTCCCGCCGCCTCCACCAGCAACGGACCGCCCGAGAAGCTATGTGCCCTCGGGCGGTCTACTATACGTTGGAGATGCAACAGCTCTCCAATGACCATATGCCTCTCTTCAATGGCCCTCTCTTCAATGACCATATGCCTCGCTCATAAGCAGTTGGACGATGTTACGGCCTCAGCACTTCTGACTTCAGCGAGCGTTTGAGATGGGAAGAAGATACCTACGCGGAATCGCCAGTGGCCTAGCATTTAAGTTCGCAGTATCTGCCGAGCATTTTGGTTTCATGGCTGCTGCGTACAAGTCGCCCGTTGTCGATATCGACCTCATCACCGGCCAGATTGCGCCGAAACTCTTCGACATCGAACGGAACAGGACTCTGGTTAGATACTGCCAAGGCACACTTAAGCGTAACAACGAGAACCTGAAGCCACCAGCCGAAATAGTGAAGGCCACCCTTCGGATTGAGTTCGGAACACACATCAGGCACCACGGACCGCGCTTCTGGTACATCGGTGAATCGTCTTTCACCGTTTACCTCACGGACGAGCGAGGAAGCGTTTGGAAGCACACCTACATTAGCCCTACAGTTGGACCGATCGGATACCCAGTAGTCTGATCAGGCATCTCATCACCCGCGGCCCGATCTGAGCCCGAGGGTTACCTAATCCTTGGCACCATCGAAAAGCCCGTTGCTGCAGGTGCGCCATCCATACCTACTCCTGCTAGGCAGAAGTCCCGCCGCCTCCTAGCGGCAGGTGTCTTTCGAAGGAAGATGAAATCGGCAGCTCATAATCCAAGAACGGCGTTTCGCTGGATTATGGGTCGGCAACTTC
>JBIQNJ010000093.1:0-8399 GCA_044462445.1 Truepera radiovictrix | reverse complement strand
CCACGCCAAGGCCGTACGTCGCCCTTGCGTTCCTAAGGCAGTGGGTGCCGTTACGGGTTATAGCGACGGCGACCTGTTCGGCCAGAACCGCGGGCAGACAGACATGATCAACGTCCTGCTTGACTCAACGGGTCAGTTGATCAGGTCGAGCCAGACCGGTGGACCAGATACCGACCGGGGTCGCTCGGTCACTTACGCCGATGGCGGTTTCGTGGTCGGCTCCGACTCTTGGCGAGATGAGGAGGCCGGAACTGTCAGTACTCTCGCGCTGCACGACCTAGCCGCCGATGGTGGCGAGCAGAGCCGACTTCAATTCACCGTTCCCGACTTAGTGGTAATAGACGGCGCAGTTCGTGACTCTCAGGGCAACTACATCGTGACGTACGGCGCGTTCAACCAAGACAGCGGCTACTTCCAGGCAAAGCTTCGGAAGCTGGATAGTGAAGGTCAGGAGCTGTGGTCCGACTCCGAGGGCACATATGCGGACGTCAGTTTCAGCAAGCTGTTCCTAGACGACCAAGACAACTTGTACATCGGCGGCGCCACGAACCAGGACCTGGCCGGCCCGATGGGACCGCCGGGCACGGCGGACTACTTCATGCGCAAGTACTCGCCCGACGGAGTCCAGCTATGGACCCGTCAGTTCGGCGCACCTGGCTACGACACCTTCGGCGGCATGTCCATGCACGGCGACTTCGCCTCCGTAGCCGGCACGTACTACGATGAGAACACCTCCCAGAACTACATAAACGTTGCCCTGTACGACCTGGACGGCCGCCAGGAGTGGATAAAGAACTTCGCTGAAGACACCTTCACAAGCGTAACGGCCGTGCAGATGACCGAGAGCATGATCATCGTGGGCGGCCATACTCGGTCGGGCATGCAAGGTTCGCCCACCGGCCTACTCGACATCTACGTGATGGCCCTAGATATGGCCGGCAACGAGCTCTGGCGGGTGCAAGCCGGCGCACCATCCGCCTACACGTACCTGAATGACATCACCTGGGACGAACAAGGTGCGCTCTACCTGGTGGGCAACACCAGTGGCCGCCTGATGGGCGAGGCCAACGAAGGCGATTTCGACCTGTTCGTGATGAAGCTCTGGTACTCCCCTATTCGGTAGCTAGTGGGCAGAATGATGCCCGGCGTGTGGCTGATCGTTCGGCTCGGCAGCTACTTGGCTCAAGGTGGCGGACCGATGGGCGGAGGCAGATCGCCACTCCCGGGCCCTGGTGGCGGTTCCCTGTCGCCCGGCCCTGTCGGTTCTCGGAGTTCGTAGTCGTTGTCGGGCGCAGAAACGCCCTGACTGATGAGCTGCGTCTGGCTACACGACCGGCTAGACAAGAGTTGACCACCGCTCAGACTGGCGGTAGCAGACGCATCCCAGTTGTGGGCGGTAACGCAGACTTCGTAGGCGCCGTTCCGGAACCCTGGCAGCGTCAAGGTAACGGTGCCGCTGGCCCCGAAGGCAAGCCCTGACCAGCTGCCACCAGGCCCTGAGAGTTGCACCTCGTAGCGCGTGGCCCAGGGCAGCGGCGCCCATTGCACCGTGGCCAGGTCGGGCCACGCCACCGTGGCAGAAACAGACGTTACCGGCCCCGGCTGCAGTGCGCTAGCTACCTGCACTCGTGACGAGACGCCCAGTTGGCCGGGATAGAACAGCTCCACGTCGTAGTCACCGCGGGCAACACCCGCACGCTCCAGCACCGTGAACTGATCCTCCGGGTCAACAGCGACCGAGTACGGCGAGTTGCCATTCCATCCCGTAGGCCCCGTGATGCGAGCAGTAAGCGATCCAGGCTGCCTGCCCGTAGAGACAACTCTCAGGAAGAGTCGCTCTCCCGCGCTCGTTCCTAGCACACCCATCACTGGCATTAGGCTGGACGCTTCGAACGAGAACGACACCTGCTCGATACCGCCTCGGTCTATATACAAGATCTCTTCGATGTCGCGCTGGCCTGCAACAGAAGCCGTTATCGTGTACAGCCCCGGTGCCACCTCTACCTCGGTCGTTTGCCCCACGCCTTCAACTATCAGCGCGTCAGTTCCGCTGAAGCGGTAGGTGACGGGTGTCACGTTCGTCACCAGCCTGAGCAGGCCGTTCTCTCCCTCGGCGGCCAGCGGGGTCTCGCTTGTGGACCCTGGGCGCGCCCCGGGGGCCGTCGCCACGGCCGGCGCCGCCACAGCCTCGGCGGGCTCCTCGCCCGCCCCGCTATCCGCCGGGGTGCCTGATACACTTGCGGCGGGCGCTGTTTCCTCTAACGCCCCAACGGCGGCGGGCAACCGGACGCTCGTCGCTTGCCACGGCTCAACCCGCAGCGCGCTGGCGCCCAGCATCACACCATCGCGCAGGAACCTCACCGTATAGACGCCTGCTTCCAGCTCGGTCGCACCGTCTACCGTGAGCCCGACCGGGCCACCGCTCCCGGTCGCCGGACTTGCCTCGGCTACCACCCCAGGCGGTAGCGCTCCCAACTCAAGGTAGCCTCTCGCTATCACCTCTATGAGCTCGCCACCCTGAATCTCAGCCGCTATCACCTGCGAAGGCGGAAGCTCCGCACGCCAGGACGCATCTGTAGGCGCGAGCAACGTAAGTGTGTAGTTTCCCGGAGGAAGCTCGAACGTTCTAAGGGTGCCGTCGATGGCAGGGAGTGCGGTGGTGAAGCCGTCATGGCGCTGCGCGATGATCACGGTCCCGATTGGCGCCCGAACCTCCAAAGAGCCGTTAGGGTCGCCCGATGTTTCCGGCCGCCGCGGCTGCCCGCTGGCTTCTGCCGCGTCGGTCGCACCCGGCGCTTGTGGTCTCGTCTCACCCCCCGCTGCAGAGGACGCCAGAATGGGCACCAGCCGCACCTCGATCAGTTCTATCTTGCCGGCACGCACCTCGAACTCCTGCAGCAGCGGCTCATACTCTTCGGCCTCTGCCCTGAGCTCGTGCCTACCAGGCGCCAGAAGCGCAGCGATACCTTCGACAGGCTCATCGTCAACCCACAGCAGCGCATTGCCTGGCACCACATCGAAGTACACGCTAGTCAGCATCAGTTCGAGAACTATGCGTCTGTCTATACGTGCGCCGGCCACCACCTGCAGGTCGAACACTTGCTCTTGGAAGCCTTCCGCTCGGATAGCTATACGGTAGCGCCCAGGTTCGAGCTCAAACTGCGGACTGACAAGCTGCTCGTCTACGAAGACAGCGGCATAGTCAGGGTCGACGTTAAAGCGAACCCACGCCCTCTGCGGACCTGCCGGTTCGCCTACAGGCGCCACGGCCGGCTCCTCTGAGGGGTCATGAGCCGCTTGAGGCGGTTCACCAGTTTCGCTCTGGCCGCCCGCTGTGGCGTCAGATAAGGCACCCGGTGCGGTGTCAGGCGTTGCGGCAGCGTCCTCGGCCCCGCGGTCTTGCTGGGCGCCCGAACCCGTCGGGGGCGCCGGCGCAACGGGAACGGGCTGGATGGTAACGAGGTCACCCTCCATCAGCGTGTAACCGCCCTCCAGCACAGGCTCTATCAGCGCCAGGTTCTCGTACACCTGCTTCACGCGGAACGTTCCTATGCGCAGAGGGATGCTGCGTCCTTCTACCTCACGGGGACGGTATATGACCCCCGTCTCATCCGTGGTCGTCAGGCCGTGCTCTATGCCTACGTTTATGTAAACGGCGTCGCCCTCGACCGCGAACACGGAGCCCCGAAGCGGGAACCGCACCAGCGCCCGGTCTACGAACTGCTTGGCTATCACGAAGAACTCTTCGGGGCTGCCGACCCGCAACGTCTCTGCATCTACCAGTTCACCGGTAGAGACGTCGATGAACTTGGCAGAGATGCTGTACGACGTAGGCGAGAACACGGTGATGTTGCCCGTGATGATGATGTTCACGCCAGCTATCTCGCCGAAAGCCTGCACCTGCTCCGGCTTAAGAACGCCGGTTGGCCCTAGGGCCAGTTCGTCCAGCACTTTCTCCAGGTCTAGGCGCGTGATGACGACGAAGCGCCGCGACTGGCCCAGCGGGGTCTCGAACTCGGTGGCCATCGCCCTGCCCAGACGCTCAGGCTCGAACAGCGTGCCGGTTATGTCGTTCACGTCGAAGTCCAGAACCGCGACGCGGAACCGGAGGAACTCGTCGCCTTGCGCACCCGCAACGCCCGTAAGAGTTATGAGCGCCGCAAACAAGCATGCTCTTACGCGCCTCGGCGCCAGTGCCAGCCACGTGAATATGCCGTTGATCATCGACCCTCCACCACCACTTCTAGGCGCTGTGCATCCAGGTAGACCACGGTGATTTCCAAGCCCTCCAAGGCAACAAGCCGGATGGCCAGATCCTGAGTAGTCGCACTGCCCTGGACGTCGAAGGTAACCGTGTTATTACCGAAGGCGCGCTGTTGCAGAGAGGTCACACCACGCACTCTTGACAGAAGGTCCTGAACCGCAAGGGCCTCAAGGAAGTCGGCAACCCCTGCCACGGAAACCTGTACAGACCGGGCGCTGCCGGTGCCGGCTACGGAGTCGTTGAGCACCCGGATCATGTCTTGCGTGAAGGCAGGCAACAGCTCATGAAGCGACTCTCGCAGCGCGTTCCCGCGTGCTAGAACCAGCTGAGTAGAGGCCTCTATGGTGGCCGCCGTGCGGCTGGCCAGAACCTGACCAGTGCGCGCCAGAACCGCCTGCAACTGAACCGAGGCCCGGGCAGACACCAGTGACGTGTTGCCCACACTAGTGGTTCCAAGGTCGCTCATGCCGACGGAAGCGACGACGATTATGTCTACCTGAGCCTGCTGAGCGATGGCAGCCAGGTCAGCAGTGCTGAAGAGGCCGGCCCGACCTGCCTGAGCCCCCAGGCTGCTGGAGTTATAAGTGAGGAACTGCAAGTCCACGAAATGGTCGATGATGTAGCGCTCAGCATCGGGATATAGGATCTGGCCGGGGTCGGTAGTGGCCACTACCAGAACGCGCGGGTTGCCAAGCGACAACCTGAGGAGTGCGCCTATCGACTCTAGGTCGCTGGCGATGAGTTCGCTCTGCACTACGGCCTCGATAGACACCCGGTAGACGTCGTTGTCGCGGGCCTCCTCAAGCACCTCGTAGCTGCGCACGAAGCCCTC
This sequence comes from Truepera radiovictrix, assembly GCA_044462445.1. Classification (GTDB taxonomy): domain Bacteria; phylum Deinococcota; class Deinococci; order Deinococcales; family Trueperaceae; genus JAAYYF01. Next base: position 3,303 of record JBIQNJ010000093.1, on the reverse strand, counting down.
GGCCTTAGAGCTGACACGGTCCTCCACCACCTGGAGGTCCACCATCAACGTCCTACCGGACACGGCGACGCCAACGGCCTGCTCCACAGCCCTGCGCATGGCGTCCCTCAACGCCTCGTCCCGTGCGGCGCCCTCGTCAGCCAGCACGGCGCCGATTCCCGCTGCGGTTACAACCAGGTCCTCCTGCGACCAGGCCCACATGAACAGTTGTGCCGCCAGAAGGAGCACCAGAGCCGCAACGCCTGGGCCCCGCGAACGGGCGCCCAGGCCACTGGAGGAGAGAGCAGTTGCGGCCGGTTTAGGTTCGGACATGACCTTAAATGACTCAGTACATGACCACTAGGGTTCGGCCGCCGCCGAAGAAGTCAAGGTCATTGAGGTACATGGCCAGTAGCGCGCCGTCAGACTCGCTTACAAGGATGTCTATGCCATTGGCGCCCAGCGCCAGTGCGCGGATGACGAGCGGCGCCGAGGCCACTCTGCTGTCGCGTTTGGCGTCTTCCAGCGTGGCGGCGTAGCCGGCCGGCGTCGACACGAAGTAGAAGGCCTGTGCTACCGAGGTAACGATGAAGCCGTCGAGCGTAGTGATGGTGAACGTAAGTGAGGGCACGGCCCCCAGGCCACCAACGTCAAGGATGAGCCCGGTGGGTGTCTCAGGTTTCGGGTTCGGCGGGATAGTGAGGATCTTGTCTCCCATCACCGCATCGCGTACTGGGCCGAGCGGGATCTCCATCTCCACCGTGTAGATCTCGGTAGCCGGGTCCCACTCTTCAGAGGTAACGACGGCGCCCGCCACGATGCCCTCCACAGAGGACCGCACGACATCGTTCGCCATCAGGTTGAGCATGGTCGTGTCTGACGTAACGTACACGCCCGCGAGCGACTCAAGCAGGTTGCGCTGTCCGTCCAGGATGGCGCCCCTCCGCGCGAGAAGCTGCTTCTGCCCCGCTGAGCTGGCGTTCGTTGGCGGCACCGCTTGGCCCGTAGTCCTTAACTGGCCCGCGCTCCAGTCGATGACGCTTCTTTGCCCGTTAGGCAGAGTGATCCACTGATCGAAGGCGAAGGCCGCCCCGCACGCGCCTAGCGTCAGCGCCGCCACGACAGTGCGCAGGAGCAGGCGAGCTATGGACTTGCGCATGTAGGGTATGTGCGAGTGCGCGCCGGGAGCAGGTCTCTGCAGTCGAATAGGGCTCATAGGGCTTTCTCCTTAGCAAGTTGGTAGTTGCGTAGGAGCGTAGGAAAGGCAGCCCGTCCAATGCCCGTCCAGCTACAGAGCGCCGACCAGATCGTCCAGAACATCTCCCGATTCGATGGAGGAACCACCGAACTCACGCTCGAGTTTCTGATGCATCTCGCTCGTCGCCACCTTCACCCAGGCTGGGCTGCGGTCGTTCGCGCCCACCGACCGACATAGCGCCAAGGCCCGCCGGCCCTCGCCGAGCGCTACCTGGGCTTTTGCCAGTTGGGGAAGCGCCCATAGCATGATCACGGTGTTGCCCGCATCTCGCGCGACCGTGTAGGCACGCCTTGCTTCCTCTTCGGCGCGCTTCGCGTTGCCCAGTCGGAGCTGCAGGGCCGAAGCCGCACCGAGCAGCAGGCTAGTCGCCATACCTTCGCCGCTGTGCTCAACCATGGCAAGCCCGTCGGCCAGCAATTTCTGGGCCTCGAGCCACTGGTCGTTGCTATCCTCGTAGGCAAGTAAGGTGGCCGCCAGAAGACCTGTAAGTACAGGCACCGGCCCCAGGTAGTTGAGTTCATGCGCCAAGTCATGACCCCGCCGTAGTATCCGTTCGGCCGCCCTGTAGTCCTTCCGGCACCAGGCGTTCACACCCCGGGCTAGCAGCACGGCAACCGTGTCGAGACCAACTGGAATCTGGTGTTGTCTGAAGGGCTCCAGAGCCTGCACCAGGTGTTGGTCGGCCTCGCCGTTGTGCCCGCTTAGTGCCTCCGCCAGACCAAGGTTGGTGAGAAGGCGGCTGAGAATCAGCGTATCGCCATGCTCGCGCGCCGCCTCCACGCCCTCGTGAAGCAACCGCAGGGCTTCGTCGAAACGACCGTCGTACGTGAGCACCTGACCGCGAAGGTCTAGCGCCCGCACTAGCTGCAACTTAGAGCTGGTTAGGCGCGCCAGGCGCTCTCCCTCTTCACTCAGCCGACGGGCCGGTTGCAGGCTGCCGGCGTACCTGTTCAACCACGCCCGGCTCAGCAGCAGCGCCGCCCGTGCTTCGTGAACGGCCTGGGTAGCGTTCCCTATGCCGATCACGGCGCCTTCCGCTGCGCCAACCGGGATATCGACCGTCGGCAGGGGTAGCTTCTCTAGTGCCGCACCAAAGCAGGCATCCCCGGCCAGGAACCCACCCGTCATCGGGAAGTACCACTGCAGCGGCTCAGCCAGGTCTAGCAGCACCTGCACTTGGGCGTTCTCGGCGGCCCACTCGAGGCTTGCAAGTATATTGGCCTCTTCCTCCTTGAGCACCTCGAACGCGGCATGTAGGTCGGTGCCCAACGCTCCCCGGCTTGCGTCAGTAAGTAATCGGGTGAAGTATGAAGCATGCTGGGCAGCCGCCGCTTCTGCCTCACCGTCCATTCCAGCTAGCTTCTCTTGGGCGAACTGCTCCAACAGCGCATGGAGCGCGAACCTGCCACTGCCCCTTCGAACCAGTGACTTGTCTACGAGACTCATAAGCGAGTCGATGCCAGCACGGGCAACGTTTTCGAACGCAGCCCGGCTGAAACCACCTTTGAAAACGGCGCACCTGGCGAACACCGCCTGCTCACCAGCACCAAGCAAGCGCCAGGAGTGCTCAAGCGCCGCCCACAGGTCTGGGTAATGGTCTCCGCCACGCGCCTGGCCGTGACCCAACTCGCGCAGGTTCGTCTCGAGGCTGGAGGCTATCTGATCTAAAGGCAACGCCCTCGTCCAGGCAGCCGCCAGCTCGATGCCAAGCGGGAAACCATCCACTGCCTGGCATATGCGGCGCACCAATGGCATGTTCTCTGCACTCACCCTGAACTGCACGTCTGCCGCCTGCGCACGCCTAACAAATAGCTGCACTGCATCAGAGAGAAGCGCGTCATTCAGCTCCAGTTCCTCGGCCGGCAGGCGTAGGCCAGCTACAGGCATGACCCACTCCCAGGCCATGTTCAACCTCTGGCGCGAGGTAACGAGCAGTTTCAATCCTGGGCAACGTTGCAGCAGTCCTCTGATCGGCGAGGCGGCCGCGGTGAGGTGCTCGAAGCCGTCGAGTACGCAGAGCAACCTGGCGGCACCCACTCGCTCTGCTCGCTGAACTGGGCGTGAGG
>JBIQNJ010000092.1:0-8980 GCA_044462445.1 Truepera radiovictrix | reverse complement strand
GTGGATCCAGCGCACCGCCTCAGGCGGTAAGAGGCTGCCCGCCTCCGCCTCAAGCATCTGCGTACAGGCCTCGGCGGTCAGTGGTTCCAGCGCTGCCATGAGGAAGGGCGCAGGAAGGTCGTTGCGGCTAGTTACCAGCAGTGCGGTGCCGCGCGCCCGACGGACGGACTCGGCAAGGTTGGTCAGCGTCGCTATGTCCTGCTGGTCTGCCTCGTGAACGTCTTCGAGGTGGAGGATGACCGGAGCCAGGCTCTTGAGCCGGCTGGCGATCGCTGCCACAGCATCGGCTGAAGGAAGCGTATCACCCGCACACAGGCGCTCGATGTTCCGGTCGGCCCAGGTAGCGGCCCTTGCGGCACGTGGAAGGCCAGCCGCCCAGGCGGCCACGCCCCCACCGGCGTGGGCGCTGGCGCTCCGGCATGGTGCACGCGCCAGCAGCATGCGGGCGCTGTGGGTCTTCCCAGCGCCCGCCTCACCTATCACGGCGACAGCCAGTCCGGCCCTACGTTGGAGTACCGGACGCAGCCGTTCTAGTAGCAGCGTCACCTGAGCTTCAGACAATGACTCAGGTTAGAGTCTGTGCGCGCCCGTCCTTCATTCAGCGGTCACCGCGCAAGAGGTCGGGTTCAGTTGCCGGGAACACCGAACTCCTGCATCATGCCGAGGGCGAAGTGGGGCGCGCCCGAGTTCTCATCTGGCAGGAAGCAGATGGCCAGGTAGTTGCCGGGGGCTAGGTCGAACTGGAAGTAATTGCTGACCGAGGTCGTGAGAAGTTCGGAGGCCACCACCATCTCGAATGGCGGAGGACCGGAGGGAGGGCCCTCGGCGCTCATGAACGCCTCGACATCCTCGAACGTAACGCCCTCGTTGTAGCGCATGAGGATCAGGTGGTGGATCTGGTCGCCGGAGTTGACCAGTTCCCACGTCTGCAGCCCAGGGACCAGGTCGGTGGGGACGGCGAACGAGAACTCCGCCATCACGATGCGCACGTCGGCGGTCGGCGCAGGCGCCGCGTCCGCGTTAGCGGTGACGGAGAGGGTGGTCGAGACCGGCTGACCGTCCGCGTCATCGATGGAGGTGGCAACCGTGTACTCGCCCTCCTTCAGCTCTATGATCACGGTCTCCGGGGTCATGCGGCCGCCGACGAGCGAAGCGACCGAGCGAAGGGTCGCAAGCGCTCCGGAGATATCGTCGTGCTCGCCCGAGGCCGCTGAGATGGCGTGCAGCGCCTCGTGGACCTCGTGCACGTTGCTGTGATCTGCTATGCGAACGAAGAACACCTCCGGGTGTAGCTCCGTGCGGTCGTCTACGACCAACCGGTAGAAGCCCGCCGGCACGGTGGTGGCGACCGTGATGCTCTGATCGGTGACCGTTACCGGCAGCTCCGGGTAGTCGTTCCAGGCAGACTGCGCCGCAGACCGGGAGAAAGGTAACGCGAATGCGAAGGTAAGGACCACCAGCAAGAGTAGCTGGCGGGGCTTGGCTGGTGTGAAGCTCATGACCTCTCCATTCCGACCCGAGCCGTACGCCCTGGGTCGATAGCGGGTAAGGCCCGTGGCCAGCGGGCCCGTCATCGATGGACAACGGCAAGCTACCGGTGTGTCTGTTAGGTGGCGGTTATATGGTCTAGGTGCACAGTCGGGCGAGGCCGGGCTTGTCTCGTATCCTCCGCGTCCGGTCGGGACTTCGGCCCCGAGCCGGTAAGATTGAACGGAGCGAATGAGCGACCTTAGCGCCACCTCCCACAGACCCTTGTCTAACAGCCACGCCGCTGACAGCAACACCTCTTACTTCGTCAGAGAGTCGGCCACGCGCTTCCGGCCAACCGTGCACGTGGGCGGCGGCTGGGACCCGAACGAACAGCACATCGCCCCGAGCATCGGTCTACTGGCTCACGTGATCGAGGCAGACTTCGCCTCAAGGCGTAACGACGACCTGCGCCTTGGTCGACTCTCGGTCGACATCCTGGGCGTGATGCCCATGGAGAGTATTGACGTCTCCGTGAAGGTACTGCGCCCCGGCCGCACCATCGAGCTGGTAGAAGCACGCATGAGCCAGAGCGGCCGCGACGCGGTGGTGGCCAGGGCCTGGCTGACCGCCAGGTACGACACCACCGGCGTTCAGGGAAGCGCTTTCCCTTCCCTGCCTGCTCCCGGCACCATGGACCGCTTCAACATGAGCGAGGTCTGGCCCGGTGGCTTCGTCAGGTCAGCACAGATCTGGCGCAACGCCATAGAAGTAGGGCGTGTACAGTTCTGGCTGCGCAGCGACGTGAAGCTTCTGGCAGGCGAGAGCGTAAGCACGTCTGCACACCTTCTGCGACTCATCGACGTGGCCAACGGCGTGGCAAGCAGGAAGGCGCATACAGAGGTGGCGTTCCCGAACCTCGACCTCACGGTCAGCCTGTTCCGCGCGCCGCTGGGTGAACTCACGGGTCTGGACACCACGGCCTCGTTCGGTCCCGACGGCGCCGGACTCACCCACAGCGTCATCCACGATGAGGTGGGGCCGGTAGGCGTTTACACGCAGTTCCTGACCGTTCGGCCGCTCTAGAACCTGGCCCACGGTGGTGACGCTCCGTGGAAGAGTGCCGCCGGTGGCGGTCGAGGGACCACGTCTGGCCCACGCTGGCGGCGCTCCGTGGCGCACGCATGGCGAGCAAGCCCTAAGAGCAGGGCCTCCGTTTCCCGCTACGGCACCACAGTGAAGACCAGATAACCCTCGACGACATGCGAGTCTGCCGAGAGAGCGCGCCACGCCAGCAGGTAACTGCCGGGCGTCAGGGGTTCTAACGTTAGAAGTTCGAACCGGTCCGTCTGGCCTGACGCGGGCTCCATAGTGAATACGAGCTGGCCCTCCACCACGTCCCGTGCGTCCAGCAGCGGCGCGACCAGCGGCGCTACCAGCGCGTTGAGGCGCATGGCATAGGTGTCAGTAGCAACCTCCAGCTCATGCTCTACGCGCACAAGCTTGAAGGTAGAGAACGCCAGTTCTACTCCTTCGGTGAACTCCAGGGTGATGGAGCCCGGCACCTCGGCCGCTGCAACGACCCCATCCTGGGCCGGAGTAGACGCCGACAAGTGCGCATGTGCCTGCGCCACCCCGAGCGACACCACGGTCAACAGCGCAAGCCAGAACCGCGTCATGGGAGGCTGATCGAGCGCGCGTCTAGAACGAACGGGTCGCTATGCGCAGGGTGGTCGAAGTGTTCGTCGAACTCCACCTCACCGACGAAACCCATGACCCTGAAGGTGTAGTTGCCCGGAACCGTGGGGATGAAGTCGCCCGTGTACCAGCCCTCCTTGGCCGAGTTAGCCCGCAGTGTCAGTTGCAGCTCGGTGCCGTCGGGGGCGATGACCCACGCCATTAGCGAGCGGTCAAGGCCGGCAACCAGCTCGTTATCAACGTTGCGAACGGCCAGGTCTATACCGTTCACCTGCCCCGTGTAGGCCGGGTTGACGAGGTAGCCGACGATCACGCGGTACGCACCGCTACCCACCTCTATGGCCTGGTGGGCGAGGGCGAGGCTGCCCACCATGAGCACGGCGATAGCACCAAGAACCAGCCTGCGGCCTAGCGTCATGACTATCTCTCCCTCAAGTACTCGATGAACCTTGAGAGGTTCTCGAAGGCGTTCATACCCGCATCGGGCGCGTGGGGCAGCGCGCTCGTGCTCAGCCAGCCTGTGGCCACGAACACGGCTGCCAGCAGGAGAAGCTCGACCACGATGCCCGTCCTGAGCCCAGCGTGCTCGCGGTCGCGGAGTGCCATCGGCACCAACCTCGCGCGGTTGTAGAGCGCGCAGCCGAGAACCACTACCACGATCATGACCTTAACCAACCACGACCGCGCGTAGGGCGACCCAACGAACACAGATGGGCTGGACATGTGCATGAGGGTGCTGACCAGGCCGGTAAGGCAGAACACGACCACCGCCGCCACGCCGATGGCGGAGAGCCTCGACACAGCCTCGGCGCGCGGCCCATGGCCCGCGGCGGTCCATAGGGGGCCGCACGCCACGAACAGTAGAGCGCCTAGCCAGGCCGAGACGGCCACGAAGTGGAACCAGTCAACCAGCATCGGCCCCGTGCCGCCGATGGCAGCGGCGTGACCCGCGTAACTGAAGGTAAGCAGCAGCCCAAAGGCGAACAGCGCCTTGGCAGCGGCTAGGCCACGCGTGGGTCGCCACACGAGCAGCGCACCGAGCAAGGCGGCCACGCCGCTCCGCACCATCACGGCCTGGCCGTGGCGAGTGAGCTCCAGGTAGGCCGTGAACCGCGGCCAGTCGACGAAGCCGAACAGCCGCTGCAGGTTGCTCACCACGTCCAAGACCGACATGCCGACCACCAGTAAGGCAAGCGCCAGCGCAAGGACGCGCACCGTACGCGCTGCGGGCGCGACCCCCACCAACGTCGGCGCCAACGCGACACCGGCCAGCAGTGCAGCCGCAAGGAGGAGAACGGACTTGATGGCGACTACGGTCAAGGCTCCATACCGTATGCGGTCGGCTCGGCGCCCAGCGGCACATCGGCCCGCACCACGTAGCGCGCGCCAGACGCCTGCACGTGGCTCTCGATGATCTGTATCTCCGTAGCCTGCCACTCGCCGAACTCCTGGAAACGCACGGAGCTGACCGGTACCGGCTGAGGCTGGCGGAACCGGGCGAGGGTGATATGCGGGTGGAAACGCTTCTCGTCGAACGCTATGTCTGCCGCCCTTAGCTCCGTGGCCAGAGCAGACTGGAGGCGCATGAGCGCGGGCACATCGCCATCCAGCCCCGCCCACAGTACCTTGGCGCGCATCTCGTTCGGGAAGGCACCGAGCCCCCGAGCGACGAGGCTCAACCCAGGCCCGCACCGCTCCGCTGCGGCGTAAGCCGCGTCCTCTACCTCCATGAAGCGGCGCTCCTCTACGTCGCCCAGGAAGGCCAGGGTTATGTGGAGGTTCTCGGCCTTGACCCAGCTGGCGCCGCGCACCTTGGCCGCAGAACCGACGCGGGCCAGGTTGGCTTGAACGCTCTCGTCAACAGGAGCTGCTATGAAGAGGCGGGGCATGAGCTCACGCTACCCCAGCCTCACGCTGCCGCAACACTTCCCTTAGGTAGGCCACTGAGGTGGGTTCTATCTGGTACCGAACGGTGACGATGGTCCCACTCGGGCTCCACGCCATGACCTTATCGTGGATCGATTGACTGTCGATCAGCACCTCGGCACCGCGGACGACCGCAGGCGCATCTTCCGAGTCTGCCAGCACGGCAGCTACCGGCTCGATCCTCGTGTACGTCTGGATCATCCTCACGAACCGCTCTAACGTCTGCTGGTTCGAGGCCACTACGCTCACCTTCGCCCCGGGGTCTATGCGCGCGAACCGCACGAGGGTCTCGGAAGTCGGTACCAGGTTCACGTTCACGACGGGAAAACGCGCTCTCGCCTCGGCCTCTACCTCCTCGACGTGAAAGGGGGTGGTGATGAAGAACTGGTTGAAGTCGCCGTTCGATACCAGGTGGTGCGGTAGCTCAAAAGTGAGCAGCGGCCGTACGTTGCGCTCTAGCAGGGTGCTCAAGCCGGCGGCCAGCTCCTCGGTGTCCTTCCTGCTGCACTCAACGAACCACATCGCCGGGCCTTGATCCTCATACGCCGCCGCCTCGGCCTCCACAGCGAGCCGGCCGAACTCCTTACGGGAAAGCCCAAGGCGGCGGGCCTGCGTGGCCAGTTCCCGAAGCGACGCGGCCATCTCCACGGCAGCCTCTGTTCCATCGCCGAACTGGGGCTGACCGATAACGAAGGTGCCGCTGCCCTGCACGGTACGTACTACCCCTTCGGCGGCCAGATCGGCGTAGACGCGCCCTACGGTGTTGGGGTGGATCTCGAACTCGCGAGCGACCGTCCTGACGCCGGGGAGCTTCTGTCCCACTGGGTAAGTGCCCACCCTGATCCGCTCGACGATGACCTGCTTGAGTCTCTCGGTCTTCCCAGACAAGACACGCCCCCTACGACGTAACATTAGGACCTAGATCACAGCTAGTAGGCTACCGCGATCTCACGCAACGCCGCCACGGCCGAAGCGCCGGCAAGGTACGAGGTCCGCGGGTTCTTCGGGCTCGGCTTGGTCGCTATGCGTATCTCCAGCGTTGCGGCCTCGCCCTCTACCTCTATCAGTTGCTTCGTCAGCTTGGCAGCAGGGTCAGATATGACCCTGACCTGGGTGAGGTCGGGGCCGAGCCCGGCGAGGCTCAGGGCTATCGCCACGTTGACGTTCGCAGGGAAGCCCGCCACGGCGTCACGAGCGGAGCCTTCGAAGACGGTGACGACCTGATCCTCCGGCAAGACTATGCCGTTGCGTTCCAGGTGAGGGGCGCCACGCAACCCGGCCGGTGACTTGGTGGTGGTGATGCGAGCGCTGCGGAGACCGCCGCCGGCAGCCAGCGAGCGCACCCCGTCGAGACCGGCTATCCCGCCGCTGGTCAACCTCACCTGAACGCCCCGGGCTTGGGCCGCCTCGTACTCGGCAAGAACGGCGTCGTCGATCATGGCGCCAACGCTCATGACAACGGTGTTCACGCCGGAACGCCACAGGCCGGGCAAGTGGGCACGGACGGCTGCCCCACCTGCTGCCTCGACCACCCACTCACAGCCGGCCTCGGCCAGCGCGGTCGGCGCTACCGCCTGCGCACCTAACCGCGTGGCCAGCTCGGCCGCCGACTTCGAGCCACCGGACGAGCCGGCAACGGCCACCACCTGAACGCCAGGGAGGTCGCCAGCGAGGATGCAGTCGGCAACGTGGGCATTGATACCGCCTGCACCGAGTAGTCCCACGCGCACGCGCGGACCGTTGCTCACCGCCCCGGTCACCGGGCGATCACCAGGTCACGGGGCACATCTGTCAGCAGCTCCGGGCCCGAAGCCGTGACGAGCACCAGGTCCTCCAGCTGGTAGCCGCCCTCACCCAGGATGTACCTGCCGTTCTCGATCATCACCACCATGCCCTCCTCCAGAACGAACTCACTGCCGGCATGGATCATAGGTTCCTCATGAACCTCGAGGCCCATCCCGTGCCCGCAGTGCTCGCGCGTGAGGTCGGGGAGGATCTTCCGGCCCGCTTCCATCTGCGCCCGGTAGACGTCACCGGCGGTCGCACCCACCACGCAGGCCGCGATGCCCGCCTGCACCGCGTCGTACACGGCCTGATAACGCTTCGCATCGATGGGCTTGGGTTCGTTCCCGACCACGAAAGTCCGGGCGAAGTCGCCCGGATAGCCCATGTACAGGGCGCCCATGTCGAAACGGCAGGCGTCACCGTCTCGCAGGACGTAGTCCGTGGGTTTACCGTGCACGATGGCGCCGTTGGCCCCGGCGCCCACGATCAGGAAGTCGACCTTCTCCGCGCCGGCCGCCAGCATGGCTTCGGAAGCGACGTCGGCGAGGTACTTCTCCGTCACGCCGGCGCGCACCTCGGCCAGCAGCGCCCTGGCGCCGGCCTGGGTGATGTCCATAGACCGCCGGATGCGCCTGAGCTCCTCGTCACTCTTTATGGCCCGGAGCTTGGCCACAAGATCAGAAGCGGGCACCAACTCGTAGCCCCTCAGTTCCTTGACCAGCCGCTGGTAAACATCGAAGTAGCAGGAAGCGTTCTCGAAGCCGACGCGACCGGTGCTCAGCCCGCGTTCGGCGAGGATCTGAGCGACGGCCTTCTCCCTCTCCCAGATGACCGACTCACGACCGGGGATGTAGTACTCGGAGGTGGCGCGCACGTCCTCGATCCAGGTGTCGCGCACGACGTCGTCTATGTCCTGATGAGGCACGAGGTAGGCCGCCGGCTGGTCGTCACGCGCGAAGAAGATCGTGTAGTACGGGCGCGACTTCAGTACCGCGCTGTTCACGTGTAGGAAGTCGCCGAAATAGATGTTGTTCTCTGTGTAGGTGAGCACGAGGGCGTCGAGGCCCGCCTCGCGCATGAGGCTCTGGGCTTTGGTCTTGTTGAGAAGCATGTCGTCTCCTTGCAGAGCAGCCCCGGGAGGTCAGTACCGGAGCGAAGGGTCGAGTAGGTCGCGGAGGTCGTCCGCGATGACGTTGAAGGCCAGGCTGACCACGAGGATCACGGCCCCTGGCAGGGTGGTGTACCACCAGGCCTGCAGGAAGTAGTTGCGACCTTGGGTGACTAGAGAGCCGAGCTCAGGCGAAGGCGGAGCGGCGCCCAGACCGAGGAAGGAGAAGCTGGCGGTGGCCAGGATGGCCACGCTCACGTCGAGGCTCATCTTGACGGCAAGCGGGGTGAGCGCGTTGGGCAGCAGGTGCTTCCACATGATCCTGCCGGAGCCGGCCCCGAGGGCGCCGGCCGCCTCCACGTACGGCATCTCCCGCAGCTGCAGCACCTGCCCGCGGGCCAGGCGCGCGTACTGGGGCCACCAGACCAGCGCCAGCGCGATCATGGCGTTGGTGAGCCCCGGGCCGATGACGGTGACGATGGCCATGGCCATGATCAGCGACGGGAACGCTATGAACATATCGGCTATGCGCATCAGCACGCCGTCCACCCAGCCACGCAGGTAACCCGCGACTATGCCGAGCGGGATGCCGACGAGCGCCGTGAGCAACACGACACCCAGAGCAGAACCCAGCGACAGCCTGACACCGAACACAGCGCGACTGAAGAGGTCACGACCGAGCTCGTCGGTCCCGAACCAGGCGCTGCCGCTGGGCGGCTTGAGCCTCTGCACGACGTTGATCGCGAACGGGTCGCTGCCCGCGATGAGCCCTGGGACGACAGAGACGACGATCGCCAGCAACGCGACCAGCAGCGATACCCAACCCAGCGGACTGATGCCTCTCAGCACGCGTCGCATCAGTCGAGCCTCACGCGCGGGTCGATGAACGTGTAGCTGAGGTCGATGATGAGGTTGACCACGGCATAGATCAGCGTGGCCCAGACCGTGAACGCCATCACCACCGGGAAGTCGAGCTGGCGCAGGGCGGTGAACGCG
>JBIQNJ010000091.1:0-9072 GCA_044462445.1 Truepera radiovictrix | reverse complement strand
CGCTCCAACAGCGCGTCCAGCGCCGCATAGCTCTGCGCCATCCCAGACTCCGCACCGGCCGCGGCCATGCCGTCGCACTCTTCCTTAGTGAAGAACATGGACGTCGCCACAAGCCTCGTGGCAGAGCCGCCGTTCTCGTCGAAGAGCTCGTTCGTGTCGATAGACGGGTGTCCGGGCAGGCCGTCCCATTCGAAGGTGTGTGAGATCAGGGTCTTCGGCGTTATCTCGCGGAAGCGCCCCTCGAACCCCATGCTGCCGCCGTTCCAGTGTTCCACCAGACGCCAGTGGCCGCCCTTGACGAACTCGAAGCGCTCCACATCCACCTTGTTGCCGCGGCACCACCACTGCGCCACCAGCTCGGGCTCCGAGAAAGCGCGCCAGACCAGATCACGCGGGGCGTCGAACACCCTCTCTACACGGATGGTGCGTTCGTCGATCACGCTTGACGTGTGTTTGTAGTTCTTGCCTTGTGCGGTCATGGCGCCTCCTTAAGGCGTTCGAGCAGGTCTCCTAGGCGGTCCAGCCGTTCTTCCAAGCTTCGTTGATAACCGGCTATCCATGCGGCCTCTTGCTCCATGCGGCGCGGACCTATGGTGCACACGCGTGCCCGGCCGAGCTTGCGGGTCGTGACCAGGCCAACGTTCTCCAGCACCTTCACGTGCTTCCTGGCCCCAGGCAGCGATATGCCGGCTCGGTCCGCCAGCTGCGTGATGGTGGCGTCCTCCCGGCTTAGCCTCTCTAGGAACGCCATGCGAGTCGGGTCGGCCAGTGCGGCGAACGTCTCGTGTGGCCGTAGCTGATACTGAACCATCTGGTTCACTATAGGGGCAGGCCGCCTGAAGGTCAAGTGCAGCCGGCTAACAGGTGAGGACTCACTGCAGCACAACCCCCTTATCGTCTCGTGCCACACCTTCACGCTGGGCGAGCACGTCACCGAGGGGCACGTGCCGCTTGCAGCGCTAGAGAAGCTGCTGGCCGGGCGGCCTGACATACCCTGCCAGTGAACAGCTATGCCGGAGTAGGGGTCTCCCATGAGGGTGAGAAGGTAGCGGAGACGCCCGTGGGTACGCCGGACACGGATAGCGTCACGCCCGAGGCCGTGGCGCCGGAGACCGCGCGCACCTTGCCCGGCCCACTTCAGGAACACTTCAGCAACTGCGAGCAGCATGATGGCAGGAGGTAGACGATGAAAAACAACCGTTCGATCCGCAACACCACAGCCGTGCTCGCAGTGCTCATGTTGATGATGTCGAGCTGGGTGGCCTTGGCGGCGCCGCTGCCCACCCGTGCCCGCCTTCAGCTGAACGACGATCAAGGCCAGGTCGTGGGGCATGGCGAGATAGATGGCAGGGAACTCGAGCTCGACGTTCTCCGTGACCAGTCCGGCTTCGCCACGCTGACCGTTACATCTGCCGAAGGGACCATCACCTACGATGTGCATTACTCGGACACGGGCGAGATCATGCTGGTGGTCGACGGCAACATCGTGAGCCTGGCCGAGTTCGCTGCAGCGAACGGACTGAGGCTCGACCTCGATTACGAGAACAGGCTGGATGAGCCGAAGCGTGATGACCCGAAGCAGGACGATCCGAAGCGCGACGAGGACCAGCGTGGCGATGATGGTCGGCACGACGACCGCTATGACGACTGCGACGAAGATGACGACTGGGATGACGACGAAGACGACTATGACGACGATGACTGGGACGACGATCGGGACGACGATGACGATCGGGACGACGATTGCGACGACTGATCTGATCTCGTCATTCACCTGCTCCAGTGCAACTACGAGCGCCGAAACCGGTAGGGTTTCGGCGCTCGGGTCGCGCATCGGGCGCTCCGTACCGGTGGGGCCCTGCGGCTGGGTAGCCGGGAACGGCCGCCACGAGAGCCGCTCTCGTGGAGAGCAGCTATGAGGCTCGGCCGCCTGGTGCTTGGCCTGCTCGCGGTTCTGGCCGTGCAGCTCTGCCAGCCTGCCGGTCATGCCCAAGCCGGGCAGACCCCGGGCGTCCAGGCCGGAGCAGCTGTTGCGGTCACCGCAGCGGAGGCCGTGCTGATAGATACGTCAGGCACGCGGCTCCTAGGCCACGGGCGCGTCTTCGCCGGACGGCTGACGCTGGAGATGGCCGACATACAGGGCCGGTTCGTGCTGCTGCTCATCGACGACGACGGGAACATCGAGCGGCATGTGGGCATGCGCACCTTCGATGGCCGGCTGGTGGTGCAGCTCGAGGGCGGCGTTGAGATAGAGCTTCATGACTTCTTCGCCGGCCGCGGCATAGCTCTGCAGTACGTCAGGCCGCGCGATAGCAGCGCTGGCGTAGGCGAAGACGGACCTGGTGACAGCGATGACGGTGACGACCACGAGGATGATCGCGATGACGATCACGACGATGGCCAAGAGGACGACCGGGACGACGATGGCGACGGCGGCGATGAGGATGACGAGGGCGATGAGGATGACGAGCCGGATGATGACGACCGGGCCGATGACGGCATAGACGACGAAGAAGAGGAAGACGACGGCGACGAGGATGATGACGACTGAGCGGTCGGCCCCCTCTACGCACATCCTGGTGGTCGAGGACGATCGTCAGCTCTCTCGCCTGCTCGAGGAACAGCTTGGCATCGCCGGTCACGCGGTCACTGTGGCCGGCACCCTGGCCGAGGCGCGGCAGGCGCTGGCCGATCAGCGCTTCGACCTGCTGGTGCTAGACCTCAACCTGCCCGATGGCGACGGCCTGAACCTGGCCGAAGAGGTGCGCTCCGAGAGCGCCACGCCGGTCCTTATGCTCACGGCCAGAGCAGAGGTCAGTAGCCGCGTGGCGGGCCTGTACGCAGGTGCCAACGATTACCTGACGAAGCCGTTCAGCGTTCCCGAGTTGCTTGCCCGGGTGCACGTGCAGCTCCGTGACTCCGGGGCGCGTCAACCACTCGCGTACGGGTCGCTGATGCTCGACCAGAGCACTCACGCTTGCACTGTGGGTAACGAGGTGGAGTACCTCCCCGAGCGCGAGTTCGAGCTCCTGCGGCTGCTCGTTCAGTACCGGGGTCGCGTGTTCACGAAGGAGGACCTGGAGCGAGCGCTGTACGGCTCCGAACCGCCTGACTCCAACACCATCGAGGTGTTCGTCTACAACGTCAGGCGCAAGCTGAAGGCGCTAGGGCTGGCCGACGTCATACGGACCGTGCGTAACCGCGGCTACGTGGTCGTGTGAGGCGCGGGTGGTGAGCTTCTCATGCTGAGTACCCGCCTGAGCCTGCTGCTGGGCGTGTCGGTGCTCCTGGCGCTGGCCGCCTCGGTGCTGCTCAGTGTGGCGCTGTTCGAGCGGCATCAGACGAACGAACTGAACGCCCTGCTCGAGCGGGAGCTCACGCGAGTGACGACGCTCATGGCCGCGCCGACGGTAGGCGAGAGCCTGCTGACATCCGACCTGGGACACCTAAGCCTGCAACTGGTGAGCGCCGCTGGTCAGGTGGTCGTGCCCGAAGGTGACCCGGAGCCCATACCGCTCGTTGACGGCCGGGCTGTGTATGGCGGCAAGGATGTGCTGGTGGCGACGGCGCCGTGGGTGCTAGGCGAGGCCGTGTATCTGGGCACCGTGAGGCTGGCGTACGACACTTCTGAGGCTCTGGGCACCCGCCGCGCCCTGCGCGCCAGCCTGCTGCTGGCGGCGGGGATCATCGCGCTCCTCAGCGGGCTGATCGGAGTGAGGCTGCTCAGGAACCAGCTGCGCCCGCTGCGGCGGCTGGCGCACGAGGCGGCCGGTCTAGACCCTTCGAACCCTAGCCTGACCCTTCCACCGCTGCGGCCAGACGAGGTCGGCGACGTCGGACGGGCGCTAGAGGGGGCGGTGGCCGCCATCAGGCAGCGTCAGCAGGCCGAGCGCGACGCTCTCGCCGGTGTGGCGCACGAACTGGCTGCACCGCTGTCGGTGGTGGCGGGGCAGCTCGAGGGCCTGGCCGAGTCCGACCCCTCGCCGCAGGTGCGCGCGGCGCGCGATGCAGCCCGCGAGCTGCTGTACACGTCCCAGGACCTGCTCACCTTGGCGCGGGGCGAACTCCGGTTGCCCATGGAGCTAAGCGCGGTGTCGCTCTCCGCCATCGCTGAGCGCGTATGCGCCGAGTACCCGGGCGTGGTTATCGAGAGGGCGGGGGAGGGGCTGGTGCTGGGCAGCCCGGAGAGGTTGGCTCAGGTGGTGCGCAACCTGGTGCGCAACGCGGTTCAGGCCGCCTCGGCGCCGGAACGGGTGGTCACCACGGTAGCCGAGACCGAGCGAATCGTGACCCTGAGTGTCACAGATGACGGTGCTGGGCCCTCTGACGATGTCATGCAGCACATGTTCGAGCGCAACTTCACCAGTAGAGCCGGCCAGGGCGGTTCGGGCATCGGACTGACTGTGGTGAAGGAACTCGTCAGCCTGCACGGTGGTGATGTCGTTGTGGAGCGGTTGGTCGGGGGCGGGACGCGCTTCTCGGTGACCCTGCCGAACCTAGCAGCTGACCTGGAGGAGTGACCTCACTCCTCCGACTCGCCCGTCCAGGCTTTACCGAGGTGCAGCTCGAGCCCGCCGGGCTTCTTTGTGACCTCGAGGATGGGCCAACGCTTGGCGGCGATATGGGTGCCGCTCATGGTGGTGTAGCTCGATACGTACAGCAGCGTGTCGCCGTCCATCTCGGCGAAGCGGGCCTCGGAGGTGCTGCCGTCGGAGAACAGCACCATGGCGTCCTTGCCAGCCAGCCCGCCGCTGCCGAGTGCGTTCTCGGCTATGAGCCTGAGGCCGGGATAGAGGTGCGAGTTCGGAACCTTGATGGAAATCGGCGGGGCGATACTCACGTCAGTCACTCCTCTCGCTACGGCGGTCAACACCGTGACCATGGTGAGGCGCACGTGGTTGGTGGCGAGCAGCTTGGCGCGGTCGCGGTCGCCTTCGCGCAGCGCGTCGATTATGCCGTGGTGCTGCTCGTGTACCACCAAGTCTACGTCGGGCGTGAAGATGACCGGTGTGCTGATGTCCCAGTAGTTGAACTTGGTCTGGGCGTATAGGTTCTTCAGCACCGAGTTGCAGGTGGCGTCGACGATCATGCCGTGGAAACGCTCGTTCAGGATGTTGAAGTCGCGGCGGGAGAGGTCGGGCGCTTCCATCTGGCTAGCCAGCTCCGTCATGGTGGCCAGGGTGCTCTCGTTCATGCGGCCGGCCGCCAGGTAGGCGCAGTGAGCCTCGAGTGCCAGTCGGGCATCAAGCAGTTCGGCGATCTCACGCGGAGAGCGCTCGCGCACTATCCAGCCGCCGCGCCGCTCCACCACGCCTTCTTGCTGCAGCCGCAGAAGTGCCTCGCGCACGGGCGTGCGGCTCACCTGCAGCCATGCGGCGATGTCGTCCTCGACCAGCCGCTCGTTGGGTGCCAACTCGGCGTTGCGGATGGAGTCGCGCAGGTGGGCGTAGACGCGGTCGGCCGCCACGGCGCTGCGCTCCTTGCGCAACCGCTTGAACTCTTCTAGTGTGGGCGCTTCACTGGTTGTAGGTGAACCTGTTGGAGGTGACCCCACTTGAATCTCCGTCTCGCTGCTGTCAGGCGTGCCCTCTTTGAAGCGTCGTGAGGAACTGCTGCGTGCGCTCTTGCTTCGGGTTGCCCAGCACTTCGCTGGCCGGACCCTCCTCGACTATTTTACCGCCGACCATGAAGACGACCCGATCTGAGATGTCTGCCACGAGCCTGAGGTCGTGAGATGCTACCAGCATCGACCGGCCTTCGCTTGCGAGGTCTTTGATAACGTCTACCACCTCAGCGCTGATCTCGGGGTCTAGCGCGCTGGTGGGCTCGTCCAGCAGGAGCAGGGTTGGCTCCATGGCCAGCGCGCGGGCTATGGCTACGCGCTGTTGCTGGCCGCCCGACAACTCGGCTGGGTAGGAGTTGGCCTTGTCCTTGAGGCCCATGCGGTCGAGGAGCTGCAGCGCGCTAGCGCGCGCTTCTGCCTTGCTCTTCCTGCGCACCAGCCTGGGGGCGAACATGACGTTGTCGATGGCAGTGAGATGCCGGAACAGGTTGAAGTGCTGGAACACCATGCCGATGCGCGAGCGCTGCTGGCTGGCTAGGCGGTTGGGCAGCACCTGCAGCGACTCGTTGGCGATCTTGTAGCCCACGAGTTCGCCGTCCACGGCGAGGTAGCCGCTGTCGATGACCTCGAGGTGGTTAACGCAGCGGAGGAACGTGCTCTTGCCGGCGCCGGAGGGGCCGATGAGCCCCATGATCTGGCCGGGTTCGAGCGTGAGGCTGACGTCGTTGAGGATACGCACGGAGCCGTACGACTTGTACACGTTGCGGGCGTCTACTTTATGTGCCTGACTCATGACCTCATCACCTCGCCGGGAACCACTTCTCGAGGAGTTGCTGGAGCACAGACACGAGGCTGGTGAGCAGCAGGTACCAGAAGGTGGCCACCACGAGCAGCTCCATGACGCGGAAGTTGACGGAGTAGATGTCGCTGGTCCTGCGCAGCAGCTCGGCGTACCCGATGACCATGGCCAATGAGGTGTTCTTGAGCATCATGATGTACTGGTTGCCGATCGAGGGCATGACGATACGCAGGCCCTGAGGTATGACGATGCGCCACATGATCTTGTCGTCGGGCACGCCTAAGGCCCGGGCGGCGTCGCGCTGGCCGCGGTCTACGCCGAGCATGCCCGAGCGCACGACCTCGGCCATGTAGCCGGTCTCAGCGAGAGACAGGCCTACGAGCGCGGCAACGAAAGGCGTGATGACCGAGATGGTAGGCACGTCCATAAGGGTGTAGTTGATGAAGGGTATCTCGATAGTTATGCGCCGCATGATTACGGGCATGGCGTTGAACCAGAAGAGAAGCTGGATGAGCATGGGCGTGCCGCGGAAGAAGAACACGTAGCCGGTGGCTACCCAAGATAAGACCCTGTTCTGGCTGACGCGCATGAGCGCGACGACGATGCCCAGAACGAGGGCGATGACAGTGCCTAGCGTGGCCAGCCATAGCGTGTTCCACACGGCGGCCATGATGGTGGGACTGAAGATATAGCGGCTGATGATCGAGCCGTTGACTACGCCAGAAGTGATGATCCTGTAGAAGATAAGGACCAAGAGGAGGATAACGATCGCGCTTTCGACCAAGCGACGCCATGGGAACGGGCGTACAACGACTAGCTTGGTGGGGTCTGGTGGGGTCGTCATCACGCTGACTCGTTCTCCCTTGGGGCGTTGGTTGATAGCTGTCTAGATTCTAGTGAGGCGTCGACTACCTGGTGGAGTGTTTCTGTGTGTTCTTTGGGGCGGTTGGTGGCGGCTTGTGGGCCGCCACCAACCTTCGCCGATGCCTTGTTCACAGGGCGGGAAGCCCTTGTCGGTTACGCCTTATTGGTTGGCGGTGAGGCTGTTGACGGCGGGCTCGAGGATGGCGCCGGCCTCGACGCCCCACTCTTCGAGGATGCTGAGGTAGGTGCCGTCGGCCATCATGTCGGTCAGCGTGCCGATGATCGCGTTCATGAGACGCGGGTCGCCGTCCTTGCTGAAGGTGAACACGATGGGGTACTTAACGAGGTAGTAGTTGTCGCCGATAGTGGAGTACTGACCCGGGTTCGTGGAGATGATGTAGAGGGTCTGGGCGTAGTCGGGCATGTAGGCCTCGATGCGACCGAGGAGGACCTGCTGCAGACCTTCAGGGGTGGTGGTGAACCACTCGACCACGATGGGGTCCTTGCCTGCTGCCGCACGCCCTTCGTTCTCGCGGTCGATGGCGGCGGCGAGCGTGCTGGAGCCCTGGAGGGCGCCGACCACCAGGCCGCAGAAGCCCTGGGCGTCCTCGTACTTGCCCTCGTCTTCAGCGCGCACGATGAAGGTAGCGCCGGACTGGTAGTAGCCCACCATGTTCACGGCTTCGAGGCGGTCGGGGTTGGGGCTCATGCCGCCCGAGCCCATGTCGAAGCGGTCGGCGGCGAGGCCGGGGATGAGGGCCGAGTACTCGGCGTGGATGTACTGGATCTCGACGCCGAGGCGGCGGCCGATCTCGCGGGCGATGGAGGCGGTGAAGCCTACGACCTCATCGGAGCCTTCCTGGCGGAACTCGGCCGGCACGTAGGTCTCCTGCGAGCCGATGCGGAGCACGCCGGACTCCTTGATGGAGTCGGGCAGGTCGTAGGACTGGGCGAAGGCGCCACTCACGAGTGAGAAGGCCAGTGCCAGTGAGGCTACTGCGACGAACAGACTGCGGGCGGGTCGTGCGTTCTTCATTTCTGCTCCCTTTCCTGAACGAGCGGTGGCTTCTGAGCTCACCGTGTGCTGGCGTCTCTGCCGGGAGGGGCCGACGGCGCGGGCCGGTCGGCGTCGGGGCAAGGTGCTGCCGAGTTGAAGATGTCCATCACCGTGGCCACGTAGTCTGCCGGGAACTTCTGCTCCTCGAGGCCCTCGGGCACATGGCGCCAGTAGTAGGTGGGCGGGCGCATGGGAACACCCGGCTGGGTGAGGTCGTAGGTGAAGCAGTCGTACGCCTTGCCGTCGTCGCCGTGGACGGTGATGGCGATGATGCCGAAGTCGTCGAAGTCATCGTTGACGCGGTCGTCGTTGACCTCGTAGACGATGCCCTGGGTGACGAAGCCCCAGGCGTTCATGTTGTGCAGGTGGCACCAGCCGCGGTCGGTGCGGCCGCTGGCGGCCCGGAACTGTATCTGCCAGTTGTGGGCCTTGGCCTTGGTAACGTATCTGGCTTCGGGGACGTATTTTCTGAGCTCGGCGTCGCTGAGCCAGGTGCAGTAGGCGAAGTAGTACATCTTTCCTCCAGTTAAGGTCGTGCTTTATTGAGGTCGAACCGGCGGCCGTCGCGGTTGTTGCTTTAACGTCGCTTTAACGTCTATGCGGCCGCGCGTGTTGCGGGCGGCGCCGCGCTCTAGAGGCCCTCGATCATGGCCACGTACTCTTCGGGCAGGCCCATCTTGCGGGCGCCCACGACCATATGGTCGCGGTACTCGTCTGAAGGGGTGCTGGGGCCTAGTGGGTGCTTGATGACGTAGGCCACGGAGTCATGCTCGTTGCCCCTCGAGTCTA
>JBIQNJ010000090.1:0-9220 GCA_044462445.1 Truepera radiovictrix | reverse complement strand
GCCAACTCCAACTTCTTGGGCTGCTGCGCCTCGTGCGGGTGAGCCGGGCCGGCGTACACCTTGAGCCGGCGGATGAGGCGGCGCCCCTGGCGCGTCTTGGGGAGCATGCCCCAGACCGCGTGCTCCAGCACGCGTTCGGGGTGCTTGTCGAGCATCTCACGGGCGGTGGTCTCGCGGAGGCCGCCCTGGTAGCCCGTGTAGCGGGTGTAGACCTTCTGGTCGAGCTTGCGACCGGTGAAGGCCACCTTCTCGGCGTTGACCACGATGACGAAGTCGCCGCCGGGCTGGTTAGGGGTATAGGTGGGCTTGTGCTTGCCCTTGAGGACAGAGGCTATCTGCGTTGCAAGGCGACCGACGGTCTGGCCGGCTGCGTCGATGACGACCCAGTCGTTCTCGGTCTCCTTAGGGAAGTAAGTCTTCACTTTTCGTCACGTCCTTGCAGTGTGCTTGACAGGTTTCGCTGGTGCAGGTTTCAAGACTCAAAGCCGGTCGATCGGGGAAATCGGGACGGCAAAGTCGAAGCCAAACGCGACTCTAGCATGCACGAAGGGGCCCTGTACAGGCCTGGGTAATATACCAGTCGTCCCGGCCGTGGACGGCCTGGTGCCGCCCACCACTTTCGACATCATCAAGGGAGACCACCGCATGACCAACGCGTCCAGGCCAGCGCCGTTAGACCCTCTGCTAGCGTCTTTGCGCATGGAGCCGTGGGGTGTGGACTACCTGGGTTCGGTGCAGGACCTCACGGGTGTTGACACGTTCGCTGCGGGTGCCGACCAGCAGGCTGAAGGCGCCGGCCGTGGCGAGCAGCTCACGGAGGAAGCGCTGAGCGTGGAGGTGGCCGCTTCCGAGTGGCGCCCGGTGACGGCGCACTTTCCGGCCGCCGTCAGGCGGGTCATGTTCCTGGACGGCAGCCGCCGCATCGAGGCCCGCACGTACCTGGAGGGCGCCCCGACCTTGTTCGGCGCCCTCGGCAGCTGCGCCGTCGGGGCCGTGGTCTGTGATGCGCCCGGCGCGTCTTTGGCTTCCGGGCCTGCCGTGATGACGGCGCGGTTCGTGGGCGAGCCCATAGTGCAGAGGTGGCTGGCGCTGAGCAGGGGGCGCCCTGAGCTCGGCGGCAGGAGCCTCACCATCGGTACGGGCGCTCAGGCCGCTAGCTACCATGTGACCATCGACGACTCGGAGGGAGGCGCGGCGGCGGACGACACGGACGCGCCGGTGAGGGTGCTCAACGACCGCATGCAGGAGGCCGAGCGTGCGCTGGCTACCAGCCTCCTTGCCGACCTGGGAGACGGGCTGCTCCTGTGCGACGGCACGAGGCCCAGGGTAGGTCCTGACACGCGTGTCCTCGGCTACGTCAAGACCGTCCAGGCTCAGCGCCTGCCGGCGACGGCCCTGAACGTCGTTCGCGCGTTGAAGGAGGGCGAGAGGTCGCCCTTGTACGTGGTGGGTCAGGGCATGTTCGCGCGTTTCGAGTGGTACCTGCGCCTACGTGACCCGGGACCCTGGCTCCACACGCTGGCCGGCAGCGTGCGGCTGCAGGCGCACGCTGGTCCCGACCCGCGGGCGCAACTGGGCAGGGCACGCGGTCTGGCAGACTGGAGCTGTCTCACGCTGCCGCGTTTCGCCACGCACTCGCATCAGGACCCCCGGGCGCCCCAGCAGCTGCTGCCCGTCAGGGCGCTGGAGCAGAGCCTGAGGCGGCGCCTGGGCAGCGCGCCACTGCTGCGCCGCCGCATGATCGCCAGTCTGGCCGCCGGCTTAAGTGCGGCGCCAGCGAGAGGAACCGGAGAGCTATGACCGTAGAGCACACTAGGACGTGGAGGGCATGAACCAGTGGAGGCCATGAACGGGGCGGCAGTCGCGCCGATCGGCCGGGTGCTAGGCACAGAGGACGCCACCCCGGTGGCGTTCTGGTTCGCCGTGGCAGCCGGCGGCAGGGCGCGGTTGGACGACGTGGTGACCCTGACGACCGCAGACCCGGCGGGCGAAGGGCGCGGCGTCACCTTCTACGGCGTCATAGACCAGGTTCGCCGGCGGCACGAGGGTGTCCAGTTCGATAGCGACACGGAACTCGTGGCACAGGGGCTGATGCCCGCCGAGGTGAGCTACACCGCGCATGTGCTGGTCACGAGGCTCGACCCCGAGGAGTACCTGCCGCCCATGCCGGGCGACGCGGTCTACCTGGCGCAGGGTGAGGCGCTAGACAAGGCGCTCTACGTGGACGGCATGGCCCGCCGGCTGCCGGCCGGGGTGCTGCGCAGCGGCGACCCCGCCTACCTCAACCTCGAGTTCATCGACGGCACGCGCGGCGCCCACATCAACATCTCCGGCATCTCCGGCGTGGCCACCAAGACGAGCTACGCGCTCTTCCTCCTGTACGCCCTGTTCCACGGCCGTGACCGGGCGCAAGGGCAGCCGCTGCTGCAGGACCCCACTGCGGGCCGCGCCGTCGTCTTCAACGTCAAGGGTGAGGACCTGCTGTTCCTCGACCAGCCCAACGTGAAGGCGGTCGGCGAGGAGGCGCGCTACAAGGCGCGTCAGGGCACCGACCGTGACCGCTATCAGGTGCTCGGGCTGCCCATGGGGCCGTTCGCGAGCTGCGCGCTGCACGGGCCGCCCAGGGCCCAGGCCGGCGAAGCGCTGGTGGCCGACGTGGCGCAGCGCGAGGGCGTGCGCCCCTACGTGTGGACGGTCAAGGAGTTCTGCGAGCAGCGCATGCTGCCGTTCGCGTTCTCCGACGTGGGCGCGATGTCGCAGCTCGACTTCCTGTTGCAGCACGTAGAGGAGAGGCTGTACCGCCTGGCCGCCGACCAGCGCGGGGAGCAGCCCTACCTGACCGTCACCGGGTACGTGCCCACCGAGGCTATGGGCGGAGGCGAAGGGGGACGGATAAGCGCCGAAGACGGCCTGACGCTCGACGCCCTCAAGCAGCGCGCCGGGGCCGGCACGAGGCTCACGAGCTTCGGCATGCTCGTCGACTTCGTCGAGTACAAGCTCCTGCGCGAGGGGGCCGATGCGGGGGAGGACGACGGCGGGGCACCCAGAGGAGGCGACCCGGCCTGGACGGCCAGCCAGGTGCGCGGCACCCGAGAGGCGCTGGTGCGGAGGCTGCGGGGCGCACAGAAGCACCTGGCCAACCTGGTGCGGGGCGACGTGGGACCCAGGGCGCGCGAGAACGCCAGGCTGGACGTGCTGGGAGCGCAGGAGCAGGTGCACGTGATAGACATCCACCAGCTGGCGCCGTTGGCGCAGATGTTCGTGGTGGGCGTGGTGCTGAAGGGCCTCTTCGGGGCCAAGGAGCAGGGCAGGGGCGGCAAGCTCTTCGTGGTGCTGGACGAGCTGAACAAGTACGCCCCGGCGGAGGGCAGCAGCCCGATCAAGGACGTGCTGCTCGACGTGGCCGAGCGGGGCCGCAGTCTTGGCCTCATCCTGATAGGCGCGCAGCAGACCGCCAGTGAGGTCGAGCGGCGCATCGTCTCTAACGCAGCCGTGCGGGTGGCGGGGCGGCTGGACGCCGCCGAGTCGGAGCGGCCCGAGTACCGCT
Organism: Truepera radiovictrix; assembly: GCA_044462445.1. GTDB lineage: Bacteria > Deinococcota > Deinococci > Deinococcales > Trueperaceae > JAAYYF01. The sequence goes on along the minus strand of JBIQNJ010000090.1, from coordinate 5,673 downwards.
TCATGCCTGCCAGCACACGCTTGCGCAGCACCATCCTGGCGCCGGGCACCATGGTGGTGCACCAACCCGACGTGCCGACGCCGCTGCTGGTCACGTTCCCGTTCCCGGCCTGGGCCACCCGCGCCGCGGAGCAGAGCACTGCCGTGAGCGACGACGAGGCGTCTGCATTGCTCAGGTGAGCGGGCACCGTGCGAGAACCGGCCGGGTCGCCGGCACAGGGCGGGGCAGCAGGCTCGTCCTGTGCCGGCGGACCGACTGGAGGGTCAGAGGTTGCGCCGCAGCCCCTTGGGTAGCAGGCTGCGGACCTGCTGCCCGCTCCGCTTGCCCCAACCGAGCGGGAAGCCCTCCACCTCTACGCGCACGTAGCCCGGCTCTCCGGGCGCCGCGATCTCCTCCCCGCGCATGAACCTGGCGACTGCCCCGTCTTCCACAGCCAGCGGCAGGCGGCTGAGCGTCCACGCGGCCGGCAGCGCCATCGCCAGCGCGTGTGCCGGTTCGAGGCGGGCAGCCCGGTAGCCGGCCCTGACCTGGCCCAGCTGCAGCCCGTGGCGCAGCCACTTGACCGGCGCCGGTTCGTGATGGGCGCGCACCAGCCAGTCGCCCTGCATGTGCGTGGGCTCCAGGGCCATGCGCGCTTCCGGCGTCAGCACCCCTCTCGCGAACTCGCGCCAGGCCTCCAGCGCCGGCCGCGGCACGGACGGCCCGGAGCCCTTGCGCTTGGAGGCGGCCCCGCTTGCCAGGGCGTAGGCGGGTGCGCGGGACGAGTCGTGAGGTCGGCCGGCGCTAGCTAGGACCCTGCCTTCGGCGCCGTCTTCCGACTCCAGGTCTGCGGGCCTGCGCAGCAGGGCCACGAAGTGGCCCTCGCCCGGCGCCCGGTGCGGCCAGATCCGTGCGGCGCCAGCCAGCTCGGGCAGGTGAGTGGGCTTGGCCCCGGAGCCCTGCGCTTGGTGGCCGGGTTCGCCGCCGGCCAGGCCCGAGCCTGCCCACTCCGGTCGGCCTGGGGCCGTGCCCGGCAACGCCAGCGGCACGACCTCGAAGCCCGTGCGGCGGACGAAACGTGCCACGCTGCCCTCGTTCTCCTCCGGCGTTAGGGTACAGGTCGAGTACGCCAGGTAGCCGCCGGGCCTCACTAGGCGCGCGGCTTCTAGTAGCAGGTCGTCCTGCCGCGCGGCGCACTGGCGCACGTTCTCCTCGCTCCACATCTGAAGGGCGTCCGTGGACTTCCGGAACATGCCCTCGCCGGAGCAGGGTGCGTCCAGCAGCACGCGGTCGAACCGCCCCGGCCACAGCGCTGCGAGCCGTGCCGGCGTCTCGGTGGTCACCGTAGCGTTGGCCACCCCGAACCGCTCCAGGTTGCCCGCCAGCGCCTGGGCCCGCTGCGCATGCACGTCGTTCGCCACCAACCAGCCCGTGCCGGCCAGCAGCGCGGCCAGGTGTGTGCTCTTGCCGCCCGGCGCCGCAGCCAGGTCTAGCACGAGGTCGCCGGACGCGGGAGCCAGCGCTTCCGCTACCGCCATGGCGGCCGGGTCCTGCAGGTAGTACACGCCCGCCAGCTGATAAGGGTGTACGCCCGGCGCCGTGCTCGCCTGCCCCTCCTGCCCCTCGGCCACGACGAACCCCGCCGGGCACCAAGGGACGCTCCGGAGTTCCCACGGCAGCCGCGCGGCCAGGGTGTGGCGGTCACCCCTGAGCGTGTTCACGCGCAGGCCCACGCTGCTCGGCCCCTCCAGCGCCCCGAACAGCTGCTCGGCCTCGGCCGCGCCGAGCAGGTGCAGCATCCGCCGCATGAACGCCTCGGGCAGCCTGCCGGCCGCCAGGCCGGAGCCGGCGTCCACGGGCACCCCGGCCGGAGGCTTCCTGCCGCTCCTTCGTCCACCTGTTCGGCTCACGCGCTGGATGATAGCAGCGGACCATGCCTGCGGTAGGAGCGCTAGAGCATGGTCGCCCGGCCCCCGAACGCCTCGACGACGGGATGGTGGCCCCACTCCTTCGTAAACTCAGGCGATGACAGTTCACCTCCGCAAGCAGAAGCCCGAGGGCCGGACCGGGCGTAACGGCGCGCGGCGCCGATGAGGATCCTGCACACGGCCGACTGGCACGCCGGGCGCTCGCTGCACGGCGTGGACCGCACGCCCGAGGTGCGGCAGGCGCTCGTTGAGCTGGCCGAGATGGCCGTGGCGGAACGGGCCGACGTGGTGGTCGTGGCCGGCGACCTCTACGACTCCCGCAACCCGAGCGCAGACGCCGAGGACGCCGTGTACGACTTCTTCCTGCGCACAGCGGCTGCAGGCATACCGGCCGTGGTGATCGCCGGCAACCACGACGCGCCGGCGCGCCTCGACGCGGTGGCGCGGGTGCTGAGGCTGGCCGACGTTCATGCGGTGGGCGGCTTCAGACCCGCCGGCCAGGGCGGGCTGCTCGAGCTGGAGCTGGCTACCGAGAAGCTCAAGGTGGCGGCCCTGCCGTTCCTCTCGGAGAGGCGCATGATCGACGCAGACGCGCTGCTGGAACAGGACGTGGGCCGGCAGCGCGACACCTACCGCGGCACCATGCGCAAGCTGGTTCAGAACCTCACGCACGGCTTCTCGCATGACAGCGTGAACGTGCTCGCCATGCACACCACTTTCGAGGGCGCTACGCTGGCTAACTCGGAGTACGCCTTCCACTGCACGTCCAGCTACACCGTCTCGCCGGCGGTCATCCCCGACTCGGCCAGCTACGTCGCCGTGGGGCATATACACAAGCCGCAGCCCATCGAAGGCCTGGCGGAGAACAAGGCGCGGTACAGCGGCAGCCTGCTGCAGCTCGACTTCGGTGAGGTGGGCGACGCCAAGGGCGCGCTGCTGGTGGAGGCTCACGCGGGCAGGCCCACGCGCGTCACCACTCTGCCGCTCAGCTCGGGCAAGAGGCTGCACCGGCTGGTGCTGACCGAGGACGAGGTGGACGCCAAGATAGACGACCTGCGCCGGCTCGAAGGCTGGCTGAAGCTCGTGGTGAAGCTCGACGTGCCCAGGCCGGGCTTCAAGGAGCGGCTGCAGCAGTACCTGCCGAACCTGCTGACAGTGGAGCAGCAGCTGCCGGGGGAGAGCACGGAGCAGGGCGAGAGCCTGGACCTCAGGGCGCTCTCGCTGGTGGACGCGTACCGCAGTTACCTGAGCGACGTGAAGGGCGTCGAGCGCCCCGACGAGCTCGTGAACCTGTTCGCGAAGCTGCACGAGGAGGCGAGCGAGTGACGCCGCTGGCGCTCGAGCTCGAGGGGTTCACGGTGTACCGCAAGCACACCGTCGTCGAGTGGGCAGGCGCCGACACCGGCCTGTTCGCGGTCACCGGCCCCACGGGCGCGGGCAAGTCCACGCTCCTCGATGCCATCACCTACGTGCTCTACGGCAAGACCGCGCGCCTGGGCGGCAAGGGCCTGGCGGGACTCATCAGCCCCGGTGCCGAGAGCCTGTTCGCGCGCCTCACCTTCCGCACGGCGCGGGGCGTGTTCCGCGCCACGCGCGTCGCGCAGCGCAAGGCGGGCAGTGTGGGCACGGAGGTGCGCATAGAGGAGGCGTCGGAGGGGGCGCAGGGCGGCTGGCGCCAGCTGCCGGAGAGCGAGCGGGTGAAGGACGCCAACCTGGCGCTAGAGCAGATCGTGGGCCTTGACTACGACGGCTTCACCCGGGCGGTGCTGCTGCCGCAAGGTGCTTTCGACGAGTTCCTCAGGGGCGACGCCGGGCTCCGGCGCCAACTGCTCTCGTCGCTGCTGGGTCTCGACAAGGTGGAGAGGGTGCAGCGCCTCGCCAGCGCGCGGGCGGCGGAGCTCAAGGGCGAACTGGAGGCGAAACGCACGCTGCTCGTCAGCGAGTACGGCGACGTCGACGAGGACGCTGTCAAGGAGCTGGAAGTGGCTGCCAGCGAGCTTGCCGCTGAGGTCGCCCAGGGTGAGGAGGCCGGGCGCCGGCTGTCGACGGAGCTCGACGACCTCAGGGCCACGGCCGCGACGCTAGGAGAGCTGGCGCAGGTGGCACAGAGGCGGGTGCGGCTGGACGCAGAAGGCGACAGGATAGCCGAGGCGCGGGCCGCTGCCGAACGGGGCAGGCGGGCGGCGTCGGTCGTCCCTCAGCTCGAGCGGCTAGAACAGGCACGGACGCGGGGGCGGCAGGCGGCGGAGGCCGTGGCCGACCGGACGGCAGAACTGGCGGCGGCGGAGGAGAGGCTGGCCGTACACCGCTCCGAGGCGGAGGCGCTGCGCCGGCATGCTACGGGCGAGGCCGAGCGGCTGGCTGCGGTCGCCGGAACCTTGCGGCAGGCGGCGCCCCTGCACGAGGCGCTCGTGAGCCGGGGCGGCTCCCTCGAGTCGAGCAGCATGAGCCGAGAGAAGCAGATACCGGCCGCACCGCTCGACGATAGGCAGTGGGGCTCCTGGCAGACGGCGCTGTCGCTCATCCCCCCCTTCGAGCGCGCGCTCCAGGCCGAACGCTCTGCGCTGGTCGCGCTCGCCAAGGCGCAGGCCGAGCGTGAGGTGAAGCAGCGCGAGGTCGCTGCCGGTGAGGCTGCCCTGCAGGCGCGGGTGGCTGAGGGGAAGAAGCTCAAGTCGTTGGACGAGGACGCCAAGGAGGCGCTGGAGCGCGCGAGGCGGGCGGACCTGGTCGCTGCCGTGCGTGAGGGGCTGTCCGAGGGCGACCCGTGCCCCGTGTGCGGCGGGCCGCTGGGCGCCCACGCCCCTTCCGATCATCATGGCCTGCTGCAACAGGCAGCGGAGCGTGCCGCCGCGACCGGCAAGGCCTTACAGGCGGCCAGGGAAGAGTACGAGAGGGCGCGCCTGGACCATTCGCGGGCCGAGGCAGCGCTGAGCAGCGCTGCCGAGCGCGTCGAGGCGGCGGGCAGCGCCCTGGCCGTCGCACGCGAGCACGTGGCGCTCACCGTTCGCGACCTTGAGGTGCATGGGGCAGCGCCCTCAACCGTGGCCCACGGTCCGACCCCCGGACCTGGGGCAGGGACCGCCCTCTCGCCGGCGGCCGGCTCCTACCCGGCCGAGACGCCGTCTCAACTTCGCGAAGAGATCCGCTCTCGCATGGCGGCTGCGCTCGAGGGACATGCTGCCGCCGTGCTCGAGCTGCTGGCGTCTGCGGACGTCTCGCTAGCGACGTACCCCGAGCTGGCCGGCGCCACCAGCCTCGTGCCACTGGTCGCCGGGGTGGACGCGCGACTGGCACACGCCCGGCAGCGGCTGACCGAGCAAGATACCGCCGAACGGGAGCTGGTGCGCGCGGTAGAGCTCGCGGCGGGCAAGGCGCAGGCGGCCGCCGAGCACGAAGCGCTCTTCGCCTCCGACCTGGAGCAGGCACAGGCGGCGCTGGCGGAGGCGGTGGCTGCCGCGGGCTTCGCCGACCGCGAGGAGGCCGAGGCCGGGGTGCTCAGGCCGGCCGAGTTGACGCGCCTCGAGGAGCTCGTGCGCGGGCACGATCAGGAGCTCAGGCAGCTCGACCAGCGGCGGGTGGAGCTCGAGTCCGCGCTGGCCGCGCGGGCCGCCCTGCCGCAACGTCCGCACGGCGCGGCCGCCATGGCGCCGGCGGAGGCCGCGGCGACGGCCGAGCGGCTGGCGGTCGAGGCGGCCGAGCGCCTGCGTGAGCACAGCGCCGCGGCGGCCGAACAGCGTCAGCGCCTGGGCTCACTGACCGGCCGGCT
>JBIQNJ010000089.1:0-9326 GCA_044462445.1 Truepera radiovictrix | reverse complement strand
TCATCGGCAACGACACCGCCATCACCGTGGGCGGCACGCACGGTCACCTACAGCTGAACGTGTTCAAGCCCGTGATGATCCACAACTTCCTGCAGTCGGCCAACCTGCTGGCGGACGCGTGCAACAGCTTCGTGGAGCACTGCGTGGTGGGCATCGAGGCCGACGAGCAGCGGCTCAACATGCACCTCAGCAACTCGCTCATGCTGGTCACGGCGCTCAACACCAAGATCGGCTACTACAAGGCCGCAGAGATAGCCCAGAAGGCGCACCGCGAGGGCACCACCCTCAAGGAGGCCACGCTGGCGCTGGGCTACCTGACCGCCGAGGAGTTCGACGCGGCCGTGGTGCCCGCAGAGATGGTCGGCAGCTAGCGCCGGTTGTCTATGACCTCGGCGTCGTCCGGCAGCTCGCGCACGTAGTCGGGGTCTAGCCCCGTGTTCACTTCCAGCCGCTCGGCGTTCAACTCGGCCAGCACGTGGCCGTCCGATTGGATGAAGACGAGCTTGCGGGGCAGCCAGTCGGAGCTGGGCACCTCGGCTATGACGTCGAGGATGGCGGCCGTGGGGTCGTTGTTAGTGAAGTGGATGACGTACGTCTCGCCGAACGGGCCGTCCTTCACCTCGCTGATGCTGCCCTCGTAGCCGCCCAGGATGGCGCCGAGGTCGAAACTGATGTTGGCCGTGGCGCCGTCCTCGCCCGCCGGCAGCAGACCGCCCAGCGCGTCGGGGTCGTCGGCGTCGAAGATCATGACCTGGTTGGTAAGGAACGTGTAGTTGAGGACGGCGTCGCCGTCCAGCACGATGACGTTGTCGGCCAGGGCGTCGGGCTGGATGATGTAGGCGCTGCCGAGGCTCTGCGGGGGCACTATCAGCACGTCTATCTCGAGCGTGATGGTGGTGCCGTCCGGGTTGACGAGCTTGCCCGTGAGCAGGAAGCTGGCGTCCTCAAGCTCGCGCGCCGCTTCGGTGACGTTGGCCAGCACGGTGTCGACGTCCAGTTCCTGCGCCTGCGCGGTAGCGAACATGGCGGCCAGCAGCAGGAGCGGGCCGGCGAACCAGGTCGGGAGTGAGCGGGTGTTCGAGGGTGATGGTAGCGCTCGCATATATGCCGATAGTACCCCCACACGGCGTGCGGTTCTTAACAGGTTGTGTGAAGGCGGCTTTAAGCGGTCCATCATGCCAGCCAATGGGCTGGTGCTAGGCTCTGCCTAGAAAGGAGGCAGACCGTGAAAAGACTGGTCGCTTCTCTCGCACTACTGCTTCTGCTTCCGTTGGGCTTCTCCCAGGGAATCGTAATCTCGCCCCAGGCAATCGTCGTGAACCCCGCCCCGAGCTTCGGTGTGGAGGTGTGGTTGGACCGAGACACTTCGGGCAACGCCTCCCCGTCGTACCAGGTCGGTGAGGAGATCGGCATCAGTGTGCGCGTTGACGAGGCCAGCTACGTCTACCTCTTCGATGTGCGCCCGAACGGCGACATCACCCAGATCTTCCCCAACCGCTACGACAGCAACAACTACCTGAGAGCCGGCGAGGTCCGCACGTTCCCGCCTTCCGGCGCGCGCTACGTGTTCAACATCGCTCCGCCGCGCGGCCTCTCCAAGGTCATCGCCGTGGCCAGCAAGAACGAGCTGAACACCAACCAGCTGGCCCGCTTCCAGCGCGAGAACGACATCTTCGCCCAGAGCAACATCGGCGAGCAGGGCTTCATCGAGAGCTTCGCGATCATCGTGCGCCCCATCCCGCAGCAGAACTGGGTGACCGACACGGCCCTCTACTACGTGGGTGACCGGCCTGCGGAGGCCGTATACGGCACGCTGCGCTTCACTTCCTCGCCCACCGGCGCTAGCGTCTACCTGGACGGCCAGTTCATCGGCTACACCCCCATGGCCTTCGGCGCCACCGCCGGCAGCCATGACGTGCGCATCGAAGCTGAAGGCTACGAGCCCTTCACCACGCGCGTGAACCTGCGGGGCGGCGGTACCGAGACCATCGACGCCAACCTGAACCCGGTCAGCCGCGCCGGCACGATCTCCTTCAGCAGCTCCCCCGCGGGTGCGGACGTGTACGTGGACGGCCGCTACGTGGGCACCACGCCCACCGGCGCCATCCGCTTCGACGCCGGCCGCTACACGGCGCGCTTCGAGGCCCCGGGCTACGACTCCGCCTCCGTGACGTTCGACGTCCGCGCCGGTGAGAACCGTACGGTCAGCACCCAGCTCACCGCTGCCCGCGCTTCGGTGGTCGTGCAGGGCAACGTCGGCGGCGCCCTCGTGTTCCTCGACGGCCGCCAGGTCGGCACGCTGCCCAACGGCTCGGGCCGCCTCACCCTCAACGACGTGACCCCCGGCCAGCACGAACTGGTCGTGATAGCCCCGGGCTTCTCCACCTACGTCACGACCTTCAACGTCGCCGCGGGCCGCACCACAGAGCTCTCCGTGCGCCAGTCGCGCTACTGAGTAAGTAGGCCCTAGCTCATGCTAGGTCGGGCGCCCGCCACCGCTTCTGGTGGCGGGCGCCCCGCTTGCGCACGCTGGCTTCGCGGTGGGCGACGGGCGCGAGTACGGGAACCGGCCGGGCCACCTGCACGGTAGAGTCTGCGGCCCACCCGTAGCGTTTCGTGACGCCGACCTAGTTCGGCCCACCCGCACGGTAGAATCTGCCCATGAACCATGAACCCGTCGTGGCGGTGGTGCTCGCCGGCGGCGATCCGGGCGACCGGCTGGCGGTCGACGCAGGCGTTGCCGCCAAGGCGCTGGTGCCGCTGGGCAGCGAGCCGCTCGGTTCATACGTGCTCAGGGCGCTTAAGGCCAGCCCTGCCGTTTCGAGGATCGTCTACGTAGGCCCTACCAACTCTCGCCTGAACGGCCTTTACGACGTGCAGGTGGCTTCGGGCCTGAGGATGGTCGATTCGCTGGCCCTGGGCCTGGGCGCCGCCCTCTCGCTCAACGCCTCCGGCAGCGTGCTGCTGCTAGGGGCCGACATCCCGTGGGTGACGGGCGCCATGGTCACGCGTTTCGTGGGCGCCGCGGCCGCCGCCACGGCGGACGGTGCCGCGCAACTCGTGTACCCGGTGGTGCCGGAGTCAGCAGCTTCCGAGCAGTTCCCGGAACAGAAGCGCACGTACGCCAAGCTCAAAGAAGGCAAGTTCACTGGCGGCAACCTCGTGCTGATGCACACTGCCCTTGTGCCCAAGCTGCTGCCGCAGATAGACCGCGTGTTCAGGGCGCGCAAGAACCCGTTCGCGCTCGCGGGCATCATCGGCCTGGACGTCCTCGTTCGGCTGGTGCTGGGCCGTGCAGACATCCGCAGCCTGGAGCGCCGCGTGGGTACGATCCTCGGGGCGCCCGTCAGGGCGCTCGTCACCACCGACGCGGCGCTGGCCGCCGACGTCGACTCGCCCGGCCAGCTGCCCGGCACCCTCACCCCAAACCTGCCGCCGCTGAGCAACGTCGGCGGCACACACTAGGAGTTCCTCACAGTGAGACGCCCATCCCAGCTACGTGTTGCAGCTCTTCTTGGCGGCCTGGCCGCTGCGGCGTTCGCGCTGCTGCTGGCGTTCATCGTCTACTGGCTCCTGGGTCGGGGTGGACGGCTCGGCTTCGGTACCCTGAACTTCGCGGGGGTGGTCGAGGGCGTCGTGTTCCTGCTGGCCTACTCGTTCGCCCTCATCTACGTGCGCAGCGCACTCAGGCTGCCGTCTCCCACGCTCCTGAGCTTCGGGCTACTGGCACCCCCGACGGTGGGCAGGTCTGCCGCCAAGGTGCCGGTCGTCGACTCGTCGCAGGTGGCCCAGACCATGCTCGAGAACCGCATCGTGATCGTGGTGGAGGGCAGGGTGCCCGTGGGAGCCACCGGCATGCACCACGACCGCATCACCTCGTGGGAGGAGCTGGTGAAGGCGCAGGCCGACATGGCGGTCACCGACCTGCGGCGCGTTTTGGCCCACGAGCAGTTCGTCGTGGCCGTCGACGGTGACGAGGTCAAGGGCATCATCACGCAGGAGATGTACCTGGCCGGTCTTTGGGGCAGCGTCAGGTAGAGCTAGCTGAGGGGCAGGTACGGCGCCGCGTCGGTGCTGAGACTGCCGGCCTGGTCGTGACCGTTCCGACCGGCGGGGTGGCGCGAGGTGGTGAGCGCCGCCTCGGCGTGAACGCCTTGCGGCGGCGTGCCGGCTAAGGCCAGCCTCCCGGCCAGGGCGATCATGGCGCCGTTGTCGGTGGCCAGCCTTGGCGCAGGGAAGGTGGTGTGCACGCCCAGGTCGGTCGCGAGCGTAGCCACGCTGCGCCGCAGGCGCGAGTTGGCGGCGACGCCGCCGGCGATGACCAGCCTTCTCAGGCCCGTGTGCTCCAGTGCCCGCCGCGTCACCTCGAGCAGGGAGCCTATGACCACACGCTCGAACGTGGCCGCTACGTCGGCAGGACTCACGTCGGGCTGCCGCTCCAGCAGCAGCGCCACCGCCGTCTTCAGGCCGCTGAACGAGAACTCGAACCCCTTGGCGCCGGCCATGGGCCACGGCAGGTTCACGCCATGGTCGTTGCCCTGCTCCGCCAGCTTCGCGAGGGCGGGGCCGCCCGGGTACGACAACCCCAGCAGGCGCGCCACCTTGTCGAACGCCTCGCCCGCAGCGTCGTCGCGCGAGCGGCCCAGCTCTTTGATGGTGCGCCAGTCGTTGACGGCGAACAGCGCTGTGTGCCCCCCCGAGGCTATGAGGGCCAGGAACGGCGGTTCTACACCCGTGGCGGCCGCCAGATGCCCACGCAGGTGGTGCACGGGCACGAACGGCACGTCTAGCCCCCACGCCAACGACTTGCCGTAGCTGAGCCCGACCAGCAGCGCCCCCACCAGGCCCGGCCCGTACGTGGCGGCGACCGCGCCCACCTCCTCGAGCCCCACACCGGCTTCGGTCAGAGCACGCTGCACGGCCTCGTCTATCACCTCGAGGTGTTCGCGGCTGGCCAGCTCGGGCATCACGCCTCCGTAGCGGGCGTGTAGTGCCGTTTGCGGCACGACCACGTTGGCCAGCACCTTCTCACCCCGCGTTATGCCTACGCCTGTGTCGTCGCATGACGTGTCTATGCCCAGGATGTACGGTTCGGGGTGCTGCATCCGGTGAGCCTCAGCCTCCTTCCAGCGTGAAACCGGGAGCTGGGGCCAGGTCGAGGACGCGGCCACCCTCGCCCGCGAACTCAGCCAGTGCGGACTCGCAGCGTGCCGCCGCTGCAGCGGAGCAGACCACGCACACGGTCGGGCCCGCCCCGGACAGGAACACGGCGAACGCCCCCGCGGTGGTGGCGGCGCTGCACGCTCTTAAGAACCCGGGTATCAGGGGCGCCCTGTGCGGCTGATGCACGACGTCGAGAGACGCGGTGCGCAGCAGCTCGGGCCGGTCGGCGGCGACGGCAGCCACCCACAGGGCCGCGCGTGACGAGGTGAGCACTACGTCAGCGCGGGCGAACGTGGCGGGAACGACCTCGCGCGCTTTCGCGGTAGAGAGCTCGAAGGCCGGCACGCCGAACAACAGCCGCCACGACGGCGGGATGGGCAGGGTGGCGCTCTCGAAGCGGCCGGACTCCGACCTGGCAGACACCGTGAAGCCGCCGAAGACGGCCGGCGCCACGTTGTCCGGATGCCCCTCCATGGCGGCCGTGAGCTGGAAGAGCTCGTCATGGCTCAGCGGCTGGCCGTGCAGGCCGTTGGCCAGCGCTGCCCCCGCCACGAGCGCGGCCGACGACGACCCTAAGCCACGAGCCAGCGGGATGGGGTTGTCGACTGTGAAGGTGGCCGGCGGGGGGGTCAGGCCCAGGTGGCGATGCACCGCTCGGAAGCCCTGATGCACGAGGTTGTCGGGCGTGTCGCCGATAGCGCCTTCACCGCGGTAGTGGAAGCGGTCCTCGGCAGACGCCTCGAACGTCACCTGCAGCCGCAGTTGTACGGCCAGGCCGAGCGCATCGTAGCCGGGGCCCAGGTTGGCGCTGGTGGCGGGTACCGTTACGCGCAGCACGGCGCAGGGTACCACCTTGGGCTGGCCGCTCAGGCGTTGGGCCTGAGGAGCTGGGCCACTGCCAGAGGCAGCTGCTCGACTACGTCTGAAGCCACGACCGACTGGCCCAGTTTGGCGGCCGCCAGCTCGCCGGCCACGCCGTGCAGCCACACCGCCATGCAGGTGCGTTCGAACACCTGTGCCTCACCACCCGGCTTCGCCAGCAGCGCCCCTATGAGGCCGGCCAGCACGTCGCCCGTGCCGCCTGTGGCCATGGCCGGCGCGCCGCGCAACGAGATTGCGGCCCCGCCGGCGGGCTCGGCAACCACGGTGGTCGGGCCCTTCAGAACTGCCACTGCGTTCGTCATCTGGGCGAGAAGCGCGGCTGCCCTGAGCGGGTCGCGGGTTACCAGCCCCGGCTGATAGCGGGCAGAGTCGCCGGTGCCCGCCTGCCTGTATGCCAGCCGCTGCAACAGTGCCTCGGCCTCGCCGGCGTGAGGCGTTATCACCGCCGGCGTGCGCCGTAGCTGGTCGGTTACTGCCCACACCGCGTCAGGATCGAGGGCGGCCGCGTCCAGCACGACGGCGCCGGGCGCCCACTCGAGCACCTGCGGTAGGTAGGGGAGGGCCGCCCTGTCGAGCCCGGGACGCACGACCATGGCACCGGCCCTACGCTTGGCCAGGTCAGGCGGGGGCCAGGCGTCCTGGGCTGTGCTCCAGTCGTGCTGCTCGAAGATGGTCTCGGGCCAGGCGCCGGCGAAGCGCTGGGACGCCACCAGCGTCACCAGGCCTGCGCCGCCGCGCCACGCGCCGCGACAGGCAAGCTCGGCCGCGCCCAGGTAGGCCGCCGACCCGGCTACGACACATACCGTGCCGGCGCTGTACTTGTGCCCGGCCGGATCGAGACGAGGGAAGTTGGGCGCCAGGCCGGCCGCAGAGAGGATCTCTACCGTGGACGCGGCGTCGAGCACCTCCTGTGGTATGCCGATGTCTACCAGCACCCGGCGCCCGAAGGCGTGGCGCGCCGGGTAGAACAGCGCGGCAGGCTTGTGGCCGGCCAGCTCGACCGTCAGGTGGGCGCGCACGTGCGGGCCTATGGGAGTGGCCAGGTCTGCAGAGAGGCCGCTGGGGATGTCCACCGCGACGATGGTGGCTCCGGTGTCGTTCAGGTCTTGCACGAACTGCGCCAGCCAGCCCTCCAGGGGCCGGTTGAGGCCGCTGCCGAACAGGGCGTCGATGACGACCGCGCCGCGTGCTGCGGACACCTGCTCGAGCACCGAGGCCGCGGTGCCGGCCGTCAGCGTTCGCAGCGCTAGCCCGGCTGCCGCGCAGGTGTCGCGGGCCGCGACGGCGTCTGGAAGGGCAGGGGCGCTGCTGCCCGACCACGACCCGGCCGGAGGGTGCGGTGCCGGGTCGAAGCGGGTACCCACCAGCGCGGCTTTCGCCCGGTCGGCGGCCTCGGCCGCTCCCCCCAACTCGAACACGCTTACCGGCACGCCCTGGGCGGCTAGCGTGGTGGCCGCGACGTAGCCGTCGCCACCGTTGTTGCCGGCGCCGCACAGCACGAAGACGTGCTCTGCGTCCGGGTACCACTGCCTCAGCGCGCGGGCCACACCCGTGCCGGCGGCGTCCATGAGCTGCGCCGCGGGCACTCCGTGCGCCGCCGCCAGGGCATCGGCGGCGCGCATCTGCGCAGCGGTGTAAAGCTTCACGGTCCTCCAACGCCTCGTGGCGCTCAGCGGGCGCGTTCCTAGCTCAGTGCCTGTTCGATCTGCTCCAACTGCTCCGGCGTCAGGTCGATGGTAGCGGCCACCACGTTGTCCTCTAGCTGCGAGACCTTCGTGGCGCCGGTGATGACGCTGCTGACGCCGGGCTGGCGCAGTATCCAGGCCAGGGCGAGCTGGCTGCGGGTTAGGCCCATGCCGTCGGCGACCGGCTTTAGGGCCTTGACCTTGGCGGCGTTGGCCTCGGTCAGGTTCTGGTCTTTGAAGCTCTCGAAGTTGGCGAAGCGGCTGCCGGGCGGCACGCCTTCGTCGTACTTGCCCGTCAGGAGGCCTTGCGCCAGCGGGCTGAAGACAACGAGCCCGATGCCCAGGCGGTCGGTGGTGGGCAAGATCTGCTCCTCGACACGTGAGCGCTGGATCATGTTGTACTGCGGCTGCTCGGTGACGGGAGCCACCAGGCCGTTGGCCTTGGCGTAGGTGTGGGCCTCGGCTATCTGCGCCGCAGTCCACATGCTCGTGCCCCAGTAGTGCACGCGGCCGGAGCGCACGACGTCGGAGAACGCCTCCACCGTCTCTTCAAGCGGGGTCTCGTGGTCGTAACGGTGCGCGAAGTAGATGTCGAGGTAGTCGAAGCCCAGGCGGTCGAGAGAGCGGTCGATGGACTCCATGATGTGCTTGCGCGAGAGCCCACGGTCGTTGATGTCGCTCGACATGGGGTGGAACACCTTGCTGGACACCACGATGTGATGGCGTGGCGTGCCCGAGGCGTCCAGCGCAGCCCCCATCACCTCCTCCGCCTTGCCGGTGGCGTACACGTCGGCGATGTCGAAGAAGTTGACGCCGAGCTCGAGCGCGCGGTCGATTATGCGCTGCACCATGTTCTGCTCGCCTACGGTGTGCCCGTAGGTGGTCCAGCCGCCCAGGCTGACGGCGCTGACCTTAAGTCCGGTGTTGCCTAGCCTTCTGTAACGCATCTCAGTCGTCATGTGTTCAGGTTAACCCTCTAGCGCGCTAGCAGAGGTCCAAGAGAGCGGCCGCCCAGAAGGTGCATATGGAGGTGGTACACCTCCTGGTGGGCATCGTCCTTGCAGTTGACGATCAGCCGGTAACCGTTCTCCAGGCCCTCCTGCTCCGCCACCTTGCGGGCCACGGTGAACAGCCGGCCGAGCGCCACCTCATGTTCGGGCAGCACGTCGGCGGCGGTGGGGATAGGCTCGTTGGTGATGATCAGCACGTGCGTGGGTGCCTGGGGGTTGATGTCGCGGAAGGCGGTCACCAGGTCGTCCTGGTAGACGATGGCGGCCGGTATCTCGCGGGCGACGATCTTCTCGAACAGCGTTCTCTCAGCCATGGACTTAAGTGTAGCCAGCAGGGGCAACAGCGTGGGCGAGACCAGTTCGGGTGTCTGGATCGTTACAGGCGAAGCAGCGAGGTGCGGCCACCACGTCCCGGGGTGCGGCCTTGCCGCCCTCGACTAAACCGCCTGCTCCAGCTCGCTCTTGGTGAACAGCGCCCGCAACTCAACTCCTTCAGCGGCCAGCGCCTCCGTGCCCCCCGCCTGGCGGTCGATAACACACACGGCCTGCGTGATAGAAGCGCCGCGCTCCTTGAGCTCCCGGCTGG
>JBIQNJ010000088.1:0-9415 GCA_044462445.1 Truepera radiovictrix | reverse complement strand
AGGTTGGAGGCCATGACGGGCGAGCGGAACGTGGGGTAGGGGGTTTCGTATCTCAAGATAGTTCCGTTTCGGGGACGTCTCGCTCGTTCGCAAGGTTCAACCAAGCCTCTAGGTCCCAGGAGCTCTTTACCACTTCTGCCAACTGGAACGTCTCCATACTTTGTATGCACGAAAGTGCTGCGGGCAGCTCCTCAACTAGGAAGCGGTGCAGGCCCTTCTGTGAGCGGTGTAGCGTCTGGATTATCACGTCGGCGGAGCCGAAGGACATTCCCACGAACCGCACGTTGCGGTAGGTGGCCAAGTGGTCCGCCGCCTCTTTGACGTGGCCAGGCGTTAGCCTGAGCAAGGTCACTGCCACTATGTCTATACCCAGCCTTTGTGCGTTGGCGACGGCAGTTACCCTCACGTAGCCCTCGTCCATGAGGCGGTTGGCTCGGAAGCGTGCGGTGCCCTCTGCTATGCCGAGGTTCTGCGCTATCTGCCTGTAAGAGCGGCGGCCATCCTCGGCTAGCTGAATGACGATCTTCTTGTCCAGCTCGTCTAGCGCGTCCTTGGGTGTCTCTTGGACCTCTGCTACATCTCCGTTTAGGAACACCGTTCCTCCTTATACGCGTTTCTCCGTGACTGCTCATCCATTTTAACCGACTACGCGTCTGCGCAGTCTAAAACCGAGGAATTGACATAATGCGCAGGATAGCTATAATGCAGCTACGGATTTCACCAATCAAGTGCCCGCCTTGCTAGGCAAAACAAAGGAGGCTGTTGTTGCTTCGTATCGTTCGAGCCCGCTAAGACGCCCGGAACGCCCTAGTCCAGACGGAAGGTGAAGCAACGTGCAGCCCCGGTCTCTACAGCTACTTCTCCTGCAAGCTCCTGGTCGATGTGGCGGAGTGGCGACTAAGTGCTCGAGCGAGTAGGCGTCGCAGTTCGCATCTGAAGGTTGCTGATGATCTGGGCTTCCTCGATCAGCATCCCCACGCTTCACGAGAGGTCACGAATGAAGATAATCGACGTTCACGTACATATCGGCCCGGCTTTCGCCAATGAGCCTAAGAAGTTCTTCGATCAGTCCATAACGGCCGAAGACACTCTTGGCCTGTTAGACAGATATGGAATCGCTCATGCGTGGGTGTTTCCTCCGGCCTGGCAAGGTGGTGAGTTTCATGACCCGACTTACGAACGGGCCAACCGAGCCACCTATGAAGCCGTGCAGAAATACCCTGACCGCATGACCGGTCTTGCCCGTGTTAACCCGAACATGGGCCGGGCCGCGGTGGAAGAGTTCGAACGGTGCATCAACGAGTACGGTTTTCGCGGCATGATGCTGCATTCGGACTGGGACTCCTTCGGCCTGAACGACCCCACATTGCACTACCCGCTTATGGAAGTGGCCGCTGCGCATGGCTTACCTATGGTCTATCACTCCGGTTATGCCCCGGCTGATCCGGCCGGTTTCCTGCGCCTAGCCCGGCGCTTCCCGACTGTGCCGATCGTGCTGAAGCACATGGGGTATCAACTTGCGCAAGACGCGATCGTGGCGGCACGCGAGGCAGAGAACATCTACCTCGAGACCTCGGCGAACTGGCCTATGTGGATCCGTCATGCCCTGCGGCAGCTCGGGCCGGAGCGGATCCTCTACGGTTCCGATGCGCCGTTCATGACCCCCGACGTGGAGATGGCCAAGATCACTATGCTGCCTGGCCTGACGGACTCCGCCAAAGAGATGATCCTGAGCGGCAATGCGCTGAACATCTTGCCCGAGCGCCCTGCACGAAAGGAGCAAGCATGATCCTCGACGGACACGCGCAACTTGGTCCCAAGCTCACGGAACATGACCTGTCGATCTACCCTGCGGAGACCGCGGCTGAGTTGCTTCGGAGCTACGACGAACAGGGCATAAGCGGTGGCCTGGTTCACGCCGCCGCCGCGGCGTTCTCTGAAGTGACCCCCGACTACATCGCCGCTAACGGTTACGTGTTGGAGCAGGTAAGCCAGAACGACCGGCTGTACGGGGCGCTACGGGTGAATCCGAACGCGCGCGGCGGCCACGATGAGTACATCGAGGACGCCGTCAAGGGCGGCAACGTGAAGGCATTAGTGTTCGCCCCTATCGAAGACGGCTTCGCGCTTGATGATGCGCGCTTAAGGCGCTACCTGGATCTGGCGCGCGGCCACGGCCTGTTAACGGTGTTCCTGCTAGGCAATTTCCACCATAGAGACACCATGCCGCTGCGGCTGAAAGGCTGGCTCAACGATTACGCCGACGTGCCGGTACTGCTTACCCAGGTGGCGTTCCGCACGCAAAGCGATTCGGTGATGATCGCAGAAGATCATCCCAACGTATACCTGGGCACCAGTGACTCAACCATGCTGTTCCTGCTCAACACCGTCGGGAAGCTGGGCGCGAGCCGCTTCATATTCACGACTAACTTCCCGTTCAGCATCCCGGCACTTGAGGCCATAAAGATCAACAAGCTACCCATCAGCGAAGACGATAAGGAACGGATCTTCAACCGCAACCTCAGCCAGATCGTCAACAAGGAGACCGCAAAGTGAAGACTATCAACCGTCGGGCAATAACCTTGCTGGTGACCGTTCTCGCGATCCTGGTGTCTCTCCAGGCGTTCGCCAGCGGTCAGGCTCAGCGCATCCCGGGCGTACCTCTCCCCCAGCAGCGCATGGCAGAGGGACATCTGGTCATCGTCTATCACACCGAGGCCCAGAACCTCGATCCGCGGCGTAGGGCCGGCTTCCAGGATGAGCGCATCACTACACTCGTCTACAGCTCGCTCATGAAGATCGACTCCAACGGTGAACTCTACGGTGACTTGGCTGAAGAGTGGGCTTTCCCGGACCCCACCACTGTCACCTTCAAGATCAAAGAGGGTGTGTTGTTCCACGACGGCCAGCCGTTGACTGCCGCCGACGTCAAGTACACCCTCGACACCGTGCGCGACGCCGAGTTCGCTTCGCCGCTGCGCGACCAGTTCCAAGTTATCAGCGAGGTAGAGGTCGTTAGCGACCATGAGCTGACGTTGCACCTGGCTAACCCCAGCGGCGCGCTGCTGAACTCGCTCACCCTCGGGATCGTGCCGCAGCACGTCGACAGTCAGCTCCTCAACACCAACCCGGTCGGGTCCGGTCCGTTCTCCTTTAAGCTCTGGCGCGCGCAAGAGTTCATCGAACTTGAAGCCTTCGAGGGCTACTACGGCGGCGAACTGGCCATGAAGCGCCTGACCATCATCCCTGTGCGCGAGAACACGACCAAGGTACAGATGCTGGAGACCGGCGAAGCCGACGTTGTGTGGACCGGCGTGTCTGCCCAGGCTGCCCGCGTAGCGCGCGAAGGCGTGTACGGCGTGCAAGAACTGCCTGGCAGCATAGAGTACATACACCTCAACCTGCGCGAGGATTACCCGTGGAACGACGTACGGGTGCGCCAGGCCCTGCTTCACGCCCTCGACCAAGAAGCCATGCACCACGTGCTATATAGCGGTTTCGCTGAGAAGGGCAACAACCCCCTAATCTCGGCCATGCCGATGTTCGAGACAGATACGCCTTACTACGACTACGATCCGGAACTGGCCAAGAGCCTGCTGGCCGAGGCGGGCTATCCCGATGGTTTCACAGCGAGCATCATCGTCGTCGAGACTGCCATCTACGAACTGGTGCAGCACTACTGGAAAGAGATCGGGGTAACCCTCAACATCCTGCAGCGGGAAGTTCCTGAGCGGGCGGGCGCCACCTTTACGGGCGAGTACGAGATGGTCGGCAGCCCGTTCGGCATCCGTCCCGACCCCGATGCACTGCTCCATAACCTGTTCCACTCTGACAGTATGGTGCCCGACAACGGTCGCAACAACGGCTACGTGAACGAGCGGGTGGACGAGCTTCTCGACCTGGGCAGGTTCACGGCGGACCCGGAGTTGCGCCGCGCCTACTACTCCGAAGTGCAGCAGATCCTTACTGAAGAGGCGCCGATGCTGGTACTCGGCTACCCGTCCTCGCTGCTGCTCTACAACCCGTACCTAGAAGGCGTTCGATACGGAACTTACACCCTGTTCCTCGATACAGCCTTGAACGCTCGCTGGAACGCCCCCCAGTAAGCCTGTAAATCCACAGTAGTGCTCGCAGCTGCGCGGTAGATCCCGCGTGTTTGCCGCTCAGCTGCGACACGGCCTAGGTTGGTGATCTGATTGAGTCGGTATCTAGCGAATCGACTTCTGCAACTCGTTCCTTTGGCGTTCATCGTGACGCTTTTGATCTTCACGATCTTCCATGTCCTGCCAGGCGACGCGGCGGCCATCTTTGGTAGCGAAGGTGCTTCTCCCGAGACCGTGGAACTGATTCGGACCCGTCTGGGTCTAGATAGGCCGCTTCACGTTCAGTACCTGGACTGGGTGTTCAACCTCGTAAGAGGCGATATGGGGAACTCGTTCTTGGACGGCCGGCCAGTGTTGCCCGTGCTGATGGGTCGGTTCCCGGCGACGCTCTACCTGGCCCTGGCCAGCATGTTGGTAACGATCCTCATCGGTGTTCCCGCCGGTGTTATCAGCGCCGTCAAGCAGAACACGATCTGGGATCGCTTGACCCGTCTGGTGTCTCTCATAGGTCTTTCTATGCCAACTTTCTGGTTTGGTCTGATCCTCATGTTGGTATTTTCGTACCAGCTGAAGTGGCTACCACTGGGTGGTTATGGCAGCTGGCGACACGTCATCTTGCCGGCGTTCGCGCTAGGTACCACGCTGGCGGCAACAGTAATGCGTCTCACGCGCTCTTCGATCTTGGAGGTCGTGAGGGAGGATTTCGTTCGTACCGCCCGCGCCAAGGGCCTGTCTGAGGGCAAGGTCGTAGTGAAGCACGTGTTGCGCAACGCTTTGATTCCGGTAATCACCATCACGGGTTTGCAGATCGGGGCCTTGCTGGGAGGCACGGTGGTCATCGAAACAGTGTTCCGGTGGCCGGGGGTGGGGTTCTTGCTCTACGACCGCATGATCAACCGCGATGTGCCGTTCGTTATGGGAAGCCTGTTCGTATTCGCGGTGGTGCTTGGCCTCATCAACCTGATAACGGACCTGTCTTATGCGCTGGTTGATCCAAGGATCCGGTACTCATGAACCTATGGGAGGACGCCGCCTAGTGGCCCTGCTTCGTCGCTTCTTGCGCAACCCCCTTAACACCGCCGGCCTACTTGTAGTGACTGTAGTCATGCTGGTGGCGCTACTGGCACCATGGATCGCTCCGCACGATCCCTACAAGATCAACCCGTTCCACGCTCATAGGCCGCCCGGTGGAGAGTATCTACTTGGCACCGACATGTTCGGCCGCGATGTGCTGAGCCGGCTGCTTTACGGTGCGCGCATCTCACTACTGGTGGGACTCATAGTGACGAGCGTCAGCGCACTGGTTGGCGTTGTGGTGGGTGTCATATCGGGCTACTACGGTGGCAGGATCGACTCGATCTTCATGCGCATCACCGATGCGTTCATGACTTTCCCGGGCATCATCTTGGCGTTGGCCGTGATGGCTGCGCTGGGTAGCGGTTTCGCGACGTTGATACTGGCGCTGTCGTTATCGGGCTGGAGCACGTTCGCGCGGCTTACTCGCGCGGAAACTCTGGCTATCAGAGAGCGGGAGTTCATCACGGCGTCGCGAGCCATCGGCGGGTCGGACTTCAGGCTGATGTTCAGACATATCGCGGCGGCGCTAGTGCCTACGCTGTTGGTTTACGCGAGCCTGCGCTTGGCGGTGCCCATCCTTTCGGAGGCGTCGCTGAGCTTCTTGGGCTTAGGCTTGCCGGCGCCGTTGGCAAGCTGGGGTCGGATGATCGCTACAGATAGAGAGAACCTGAGCATCGCGTGGTGGGCAGTGACGTTTCCGGGGCTCGCCATCATGTTGGTGGTCCTAGGGTTCAACCTACTGGGTGATGGCCTTAGAGACACCCTGGACCCGAAGCAGAAGACGAGCTGACGGGGCTCACGGAACGGAGTTGGACATGGACCAGAAAGCGGCATACCTAGAGCAAGCTATAAGGCTGGCACACGACAACGTGAAGCTAAGTGGTGGGCGACCGTTCGGTGCGGTGTTGACAAGGGACGGCAAAGTGGTTGCTACCGGGGTGAACACGTTCCTGGCTACAGGTGATCCCACGGCCCACGCTGAGTTGGAGGCTCTCAGAGCAGCAGGTCGCGGTGGCGCCTTCAGCGAGGCAGGTGAGTTCGTTATGTATGCCAGCGGCAACCCATGCCCCATGTGCCATGCAGCCATGACGCTGTTAGGTATAGATGCTGTTTATTACGCGTATTCCAACGATGAGGGCAAGGAGTACGGACTCTCTACAGCGAACGTAGAAGAGGAGCTGACCAAGCCCGTCGATGCGAGGCGCATGAAGTTCGTTCACGAACCCGTGCGTGTTGAAGGGGTTGACCCCTATGAGGCGTGGCGCGAGCTAGCAGCGAAGTAAGCCCTTCAGCGTGCCGCGAGTGCGGCCCGGTGCGCATACTCGGCCAACTGCTGCGGCTGGAAGCGGTAACTGCCGCGAGTGCCCTCTAGCAGACCTTCGTGGCGGAGCTGCTGGATGATGGTGGTAGTGGTCTCTCGCGCTGCGCCCACCAGGGCGGCCAGGGTGTCGTGGGTGATGGGCAGCGTCAGCCGGACCGCGCCGCTGTCGGTGTACTGACCGAAGCGCTGGCCCAGGCGCAGCAGCGCTCTGGCCAGCCGTGAGGGAACAGGGTGCGCGGCGTCTTCGAGGGCCCAAGTGAGGCGGGCGATGTGCTGCCCCGCGGCCGCAGCCAGCAGCTCTGCTAGAGCTGGGTCTCCAGCGGGGAGCAGCCTGACGGCCACCTGGCCACTAAGCGCAGCGGCGCCATGGGTGTGCTGCTGCAGGTTGGGGGACAGGGCGCCGATGACGTCTCCCGGACCTGCGAGGGCCAGCACGCGCTGGCGGTCGGCCACGGCCTCAAGGGTGAGGGCCGCCATGCCTTCCTCTATGTAGTAGGCGTGCTCGGCCGCCTCGCCGGGGGAGAACAGCTGCTCGTGCCTCGTGAACGTGCGGTGGGTGAAGGTTGATGCAGCGTTGAGAATGACGATAGCCGTGGCGTGGTGAGGGGCCGGGCTGGCTGGGGGGGTGAGCGAGCCCGGGAGGCAGAGCGTGGTGTGCGCGTCTGCCGCGCCCGCGCCACCCTGGGGGTGAGAGGGTGAGCGGGGCGGTACGTTCACGGCTACCGTCATGCCGAACATTCTAGTAGACGCGTTCGAAGCTAGAACGTGAGGTGCGCCCTAAGCCGGGACACTCTAGGCTAAAACCTAGAGCGTCCGGTCGAACACTGTTCTACCAGCCACGATAGTGAGGACGGGCCAACCCTGGAGCGCCTGGCCCTCCCATGGTGTCCACTTGGCCTTGCTCCTTAGCTCCGCCCCCTTGACAGCCCGCTCGCTACCCAGGTCGAGCAGGGTCACGTCGGCAGGCGCGCCGGGGGAAAGCCGCGGTGCCGGCCAGCCCATCACATTGGCGGCGCCGTCCTGCAGCAGGTGCAGCAGGCGAACCAACTCGAGCTCGCCCCCGGCCACCAGCTCCGTGTACAGGAGTGGGAAAGTGACCTCGATGTTGGCGATGCCGAACGGCGCGTTAAGCATGTCTCTCTGTTTCTCGGCCAGGGTGTGGGGCGCATGGTCGGTGCCGATGTTGTCTACTACGCCGCGGCGCACGGCCTCGCGCAGGTAGGCCACGTCTTCCGCGGTGCGCAGCGGCGGCGCCACCTTGTAGAGAGGGTCGAAGGTGGCAAGCGAGTCGTCGGTCAGCGTCAGGTGGTGCGGCGTCACCTCGATGGTGATAGGGGCGCCGTTCTCCTTCAACCACTCGGCCACCTGCATGCCGCGCTTCGAGCTCACGTGCGCTATATGCACCCGGGCGCCCGTCATCCGGGCCAGCTCGCCGTCGCGGAAGATCATGAGCGATTCGGCGGTGTCAGGGTTGCCCGGCAGGCCGAGCATGCGGCTGACCACCCCCTCGTTCATCACGCCACCAGCGCGCAGCGCGGGCTCCTCAGAGTGGGTCTGGATGACGAGGCCCAGCTCAGCGGCGTACTCGCAGGCCCGCCGCATGAGGTGGGAGTCTGCCACGGGTATGCCGTCGTCGGTGATCATCACGGCGCCCGCCGCCTTAAGAGCGGCGAACTCAGTGAGGCTGCTGCCCTTGAGTCCGTAGCTCAGCGCCGCAGACGGCCGCAGGCGAGCGCCGGGCAAGAGTGCCGCACGCCTGAGCAGATCGGCCACCAGCCCCGGGTCGTCTACCACCGGGTCGGTGTTGGCCATGCTGATGACGGTGCCGAAGCCGCCCGCCGCAGCCGCGGCCAGGCCGCTGGCCAGGTCTTCCTTCTGTTCCTGCCCCGGGTCTCGCAGGTGGGCGTGCAGATCGGTGAAGGCCGGTGTCAGTAGGCGGCCGCCGGCGTCGTACTCCTGATCGACTGGACCGGTGCCTGGGCCGAGGTCCCAGCCCTCGATGACGCCGCCTGCCAGGTACAGGTCGTGCACGCCGTGATCGCCGGCGCCGTCCACCAGGTGGGCGTTGCGGATGACGGTGCGGCTCATCGCTGTGCCCTCACGCCGACGCAGATGTTGCTGGGGGCGGGGTTCATGGGCGAGCGGCTCATGCGAAGCGGGCTCCTGCTCATCGCTGGCCCACCAGCAGCGTGTACAGCACGGCCATGCGCGTGGGCACACCGTTGGCAACCTGCTGCTCTATGACGCTTCTCTCGCCGTCGGCCAGCGACGAGGCCACCTCCAGGTCGCGGATAAGCGGCCCCGGGTGCATGAGTATGGCGTCGGGATGTGCCAGCTTCATCACTTCCTCCGTCAGTTGGTAGCGCTGCACGTACTCCGTGAGCGGCGGTAGCAGCCCGCGCGTCAGGCGCTCCGCCTGGATGCGTAACGCCATCACCGCGTGCGCCCCCTCGAGGGCCTCCTCGAGACGATGCGTGACGCTCACGCCCGGCAGCGAGGCGAACTCGCGGGGCACAAGGGTGGCGGGTCCTGCCAGCACTACCTCGGCGCCGAGCTTGGTGAACAGCTCGATGTTGGAGCGCGCCACGCGCGAGTGGTCGATGTCGCCCACGATGGCTAGGCGCCTACCCTCGAAAGAGTGGTTGCCCCCGAAGCGGTTGCGGAAGGTGTAGGCGTCCAGCAGCGCCTGGGTGGGGTGGGCGCGCCGACCGTCACCGGCATTGACTATGGCGGCGTCCGTCCAGTTGGTGAGCTGGTGGGCGGCGCCCGCCACCGGGTGCCGAACCACGTACAGGTCGGCCTGCATCTGATCGATGGTGCGCAGCGTGTCCTTCAGGCTCTCGCCCTTGGAGAGCGATGAGCTGCCGGCGGCGAAGCCGAGCACGTCGGCGCTCTGGGCGCGCGCGGCGCGGTC
>JBIQNJ010000087.1:0-9505 GCA_044462445.1 Truepera radiovictrix | reverse complement strand
TGCAGGGGCCGGCGCCGCAGATGGTGCCGGCCCCTGCTTGTGCGCTTAAGTACAACATCTGGTACTGGGCGGCATCCCGGCGTTCACACATGGCACTCTCAGGGTTGTTGAGGGTGAGCCCACTTTGTTATCCTCGACGGACGGTCGAGCCAGTTGGGGAGCCCCCACGAGGCGTGCCACGCCACCGCAGGTGGCGTCAGTAAGATCTGCTACTGCCACTCCAGGTAGTACCTGCTAGCATCATCGGTACTACATCTTGTATCAAGGTTGGGCAAGACGTCCCGCTTCACCTGCCTGAGCTTGAGGGTGTAAGGCGCGGCTGACAAGGCTAGAACCCAGGCGTTCGCGGCTAGCTGCGAGCGCTCGGTCGGGAGAACTGAAACTTTCATTCGGAAGCCGCTGCAGCCGAGCCACGGACAGCGGCGAGAGGAGCATCATGGCGCAGTCGTCTTCACCGCACCCAGATCCTGCCAGCGGGTTCGACCCGCACGCGATAGCGATCGCCAAGCGGCAGTACTTCCAGGCCGGGGATGACTCGCTAGAACATATGTTCCGCCGTGTGGCCACCTGGGTGGCCAGGCCGGAGCAGGAGGCGCTGCGCGACCAGGCCGCAGAGCGCTTCTACCAGCTCATGATCACCAAGAAGTTCTGCCCGGGCGGGCGCGTGCTCGCCGGCGCGGCCACGCAGCACGGCAACGTCCTCAACTGCTTCGTTCAGGACGGCGGCCCGGAGGTGGCGGGCACGGACGCGTGGGTGCTCCACCTCGCCACCAAGCTGGCCCTCGTCACTAAGGTGGGCGGAGGTAACGGTGTCAACCTCGACCCGCTAGGCCCCAAGCGGCGCTTCAGCGGCGCCACGGGTCGCCTGTACATCACCATCGACCCCAAGCACGCCGACTACGAGAAGGTGCGCACGGGCACGTTCCTCGACCTGGTGCATGGTGAGTACATAACCCGCGGCTACCGCTCCGCCACCTTTGTCGAGCGCGGCACGAGCAACGTTTCTAAGTTACGTACGATTGCCGACAGCGTAGACGACATCTGGGGCGGCGCCGCCGACATGGTGCTGGGCTTGCTGGAGGGCCAGGATGTTCTGGTAGACCTCAGCAACCTGCGCCCTGAGGGCACCCCCGTAAACGGCTCGGGAGGCACCTCCAGCGGCCCTTCGTCGTTTGCTGTAGAGGTGTTCGACAACTTCGCTATCTGGGCAGGTCTGGGCGGCGCGGCGTTTGCGGGCCCGGTGGCCACGCTGCGATACGTGTTTGCGCCCACGCTGCGCGCCATCCGGCAGGGAGGTTGCCTGCACCCCGACACCCTCGTCAACACCAGCCGTGGCACCCTGCGCCTTAGCGAACTGGTTGATGCCCACCAGATGGGCTGGCAGGACCACTATCTGAAAGTAGCAACAGACGAGGGCTGGAAGGCCAGCCCTCGCGGCTACAACAACGGCATCGTTAACACCCTCAGGGTCACGCTGGAAAACGGCCAGACCCTGCGCGGTACTCCAAACCACAGGCTAAAAGTTCTGCGCCCAAACGGCCAACGCGAATGGGTTGCATTCGAGGATTTGCAGCGTGGCGACAATGTTATCCAGGTTCTGGATCAGCACACAGGTGCACCCGTGCTGCTTCGGCCAGTCGACTCTCCTCACCACAATTCCAAAGCTATTCGCATGCCAGAGGTTCTTCAAGAGCGTCTTGCGTTCTTCCTCGGCTATCTATGGGGCGACGGCTTCATCAGCGCCGGACGCGTAGGCTTTGCAGTAGCTCACGGCTCGCCGATGATGGAGCAGACTCCGCGCCTGTTCAAAGAGCTGTTCGACCTCGACGTTACTGTAGAGCAGAAGGAGAACGACGCCAGCGTCGTGTTTGTAACGAAGTCAGCTCAGCTTGTTGCCTGGCTGGAAGCAAACGGTTTGACGAAGGCGAAGGCACGCCAATTGAGCCTGCCGAAGGCAATACGGATGTCGCCCCGCCCCGTTGTGGCCAGTTTCCTCAAGGGCTTGTTTGAGGCCGACGGAACGGTGACGCACGGAATGCCGACACTGACGACTTCTTCGGCGCTGTTGTCAGAGGACGTTGCCACCATGCTGGCGGGTTTGGGTATACCGACCAAGCGTCGTACTACGCAGGGACTTTCAAACCGCTATTCGCAGCACTCAATTCACAGCGTGCGCGTGGTCAGCCACAAGGGGCTCGAGCGCTACCTAGAGCGAATCGGATTTATCGAAGGGTCCCGCTTTGAGGCTGCTGGTTTGCACGCACCAGATGAAGCTCGCGAGAAGTCCTGGGTGCTACCGCACGCAACTGCGGTGCTGGCTGGGGCGTTCGCCGCTATGCCGGCTGGTTCTAAAGGTCGTCCTTCCGAGTACACGTCTGCTCGCAAGAACGTATCGCGCTACATGCGCGGCGAGCGGAACCTCACTGCTACTGGTTATGAGCGCCTGCGAACCGACTCGCATATCGAGGGTCTGCTGCCTGAGTTCGATTACAACGAGTTCTATGTGCCTGTTTTGGGGGTAGCCGAAGCTGGCAGATCGCTGACGCTCGACCTTTCTGTTGACGAAAACAAAACATACCTTGCAGGCGGCTTCGTGAGCCACAACACCAGGCGCGGAGCCGGTATGGCCACCTTGAGCATCACGCACCCTGACGTCAAAGATTTCGTTACGGCCAAGGACCTTGAGCGCGAGCAGACCGAGGGCGACATCAGCACCTTCAACATCTCGGTGCTGGTAACCGACCAGTTCATGGAGACCGCCAAGCGTGAGAAGCAGGGCCAGCTTTACGAGATAGCCCAGCACGCCTGGGCCACCGGCGAGCCCGGTCTCATATACATAGACCGCATCAACGAGCACAACCCCATGCGCGCCGAACTGGGCGACATCTTAAGCACCAACCCGTGCGGCGAGATCCCCCTGTACCCGGGCGAGCCCTGCGACCTGGGCGCCCTGAACCTGGCCGCGTACGTCACCGAGCGCGGCGTGGGCCTGACCGGCTACGACTTCGACACCTTCGCCGCCGACGTGACCACTGCCGTACGGTTCCTCGATAACGTCCTCGACGTCAACAAGTTCGCGCTCGAAGACAACCGCGAGATGAGCATGAAGCTGCGCCGCCTGGGCCTCGGCGTCATGGGTCTCGCCGACGCGCTCATCCTCATGGGCTACGGCTACGACTCCGACGAGGGCCGCGACGCCGTGGAGGCCATGATCGGCGCGCTGCGCAACGCCGCCGAGACCGCCTCGCAGAAGCTGGCCGGCGAGCGCGGCGTCTTCCCGCTGTTCTCGCAGAGCGACCTGAGCAAGCCGCGCCGCAACGTGGCCGTGCTCACCGTGGCACCCACCGGCACCACCAGCATGCTCATGGGCGTCTCTTCCGGTGTTGAGCCCGTGTTCGCCCCCTTCATCTACCGCAAGATAGGCACCGACTACCACGCCCTCATCCACCCGCTCTTCCAGCAACTGCTAGAGGAGCACACCCCCCACGCCGACTTCTACAAGGACGGCGGCTGGGACTGGGACAAGGTGGTGGCCGAGGTTCAGGCCAACCACGGTTCGGTGCAGGGCCTGGCGTTCATCCCGCAAGGCGTGCAGCGTGTGCTGCGCTGCGCCCACGACATCGCGCCGGCCGACCACGTGCGCATGCAGGGCGCCGTTCAGCGCGCCTTCGACGGGGGCGAGAGGCTGGCCAACTCCATCTCCAAGACCATCAACATGCCCAACCAGGCCACGGTCGATGACGTGTTCGAGGCGTACTCGCTGGCCTTCGCCAGCGGCTGCAAGGGCATAACGGTGTACCGCGACGGCTCGCGCAGCTTCCAGGTGCTCTCCACCAGCGCCAAGAAGGAAGAGAAGAAGGACGACGCCGGTTCTGCCTCGGTCAGCGCGCCCGAGCCCGTGGGTATCGCCGCCGCCGGCGCCGGTTCGAGCCTGCCGCCCGTACCCGTGGCCGCTCCTCAGCCCAGCCAGGGCGGCATGATCGCCGTGGCCACCACGGCGCAGGCGGCCACCGCCCAGACCACCGGCCGCAACGAGTACCTGCCTGGTGAGCCCCTCTTCGAGCGCCCCATCCGCCTGTCGGGCTTCACCGACAGCGTGAAGCTCATGCTGCCCACGGGCGAGAAGCGGGGCTTCTTCGTCACCGTCAACAAGCAGGACGACCTGCCCACCGAGGTGTTCATCGTCTCTGGCAAAGCCGGCGACGAGGCCAACGCAGACAGCGAGGCGCTCGGCCGCGTGGTCTCCATAGCCCTGCAGTACGGCGTGCCGGCCGAGGCGCTGGTCAAGACCCTCCGCGGCATCAACGGCGGCATGTACGGCACCTACCACGGCCGTCTGGTGGCCTCCAAGGCCGACCTGCTGGCCGTGGCGCTAGAGACCGCCGGCGCCGAGAACACCCTTAACAAGAGCGTGCGCTGCCCAGACTGCGGGGCGCCCCTCAGGTTCGAGGAGGGCTGCCAGAAATGTGAGTCTTGCGGCTTCTCCAAGTGCGGGTGAGAACTTGAGCGAACTGAACGCCCATGCGTTAGGTGTGGCTAGCTGCTGACGCTCCTCTTAGCGGCGCTGCCGCCTTAAGCGAACTTAACGCTCCATCTGTGAGTTGTGGTTAGAGGGTAGCGCCCGAACGGCGCTACCCTCTAACCATGCTCAAGATCAAGAGGGCGTACGAGGAAGCGCAACGAGCCGACGGTACGCGTGTGCTGGTCGACAGGCTCTGGCCCCGGGGCGTAAAGAAGGAGAACGCGCGCATCGACTGGTGGGCCAAGGATCTGGCGCCGAGCAGCGAGCTGCGCAAATGGTTCGGTCACGACCCAGACAAGTTCGCGGAGTTCGCCAAGCGTTACAGGAGCGAGCTCAAGGGCAACGAGGCCCTGGTCCGCCTGAAGGAGCTGGTGGCCAAGGGCGACGTAACGCTCGTGTACGGCGCCAAGGACGAGCAGCACAACCAGGCACGGGTGCTGCAGCAACTACTGGCCGGCTAGCGGTCGTCCCCGCTGCCGCCCAGCACCCCGCGCTCCTTGCGGCTGGCCAGCTTGGCCAGGTTGAGCGCCCCCACCTGTTCCAGCGACAGGCCCAGGTCGGCTGCCAGGTTGGCAACGTACCAGAGCACATCGCCGAGCTCCTTGGCCAGCGCGTCCGTCTGCGCCTGGGTGAGCGGCTGGCCCGCCACGTACCCCTCGTCGCGCATGAGCTTACCGAGCTTCTCGGTGACCTCGCCTGCCTCGCCCGCGAGCTTCAGGGCGGGGTAGATGATGCGCGCGTGTTCTGGGTAGAGGGCGGTGGTGCGGGCGCCGGCCTGGTAGTCGTCTAGGGTCATGTCCCGATCGTACCTAACGGGCCGGCGCCCGGGCACCGCTATATAGCGGTGCCAGAGGCAGGGTCAGGCCGCACAGCGCGGCTTCATAGGAACTACATACACCGTTCTCGGCAACTTCTGCTTGGACGGTCATCTTGTGGTCAAGCGTGCACCGCCACGCAGGGGCGCAGGCGCAGATGAGCAGGCGCCTCGCTACGCCGACCACGAGGTGATAAGAAGCATGATCCACAAGACCAAGAGAACTATGCGTGCGGCCCTGGCGCCGCTCCTGGCTGGGCTCCTATGGGTGACGCCGGTGGCATGGGCCCAGACCGACCGCCCCGCCGGCTGGACAGACGCCAGCCACTCGAACAGCGTGGAGCCGGACTACGCCACTGTGTTCCCGACGGACAAGGTGAACGAGATCACCATCACCATCGCACCCGACCAGTGGGAGGCGATGCAGGCGAACATAGCTGAGCTGATGGGCGAGCGTGGGCGCGGCGGCTTCCCTGGGCGGCTACCCGAGGGGGCTCTGCCGGAAGGTCGGCCAGAAGGTCTTCCTGAAGGCCTGCCAGAAGGTTTCCCGGACGCTTTCCCCCCAGCTCTCCCTGGGGGTTCGCCTGCCGGGTTGCCAGAGGGGCTGCCTGAAGGTCTCCCAGAGGGCTTCCCGGGCTTTCCTATCTCTTTCCCCGAGGGTGGCATGGGCCCAGGCGGCTTCGTGGGTGGAGGTTCGCTCATCTCCGAGAACCCGATGTGGGTGGAGGCGACCATCGAGTTCGACGGCCAGACGTGGAACAACGTGGGTCTGCGCTACAAGGGCAACTCCACGCTCACGACCGCCTACGCGTCAGGCAGCCTGAAGCTGCCGCTCAAGCTGGACTTCGACGAGTGGGAGGACGACTACCCTGAGATCAAGAACCAGCGCTTCTTCGGCTTCAAGCAGCTGTCGCTCTCCAACGTAGTGGCCGACGCCTCGTACCTGCGGGACACGCTGGCGTACGACCTGCTGGAGAGCGCCGGCCTGGCGGCCGCGCAGACGGCCTTCTACCGGGTGGTGCTCGACTACGGCGAGGGCCCGGTGGACCTGGGTATCTACGTGATGGTCGAGGCCGTAGACGACACGGTGATACCTCAGCACTTCGGCAGCGACGACGGCAACATCTACGAGGGCGAGGGCACAGCAGCCTCGTTCGCCGCAGGTACCCGCTCCTCCATCGAAGAGTCGTTCCAGAAGGAGAACAACAAGTCGGGCGACTGGAGCGACATCGAGGCGCTCTACGACGCGCTGCACTCCGAGCTGCGCACTGTAGACCCTGAGGCGTGGCGCGCGCAGCTCGAGGCCGTCTTCGATGTGCCGACCTTCCTGCGCTGGCTGGCGCTCACCGCAGCCATGCAGAACTGGGACGCCTACGGCGGCATGGCCCACAACTACTACCTCTACAACGACCCCGCCACGGGACGCCTGACTTGGATAGCCTGGGACCACGACCGCATCCTCAGCGGCGGCGGGCCCGGAGTCGCTTTCGCTGGCCCGGTTCCGCCGGGTGCCGACGGCGGGGCGTTCGGGAGGTTCGCTGGCGGGCAGGACGGCAACGCCGGCGCCCAGGGAGCTCGCCGGCGGCGCGCCGGTGATGCCGGCGGCTTCGGCGGGGCCGGCGGGGCCGGCGGCCCCGTCGCGTCCGATGAGGCTGGTGGTGCTCGCGGCTTCGGTGGGCTCTCCGGCTCGACGAGCTTAGACCACGCCACCACGTCGGACTCCTGGCCGCTCATCAGGTTCCTGCTCGACGACCAGGTGTATGCCGCGCAGTACCAAGCGCAGCTCGCAGACATAGCGGCCAATGTGTTCGGTGTCGAGCAGATCACGGCTGCCAACGCGGCTTACCTGCAGTTGCTGGAACCGTACTTCGAGGGTGACGCCTTGGTCTCGTTGAGGGCGGCGGTAGCCACGCTGGATGAGCGTGTTTCAGCGGCCGGCGAGGCGCTCGCCGAGCACCTGGCGGCTGCGGCCGAGTAGCCTGACGACATAGAGTAGGAGAAGACCATGCAGAGCGTGCTGATCGTTGAGGACGACCGCGACATCGCGGAACTCGTGGAGCTGTACCTGCGCGACGCCGGCTTCAAGACGGAGCGTGCGGGAGACGGTCAGCGCGCCCTGGAACTGTGGCGGGCGGCGGCGCCGGACCTGCTACTGCTGGACATCGGCCTGCCCAAGCTGGACGGCCTCGAGGTGCTTAGGCACGTACGCAGCGACTCCTCTAAGGCTCCCGTTCCCGTGATCCTGCTGACCGCCCGGGCGGAGGAGGTCGACGAGCTGCTGGGCCTTGGGCTCGGCGCCGACGATTACATAACCAAGCCGTTCAGCCCCCGCAAGCTGCTGGCGCGCGTGAAGGCCGTGCTGCGGCGCGGTGCCGCCTCTCCCGAGAGCACCGACAAGGTGTTCAAGGTCGGCAAGCTGACGGTTGACGACTACCGCGTGCGCGTCACGTACGACGACCAGCCGGCGGCGCTCACCCTCAGCGAGTTCCGCATCCTGAGGCACCTGGCCGCGACGCCCGGACGGGCCGTTACGCGGAGCGAGCTGTTCGAGGCCGCCATGCCCGACAGCGACGCGCTTGAGCGCGTGGTGGACGTGCACGTGAAGAACCTGCGTCAGAAGCTGGCGGAGGTGGGCGCTATCGACCTCATCGAGACGGTCCGGGGGCTGGGCTACCGACTGGTGGAGGGGTGAGTGCGTAGGCTATCTGTCCAGTTAGCTCTGGCGATGCTGGGCACGATGGTGCTCACCCTCGGTGTGCTGGCCCTCACCCAGCGCTGGGCGGAGTGGCGGCGCTTCTACGACCTGCCCGAGGAGGTGCGCCTGAGGGTTCCGCACCCCAAGCCTCTCCTGCCCGGCGGCGTCAGCTCACTCTTCCTGGGCCAGCCCGATAAAGGGCCGCCAGGCCCGGGCGGTGGAGCCTACGCTCCGGGCGGCGAGGGTGCAGGCTTCGGGCAGGCGGGCGTCGGGGGCTACGAGCCTGGGGCGTTCAACGAGCAGCTGGCGCTGTCGTACCGAGCGTTCAACCGCTTCCAGAACGAGGCGTTCCTCGTGGGTGTGGCACTGGCTGCGGCCATGTCACTGGCGTTGGCGTTGTGGCTGTCGAGGCTGGTGGCGTGGCCCGTCGAGCGGGTCTCTCACGCGGCGGCGCTTCTCGCCGCCGGCGACCTCTCGGCCAGGGTCCCGCCGCTGCCGCCGCGCGGCATGACCAACCTCGAGACCGCCAGGCTGACCGAGAACTTCAACCAGATGGCCGAGTCTTTGGAGGGTTACGAGCGCGAGCGCAAGGCGATGATCGCCGACATCGCACACGAGCTGCGCACGCCGCTGACGGCGCTGAGCCTGCGGCTGGAGGCGCTGCAGGACGGCCTCGTGCCGCTCAACGAGGCCGAGGTGGCCAGCCTGAGCCGCAACGCCGCGCTGCTCTCGCGCCTGGTGGAGGACCTGAGGGTGCTGTCGCTGGCAGACGCCGGGCGGCTGGAGCTGAGGCGTCGCAGCGTAGACGCGGGCCGGTTGCTCGCCGACGTGTTCGACGACTACGAGTCGAGGTTCAGGGCGGCCGGTGTCACTGGCGCCCCGAGCGTGCCCGCGGCGCCCGTCTTGGTGAACGTTGACCCAGACCGCATGACCCAGGTGCTTGGGAACCTGCTGGACAACGCCTTGCGGGTAACGCCCGAAGGTGGGCGGGTGACCGCATCCGTGGCTCACGAGGGCGGCACCGCGCGCATACGTATAAGAGACACGGGGCCTGGTTTGTCGGACGAGGCCGCGGCGCGGGCGTTCGACCGCTACTTCCAGGACAAGGACGTGGACTACGAACAGCCTAGGGCGGGCGCCAGCGGGCTGGGGCTGGCCATCGTCAAGACGCTGGTGCAGCTGCATGGCGGCCACGTGTTCGCTCACACCGTGGAGGACCCGCGGGGGGCAGAGTTCGTGGTGGAGCTGCCCGCTAGCTGAGTGGACTTAGGAGTTATCGGTTAACAGCCGACTGCTCGCTGCGCGCTTTACCCCGAGCAACCCGGAGCGAGACCCGACCGCCGCACTTCTTGCCATCTTCCGGGCGAGCTTGATACACTACGCTTCGCCTCCGAAAGCGGCCACCGGCCGCATGGCGGGGCGCGTGTTCGGCGGTAGCTCAGTGGCAGAGCGATCGGCTGTTAACCGATTGGTC
>JBIQNJ010000086.1:0-9527 GCA_044462445.1 Truepera radiovictrix | reverse complement strand
GGCGGCCGCCAGCGGCAGCGAGTTGTTCTGCACCCAGATGGCCGGCAGGATGCCCACTATGAGCGACAGGCCGATGAAGCCGAAGCACGTGACGGAGAAGAGCAGCCAGTGGTTCTTGTGGAAGTTCATGCCGCCGCCCCTTCCTGCGCGCCCTCGCCGCCGGCAGGAGCCGGCAGCGGCCGCATGCGCCACACGTTGTAGGCGAATATCAGGTGGCCGAGGAACATGAGTGTGCCCCCGACGGCGCGCCAGAGCCAGAACGAGGCCATGGCCCGCACGGAGTCGAGGAACGGGTTACCCGCCACCCAGCTGAGCCCCTGCAGCGTGCCGCCCACGCTGAGCGCGCCGCCGTAGAGGGTCAGGCCTACGACCGAGAACCAGAAGTGGATGCCGACCCAGAGGTGCGGCGGCTCGCGCCCGGTGAGCCTGGGCAAGATGCCGTAGAGCGCACCCCAGATGAGCAACGACACGAAGCCGTACATGGTGAGGTGCGAGTGCCCGACGGTGAAGTTGGTGAAGTGCCAGACGGCCTGCAGCGACCTGAGGGCCTCGAGCGAGCCCTGGGCAGAGAAGACGAAGTAGCAGATAACGCCGGCGAGTATGAACGGGAGGCTGTAGCTGCGGGCTATGGCCCGGCCACTGCCCTTCATGGTGAGCAGGAAGTTGCCCGTGCCGGCGGCCAGGGTGATGACCATGCCCACGGAGAAGATCACGGCGATGGTCTGCAGCCACCAGGGCGTGGGCGCGAAGATGAAGTGGTGCGCACCGATCATGGTGTAGAACACCATCTGCGTCCAGAACGCCAGCACCCCCAGCGAGTACGAGTAGATGGGCTTGTTGAGCTGCTTGGGCAGCGCGTAATAGGTGAGCCCCAGGGCGATGGGCGTGAACCACATGCCCACCCCCATGTGCATGTAGTAGCCCTGGATGACGGTCTGCGAGATGGCGTTCTGCTGGTAGTAGGGGAGGTAGGCGATGATCACGAGCGGGATGGTCCACAGAAAGCCGCCCATGATGTACCAGTTGGAGATGTAGATCTCCTCGATGCCGCGGTCGGCGATGGTGCGGATGAGGTTGTAGGCCACCAGCACCACGCCGGCTGCGAACACAAGCTGCACGGGCCAGATGAACTCGCGGTACTCCTGGCCGGCGTTGTTTATGCCCGCCATGAGCAGCACGTCTCCCACCAGCACGGAGACGTTGATGAGCCAGAGGCTCACCCACGCCAGCCCGTACGAGTACAGGCGCCTGTGGCTGGTGCGCGGCACCACGTAGAGCGCACCGGCCAGCATGGCCAGCGTGCCCCAGCCCCAGAACACCGTGTTGGTGTGCACCGGCCGAAGGCGGCCGTACGAGAGCCAGGGGATGTGCTCGATGTCCGGCGCCGCGAACTTGAAGCTTAGATACAGCCCCACCAGCGTGCCGACCACGAGCCAGAACGCGGCGCTGGCGCTGTAGCCGTACACGAGGCCCGACCAGGCGCGGTCGCTGTCTGCCACCGGCTCGATGCTGGCCTTGCTGACGGTGAGCGGCCGCTTAAGCGAGAGGGTCGGCGAGGTGGCCGCCATCAGCGGCACCCCTTCGTGCCGGACGCAACTGCGGCGTCCAGGCGCCCGAGCACACGAACGCCGGCCTGACGACGTAAACCGAAAGCCTCGTACATAAGTTTCCCTCCGCCCTGGAGATTGAACTCCAGGGCGGAGGGGTCAGGCCATGATGTGGGTCAAGGCCCGCGGCGGCTCAAGGGGGGTCTATGCCGATCAGGGCTTGGTTATCCGGTACACCTTGCCCGTGTTGCCGCCCGGTCCGGGCATGTCGGTCGTGAGTATGTACAGCTCGCCGTGGGCATCCTGCCCGAACGCCAGGACGAACTCATCCAGCTTGCGGTCGAGCACGAAGCTCCACAGGCCGTCGTCGTTCACCTGCGCCACGAACAGCTTGCCGCCGGGCTCCTGGAACGACTGGCTCCAGTCGCCGAACACGTAGTAGCCGACCAACTCGGGTATGGCCGAGCCGCGGTAGATGTAGCCACCGGAGACCGAGATGCCGCGGTCGGCTACCTCCATGTCTTCGGGTGCGCCGAGCTGGGCTGCCACGCCGGGGTGGGCGTATGTGAGCACCGGTTCCACGAAGGCGTCGCCCAGTGGGGGCACGGCGTCGCTCTCGGTGATGACGGAGGTGGGATCGTCGGGCGAGAAGCCGAACGCGGCCTCGCGCAGGTTCCAGCCGAGGTTACCGGGGCCCGTGACGTAGTTGATCTCTTCCCACATGTTCTGGCCCACGTCTGCCACGACCAGGGCGCCCGTCTCGCGGTCAACGCTGAAGCGGTACGGGTTGCGCACGCCCCACAGGTAGATCTCGGGGCGGGCCTCGGTGCCCTGCCACTCGTAGCCCGCAGGCAGCTCCACGCCGTCGGCGAAGGGGTTGTCTGCCGGTATGCCGTAAGGCAGGTCGCCCGTGCGGGTGTCTACGTCTATGCGCAGAACGCTGCCCAGCAGCGTGGTCACGTCCTGCCCGTTGCCCATGGCCGGGTGCCCCTCTGCCACGTCGTTGGCCGAGCCGCCGTCACCCAGACCCAGGTAGAGGTAGCCGTCGTTACCGAACAGCACCTCACCGCCGTTGTGGTTCATCTGGGGCTGGTCGATCTCGAGCAGCACGCGTTCGGAGTCGGCGTCCAGGGCGTCGCCGGCGGCGTTCAGGGTGAACTCCGACAGCCGGGCCGTGTGGTTCCAGCCTTCCGGTGCGCCGCTCCTTAGCGGAGCGCTGTAGTAGGCGTACGCGTGGCCGTTAGCAGCGAAATCTGGGTGGAAGGCGAAGCCGAGCAAGCCCCTCTCGTCGTACCCCTCAGAGAGCTCCACCATGCGGTCTGAGATGTCGAGGAACAGCTGGTCGCTGCTGCTGCCGTCCTGGCTCAGCACGTACACCTGCCCCGTGCGGTCGACCACGAACAAGCGGTCGTCACCTTGCGGCGCCGTAAGCGTGACGGGCGATACGAAGCCGTCTGCCACCAGTTCAAGCGTCAGGTCGTCGAAGTTGGGTTGCGCGTCGGTACCGCCATCCTGAGCGACGGCGAACGCCAGCGCGAACAGTACCAGTAGAGCCAAAGCGTGTCGGATGCGAGGCATCTCTCCTCCTTCTTGGGCTCGGGGTTCGGGGTGGTCGCGGGGCGCCTTGCGCGCCTCCGCCCTCGGAAGTTTGGGTTAGGCCGCCCGGGGTCCCGAACTCCTTGCTGCACGTTCTTATGCGGCGGCCTTGACCCCTACGTTGTCACCATCGTGTGAGTCGTGCAGTAGCGGCTGGTTCAGGCATGCGCTTGGGTGAAGCCGGCGTTAAGGAGCACTCATGGTGCGCTGCGCCTTACAGTTAGGGCATGTGTAAGGCAGTAGCGTCGTGAAAGGCCCCTCCCCACACCGGTTCGTGGATGAGCGTTTCGAGGGCCTGACGGCCGAGGACCTGCTAGCGGGAGGGGCGGCGCTGGCAGGCAACGAGTTCGACGGGTGCACGTTCGTCTCTTGCGACCTGACCGAGGCGTCCTTGCGCGGAGCCCAGCTGTACGACTGCCACTTCGAACGCAGTGAGCTGCCGCTAGTAGACCTTACTGAAGCCAGCCTCCGTGGCGTGACGTTCGACCGCTGCCGCCTGACCGGCGTTGACATAGGCGTTCTGGCGCGGGATCCGCTGGGTGTGGAGGCCTCGTTCCGCGGCTGCGACCTGAGCTTCGCGCTGTTCCGCAAGCTGGACCTTACGCGCTTCAGCTTCGAAGAGTGCATCTTCAACCGGGCAGAGTTCAAGTCCTGCCACATGCCTGCGGTCGCGTTCGACGGCTGCGACCTGACCTCGTGCCTGTTCGACGAGTGCGACCTGACGCGCGCGGACCTACGCACCGCCAGGAACTACTTCATCTCTCCCACCCGCAACCGCATCAAAGGGCTGCGCGCGTCTGTTCCCGAGGCCCTGAGCTTTCTGGCGGCCATAGATGTGGTGCTGGAGTAGCCTGACGGTGCGCGCCGAAGGGGTCACTGAGGGCTAGCGCCCTCGTTGGGCTGTGATAGCGCCGTAGCCGCGCTTAGGCAGGAGGGGCAACGTGTCTGCAACCACCTACGACGTACTTGTCATCGGCGCCGGCATCGTCGGCAGCGCCTGCGCCTTCCGCCTGGCCGATCGGGGACTGCGCGTGGGGGTGCTCGAGGCGCAGGCGGCGCCTGCTATGGGGTCCACCGGCAAGAGCGCCGCCGGCATCCGCGTGCAGTTCTCGTCTGAGACGAACATACGGCTGTCGTGGGAGAGCCTCAAGGAGTTCCGCGACTTCCAGCAGCTTTACGGCGCCGACTCCGGCTACCGGCCCGTGGGCTACCTGTTCATCGTTCCCGAGAGCAACTGGCAGGGGCACATAGGTGCGGTAGACCTGCAGCGCAGGGTGGGCGTGCCGGTCGAGGTCCTCACGCCGGGCGAGGCGCAGCGCTTCGTGGCGTTCGACACCGAGGGCGTGCATAGCGCCACCTACGGTCCCGTCGACGGCACCCTGGACCCGCACGGCATCTGCCTGACGTACCTGCGTCTGGCTCGTGAGCGCGGGGCCAAGGTGCACGTCGAGACCGAGCTGCTCGCCGCCACCCGGTCGGGCGCCGTGTGGCGCGTCGAGACGAGTAGTGGCGCCTTCGAGGCGCCCGAGATGGTGAACGCGGCCGGGGCCTGGTCGGGAGTGGTGGGGCAGCGCGCCGGGCTCGACGTTCCCGTGAGCCCACACCGGCGCATCATCTTCATGAGCGGCCCCCTCGAAGAGCCGCACGATTATCCTCTGACTATTGACCTGGGCGGCGGCTTCTACTTCCGCAGCGAGGGTGAGCGGCTACTCATGGGCCGCTCCAACCTCGCCGAGACGCCCGGCTTCAAAGACGCCATCGATTGGGAGTGGCTGGAGCCCACCATGCGAGCGGGCATGGCGCGTTTCCCCTGGGTGGAGCACGTGCCGCTCGACCGCCGCGCCAGCTGGGCGGGCTATTACGAGATAACCCCCGACAACAACCCCGTCCTGGGGCGCCCGGTGGGCGTCGACGGCTGGCTCAACGCCTGCGGC
The DNA here is from genome assembly GCA_044462445.1 of Truepera radiovictrix. GTDB lineage: Bacteria > Deinococcota > Deinococci > Deinococcales > Trueperaceae > JAAYYF01. Next base: position 4,450 of record JBIQNJ010000086.1, on the reverse strand, counting down.
TTCTCCGGCCACGGGGTGCAGCAGTCGGCTGCGGTCGGGCGCGTGATAGCTGAGGAGCTCGTGGCGGGCCGCGCCACTTTCATAGACATCGACGAGTTCCGCATCGAGCGGTTCGCTGCCGGGGGCGGCGCGCAGGAGCGCCACATCGTCTGAGGCTAGCAATAGCTCCTTGTTTACCTGATCGGGCGGCGGCTGAACTCACGGGCGCACCTATCATGTTTTCGATATGGCTTCGTCGCGCATCGCATATAGACCAACGTTCCTTAGCGCCACCCCTGGCGCCACCAACTGGTTTTGACGCCGCAATGACGCCCGCCTTTTAATGTTCTCCTAACGGCGCACCCAACGGGCCCTGTCCGCGTAGAAACGCAGCCGTGTTCGAGCGGGTCGCCCACCGTGAGAATCCCGGCTTAGCGCCGTTCAGCCGTTGGGTTCAGAGAGGAGGGGGCGTGAACAACACGCTACGGAACAGATCGGTCATTTCCAGCCGCTTATGGCTAGCGCCACTGGTTGTGGCTCTGACGCTGGTGCTCGGCGCATGCGGAACATCGCAGACGCCCAACTCACCCGAAGTTTGCGTGTTCGGTGAGTCAGAGTTCGGCAGTTGCACGTTCGGGCCGTAACGCCCGCTCAAACCCCAACTCAGCGAACCGCTTCGGGTAAGCCTTCGGGGCGGGGGAAAGGAACCACGTTATGAAACTACGCAGAAACATCCTCACCGTATCCTTGATGGGTGCACTAGCCCTCGGCGTATGGGGCCTGGCCGTAAGCTTCACCGCCTTCAGCTTCAGCGACGGCGACACCCTCTCGGCAGCGGCCCTGAACGACGCACTGAACGCCAACTTCAGTGCCGCAGAGGCGGCCATCACAGCGCTCGAAGCGAAAGTTGCCGCTCTAGAGAGCGCGACTCCCGTAGACATTACCGAGCTGGAGGCCAGAGTCGCCGAGCTTGAGACGGCAAGCCTCAGCCTGCCTATCGCCTTCGGATACGTTACGGGGGGCGCGGCCAACGTGTATGGCACCGACAACTTCGGGGTCACCTATAACGCCGCTCAGGGACGGTACGAGATAAGCATCGATGACCATTCTTACTTCATCCAGTCCTCCTACGCATTTGTTTCAGTTCTGGGCAACCGGAGCAGCTTTGCTACCACCGGCTCTGTGAGCGGGGACTTGCTTGTTTACGTTCACGACGAAGACGGAAACCCCGATCCTTCAGCGTCTTTCACCTTCGTGGCCTTCAAGAAGCCGTAGGTGCCTAGCTGAGCTCTACCCGGCATCGGCCTAGCGCGGATGCGTAACTGGCGGGTCACCCAGAGAAGTTCTCTGGGTGACCCGTTCGCCTGGATGGTGGCCGCAGGCTCGGATGAGTCGGGACTGCTGGCTGATGCCTGATGTTGTTGACACCGCCTACCACCTCGTCAATCCAGCACACGCCGTAAACGCTGCCTTAACAAAGTCCCTCCAAAATCACAGGTGTAGGCGTAACAGTAGGGCAGTACAAGCCCTGAGGCGCCCTCAGGAGGGAAGAGATACATGATGAACACCGTGAGCAACAGCCCCCGCCCGCAGCGCGTCCGCCGGCTGCCCAGATCGGTGGCCGCACCCATACTGGCCCTGCTGGCCGCATGCGCCATGCTGCCAGGAATGGCCCAGACCCCCGCCGGAGGTTCTGCTGCCACAATCACTTTTGTGGAGGACGCCACCGCAGTGGTTGACGGGCTGGGCGCAGCCGCCAGCGGCAGCCACGTGCTGGTGACCGAAGGTGGCACGTACACGGTCACCGGCCTTAGCCGTAACGGGTCTGTAACCGTCAACGCGCCGGGGCAGAGCGTGATCCTTGTGCTCAGCGGCCTAGAGCTCACGAACCCGGTTGGCCCGGCCATCTACATTCAGGCCGCCGAACTGGCCACCGTAACGTTGGGGTCTGGTACGCACAACGTGTTGGTTGACAACGGCGCCAGCGACCTCGACGCCGCACTCTACGCCGACTCCGACCTGGTGATAGATGGCGACGGCGCTCTGGACGTGTTCGCCACCTACGAGGGCATCTCCAGCACCTCGAACATAACCATCCTTGGTGGCAGCATCCGCATCTTCGCCCATGAGGACGGCATCAACGCCAACCTGGACGGCGTGAGCCACATCCAGATCAGCGGTGGCACCGTGTACATCAAGACCGAAACGGGCGACGGCATCGACTCCAACGGTAGCCTCACCGTAGATGGCGGACTGGTCATCACCCAGGCCGCCCTGGTAGACGCCAACAGCGGCCTCGACGCCGACGGCGCCGTGACACTCAACGGTGGTGTGATCGTCGCGACGGGCAGCCCTATGATGGGCGCCTTGGCGGCCGGCTCCGGCCAGGCGAGCATAGTGGTGAACTACGACGCTGTACAGGCCGCGGGCACCCTGATCGTGGTGCGCGACGAGAGCGGCAACGACCTGCTGGCCTTCGCCCCCGCCAACGACTACCGGCAGCTGATCTTCAGCTCGCCCGAGTTGACGGACGGCGTGACCTACACGGTGTACGCGGGCGGCACGCCGGCGGGTGAGGACGTAGACGGCCTCTACGAAGGCGGCGCTGCCGACCCAGGAACGGTCGTGACCACCGTCACCACGGCCAGCGCTCAGGGCTCAGGAGCGGGGTTCGGCGGCGGCTTCGGGGGCCCGAGGGCACCCGGCGGCAACCGGAGGTGAGGGCAGCCTCGCCCAGCTGACGGGTTCCGAGGACCGTAAGGTAGTAGTCCTAGGTGGTAAGCCCGCGGAAGCTGGCCCGAGCCGAAGAAGCCCGCCCAGAACATATGCGTCCTGGGCGGGCTTTCCTTATGGTGGGCCCTACTGGATTTGAACCAGTGACCAATCGATTATGAGTCGACTGCTCTCACCGCTGAGCTAAGGGCCCGAGTCGCGCCGCGGCTGGCTCGCCGCAGCGACGGTCACACATTCTAGCAAGTGAACAGGGCCCGACCTACCCCTTGAGCCAACGCCCGTAACGGTCGGCCGCCTGTGAACGCCGCCGCTACCGCGTACAGCTCACGCGGCGTGAGGCGCAGGCCGCCGGCGACCATGTACACGGGTTCCCAAGCGTGGGGCCTGAACTTCTCCTTGAACGCCTCGAGGCCCGCGAAGTTGTAGAACCTGCGCCCGTGAGCGTAGGCCCAGGCGAAAGCCAGGCCGGCCCACACCGGTCCGTCGGAGCCTTCCACTCCCTGATGTCTCCTGCTCAGTGGCGCCAGGCCTAGTGTCAGCCGTTCGGCGCCCTCGCAGGCGAGGGCGCGGCAGGCCGTGTCTATCAGCAGTTCGCTAGTGCCGTTGGGCGCCTCCGGGTCTCGCACCACCTGCTCGACCAGCCAGCCGCGCCGCAGCGGTATGGGTGAGGCGACCAGGTAGCCGACCGCTCGCTCTCCAGCGCCGCCGTGCTGGTAGGCCACGTACAGGCGCCGGTCGTCTAGCACCGCCGCCCCGTCCCCAGTACTGTCGGGCGCCAGGTTCACCGCCGTCAGGAACCCCAGCGGCGGCAGCCCGTGGCCGCCCAGCCAGCTCTGCCTCACACGCTGCAACTCGGCCGACACCCTCCCGCCATCAGCCAACGCCTTGGCCGCTACCGCGCGCACGGTCACACCCTTGTTACGTGCCCGGTTCACCTGCGCTCGGAGGCTAGAGCGGGCGTCGAACGTGTCGGCCCACTCTGCAGCGTTCCACACAGGCTGGGACCCGACCAGCACGGCCTCCGAGCGGTGGCGAACCAGCTCGAGCCAGCGCGGCTCCACCGAGAAGTAGCAGGTCGACGCCCGGGCGCGCCTGGCGTCCTCCTCGAACTCCAACGCCACGTCGGAGAGCCTGCCGTACTCACAGACGGGCGCGCCGGCCACCACCCGCACACCGGCGCACTGCACGTAACCCAGGAACGCCTCGCCGTCAGAGGAGAACCAGTGCCGCATGCCCGGGTTCATCAGCTGGTACGAGGTGCTGTTCCACCCGTGGCGCATCACGAGCTCCCGCGCCACGAGGTCCGCGCCCTCCGGAATGCGGCACGGTCGGTGAGAGGCGGGTACTGGCAGCACCTGGGAATGGTAACGGCGCGGGGCCCGGGCGCGCCGTGTCGCGTGGACCCAGAGGGCGCCTGCGTGGCGGCCTGCCTACGCGTGCTGCGCTCTGAGGCCAAATGGTTTTGCCGCATGCGGTTCTCCCGTTTGCACTTATAATCGCGACCGGACGTTGCCCCGGGTGCGCCGATCAGCTCGCCGGCCTGCTGCCAGGCGGGCCCGTAACTGGCGGCGTTCGAGGGCTCTGAGCGCCCCCTTATGTGAGGAGCATCGTGGCAAAAGAGAAGATCCAGATGACCGCTCGCGGTCTAGAGAAGCTCAAAGAGGAACTCCGCTACCTGAAAGAAGAGAAGCGCCAGGAGCTGGCCGACTACATGGGCGCCGCGCTGGCGGACGGTGAC
>JBIQNJ010000085.1:0-9558 GCA_044462445.1 Truepera radiovictrix | reverse complement strand
GGGCGCCATGGCCTACATGCAGGGTCTCGAGAAGGAGCAGGAGCTGATGGCCCGCGTGTCTGACATGGTGGGCCTGGCCTACTTCGCAGAGAGCGCGTTGCTGCGTGCCGAGCGGCTGCAGGGCACACGCAAGGCGGGCGTCGCTGCACTGCTGGCGCGGCTGTACGCTTTCCGCGCCGTGGACCGGGCGCGCGACCTGGGCACCGAAGCTCTGCGGCGCATCCCGCGCGGCAAGGAGGCCCTGCCGCGACTGCAGGCGTACCTGGCCGATCATGGGCAGGACCTCATCGAGCTTAGGCGTAAGGCCGCCGCCGAGGTGTACGAGGCCGACGGGTATCCGTTGGCGTGAGGCTTTGGTAGAGGGGGCTGAACGGCGCGCTCGCGAGGGCGCGCCGTTCCTTTGGTTCGGAAGGTCTGCGGCAGATTGTCAATTGCGAGCACGGCAGATAGTCAGAAAAAGGTACGGCAGATTGTCAGTTTAGACTGCGGCAGACCGGCGGGTTCTGAAGCAGTAAGGTAGGTAGTCATGGAGTTCAGAGAAGCCACTGTAGAGGATGCAACGGCTATAGCCGAAGTGCACGTTGCGTCATGGCGCACCACCTACAAGGGGCTGTTGCCTGACGACCTGCTGGCAGGATTATCGGTGGAGTCGCGAGCAGAAATGTGGCGTCAGGCTGCTGAACTTGCCGGCAAAGACTCTAAGTACTTCGCGCCACTGGTGGCTGAAGACCCCGATCAGGGCATCGTGGGCTTCGCTCACGTAGGCAGAGAGCGCGAAACCGAGAGCGGCTTCGACGCTGAGCTGTATGCCATCTATGTTCTGCGCACTCATCAAGGTAGGGGAATAGGGCGTCAGTTGTTCCTGCGTTCCGTAGGCCGGCTGTTGGAGCGTGGACACAACTCCATGCGCCTATGGGTTCTTGAGGGCAACCCGGCTCAACGGTTCTATGAGCGCATGGGTGGTCAGATGGGCGAATCAAAGGGGATAGAGATCGGCGGCACCGAGTATTCGGAGGTCAGTTACTCGTGGTCGGATATCTCCAACTGCCTGTAAGGATGTTAGTGGTATCCCTAAGGCTCGAGATGATGCTCGTGATCTATACGCCACCTGACTAAGACTGTAACTGCCGTATGAGTATTGGGTTCGCAAGGGCCCTAGTGCAATAGGACCGTGTTTGTTAGGAGTTGCACGTAGTCGGTGGTCACCGCCAAGCGCCTGACTGTAGCCTGATGTATAAGGTGCACCGTTCGGTCGTGGTGCGGGACCGCGTTCCTCCGAGAAGTGTGAATGGCGGTAGCGTTAGGGCTGTTTGGTTGGTTTCCTCAATTCCAGTGGACGTCAATGGCACTAGGTCGCTAGTGACTAGCTAGGTGCCGCATAGTGTCGAGAACGCTTTCTGGGTGTCGAGCTGCCACACGCAGCAATGTCAGCGCTGGACCACTAGGTTGGCGGCGGCCTTGCTCCCAGCCTTCAACAGTCCTTTCACTTACACCAATCAGCCTGGCGAACTGCTCGCGCGACAGGCTCAACTGGTCACGAATGGCGCGAGGATCGGGGCTACTGAGAGCCTCCTCGATTGAGTAGTTGTCAAAACGAGTTGCTCTCGCAGGCTCTCGTTCACCGCGTAGTATCTGTCCAGCCTCACGTATGCTCTCCAGCAGTTCGTTAAACAGGTCCTTTTCCATCACTTGAACTCCCTCACAATTGCTGTGCGCAAAACCGCCACCTGCGCATCACTCAAATCGTCTTGCCGGTTCTTTGCGTACATGACCAGCAACAGAATCACCTTTCGTCCATCGTGGTGGTAGTAGACAGCCCTAACTCCTGCGCGCTTGCCCCTGTTCCCATGCCCGAAACGGAGCTTCCTCAATCCTCCGCTGCCTTTGATCAAATCGCCTGCCTCGGGCGACTGTACAAGGAGATTCTGTAGCGCCCGTTGCTCTTCATCTGTGAGCAGTTGGTCGGCAACGCGAACGTAAGCGCTGGTCTCCAGTATCTCCACGTTACCAACTCTACCACGTCAGTGTAGTAGTAGAAACGTCTATGTCGTACCTTTAGGATTATCAGTGTCGGTAGGCTTCCGGCTAAAAATGCCAGAGTGCTACAGCGGCTTGAACCTCTCAAACGTCTCCTGACAGCCCTGGCACGTCCGAATCTCGCGGCACAGGGTCGAGCCGAACGCGTTGCGCAGACGCGTGTCGGGGTGGCCGCATCTTGGGCAGCTTACCGGGGCTTCCAAAGCTATCTGCAACAGGCCGCCGTGCGGTTTGGGTGGCGCTATGCCGAACTTCTCGAGCTTCCGCCGTGCCTCGTCCGCCATGTCGTCGGTGGACCATGGGGGTGAGAGGCGTGTCGTTACCTGCACGTCATCCGCACCGGTCTTGCGTACGGCGGCCGAAACGTTCTCCTCGATTACCTTAAGGGCTGGGCAACCGGAGAAGGTGGGCGTGATTACTACCTCGACACGCGAAGTTGGGTCGACACCGGTCACCTGAGCGGTTACTTGCCGCACTAGGCCCATCTCAACAATGTTGAGAACTGGCAGCTCCGGGTCTGTTACCTGCTGCAGTTCAAGCCAAACCTTCGCCAGTAGGTCCCGGTTGGCCTGCTCGTGGCTGGTGGGGGTGGTGGGTTGCATGCTAGTTACCTGCCCTCCGTGCTCGAGCCCTCGCGAAACGATTCGTTGCTGCTGTGGGTATCAGAGCCCATTGTTGCTACCAGCTTTCCGCTTCGGGGTCGGAGCGGGCTACGCCCTGCATCTCTGCCAGCATCTCGGCAAGTACGCCGTCGGTACGGTTGCTACGGGAGCCGGCAGCAGACGAGGCAGCATCAGCAGGCACGGCTATGCCACAGTCGGTTAGCACGACTGCGATCCGGTGAGTAACTGCCTCGGACAACTCTGCGGAATCGGGAAGAATGCCCTGCTCAACTAACAGTGAATCGCCGGGCAGCGGCTCCAGCAGCCCGGACAGCAGCGGCCACAGCGAATCAAGAGCCTTCAGAAGGCGGCGGCGCGACTCGTCTGTACCCCGCGCCAACCTCACCACCCAAACCTGGCTGTGGCGCAGGTGGAACAGCTCCTCACGCTGGATCTTGGTTGCTACTTCGGCAACCGGCGTGTACGTTGACTGGGCCAGGCGGGGGAGAAGCTCGGCCTCATAAGCGTCGAACATGAACTGCCGCAGCATGGTGAACGCCCAGTCGCCCTTCGGCCGGTCTGCCAGCTGGGCACTGTGAAACTGCTCGGCCGTGCGGAAGTATGCCAGCTTGTCCGGGTCCTCACCGGTAAGGGCGTTAACAACGCCGTACCAGAGGACCGCGTGGCCTATCTCGTCTTGCGCCACGTTGGCTATCGCTATGTCCTCCTCGAGGATGGGCGCATGGCCGGTCCATTCAGAGTTGCGATGGCCTAACACCAGCTCGTCGTCGGCGAATGCCGTTACGCGCTGCGCCAACGCAGTGAGGAGGTGTGGGGGTAAATCTGTGGGCGACGTGGAGACAAGTCGGGTTCTTTGCGTCATGCGCGAACCGCCTTGCTGAACTCACGCGGCTGGGACAGGAGCATCGCCATCGTGCTCACCGTCCCATGCCCCTCTCGGTATCGCGCTTGGCGGTAGCCACGCTGGAGTACACGGACTGCTGCTTGTACGTCTTGTCTACCGCGGGTCCGAACCAGGGGTCGGCCACCTCCGGGTCGGAGCGCACTACGGCTGCGGCCTCCACCAGCCAGATGGCCAGCACGGGCTCCTCGCCCAGCCGCGCCAAGGCGGACCTGAGCGCCGACGCTGGCGTGGCTCCCTGCACCTCTATGCGCACGTCGCCGAACGTCATGCTGCGGCGGTTGCTGGACTTGACCACCACTAGGAAGCTGGCTAGGCGCACATTGGCGCCTGGCGCCGCTGAACTGGCGGCAGCGGCGGAGCCATGCGAACCGAGAGATCCTCTAGTGCCGTTGCCAGCAAGGTCAGCGGGCGTCACGTTCAGGCCTGCGAGCTCCTCAGCCGTCCACGAGTGAATGCGATCAGCCGGTGCCACCCACATGCTCACTGCGTTCGGGCGCCGGGCGAACACGGTGCGCGCCATCAACAGAGCGTGTTCGGCGTCGGCAGCGTGCACCGAACCGACCGCCTGATGAGGCTTCCTCTCAGAATCTTGCTTGAAGACCTCCCAGCGCGGCCACTGAGTGTCGGTGGTGGCGGCTACAGGAACCCCATCACTCGTCATGTCGAACCGCCAAACCGGCCAGAGAGAACCGCCGACAGCTCAACGGTGAACTGTCGGCCATGGGGTGCCAGGCCACCAAGGTGCTCATATCCGGTAACCCGGGAAGCTCATAGCTGGGCGCCACCCGCGCCCGATGCAGCGGCGCCTGACGCGACAGACCCCGCACTGCTAGCCTGCTTGGCGGCATACGCACTCAGCGCTTCCCGTACCCAACGCCCGTCATCATGAGCTGCCTGCCGCGCGGCCAGGCGCTGGGCATTGCATGGGCCGTTGCCCTTGACCACGTTCCAGAACTCGTCCCAGTCGATGGGTCCGTGAACCCAGTGGCCTGTGCTCTCATCGAACCTGAGCTCGGGGTCTGGGATGGTCAGGCCTGCGTCTATGAGGTCAGGCGCGTGCTCGTCGAGGAACTCCTGGCGCACCTCGTCGTTGGTCTTCACCTTCACGCCCCAGCGCTTCAGTTGCGGCGTGTTAGGCGAGTCGGAGTCGTGCGGACCCAGCATCATCATGGCCGGCCACCACCAGCGGTTAAGCGCGTCCTGCGCCATCTGCCGCTGCCTGGGCGTGCCCTGGGCGTAGCGGCGGATCATCTCCTGACCCTGCTTGTGGTGGAAGGTCTCCTCGGCGCATATGCGCACCATGGCGCGCGAGTACGGCCCGTAGGAGCAGCCGGCCAGCATGACCTGGTTCTTGATGGCGGCGCCGTCCACCAGCCAGCCGATCATGCCCACGTCGGCCCAGTTAAGGGTGGGGTAGTTGAACACGCTGGAGTACTTGGCGCGGCCCTCGAGCAGCGCCTCCACCATCTCCTCGCGCGTTATGCCCAGCGTCTCGGCGGCGTGATACAGGTACTGGCCGTGCCCGGCCTCGTCTTGCACCTTGGCTATCAGAATGAGCTTGCGGCGCAGCGAAGGCGCGCTGGTTATCCACTCGCCCTCGGGTAGCATGCCCACCCACTCGCTGTGGGCGTGCTGGCTGATCATGCGGATGAGTTGCCGCCGGTACTCGTCTGGCATCCAGTCGCCGGGCTCGATCTTCTCGCCGGCGGCTATGCGCCCCTCGAAGTGGGCCAGGCGTTGCTCGTCGGTCATGCCTACAGAGGTGTCAGGCATAGCTCGTGTCCTCCTTCGCGCTCGGGCAACCCAGCGCGCCCAGTACGAAGCTCACGTACTGCTGCGTCAGCTGCTCCAGCGAGAAGCGGCCGCGCGGGTCGAACCACTGGTAGCTCCAGTTGAGGGTGGAGAGCACTAGCAGCGTGGCTACCTTGACGTCTTCCACCTTGAAATGACCCGAAGCCACGCCGCTCTCGATGATCTGTCGCAGGTAGGCCTGGTAGGCGTCCCGCAGGCCGATGATGTGCCGGCGGGCCCCCTCCTCCAGGTGCGTCCACTCGTGGAAGAACACGGCGGCCGTCTCGATCTCTCGCTCGACCACGCTCAAGTGGCCGCGCACGAACGCCGCCAGCTGTTCTGGCGGCTGCGCGTTCTCGGGCACCGAGCGTGCCGAGGCCAGGAAGGCGTCGGCGGCACGCTCCACGATCTCGCGCAGAAGCTGCTCTTTGGAGTCTATGTGCGCGTACAGCGAGGCGCCCTGCAGGTTCAGGTGGCGCGCGAGCTGGCGCATGCTGGTGGCGTGATAGCCGTTGCGGCGGAACAAGGTGCCGGCGGCCCGCAGTATCTCGGCGCGGCGACCCGTTGCGGCCGCCGCGTGCGGCAGCCCGGAAGCCGGTGCGCCGGTGGGACTGCTGGCTGCGTTGCTGCTTGTGCCCATACCGTTCCTCCTGCAGTGAGGTGCCGTTAACAGCCGTGAACCTTCCGACGCTGATACGATAGACTAACGACCGTTCGTTAGGCAACGTTGTTCGGCAGCGGCGCAGGTCAGGAGACCTTCATGACGATGCTTCAGTTCATCCCACCCAGCGGCACTGGCTTCGGCCCCCTGCCGCTGGAGCATGGCGAGCTGGTGCGCGGTTACCGCGCCGTGGTGCGGGCACGCTTCTTCGACGAGCGCGCGATCACCCTGCAGCGCCAGGGGAAGATGGGCGTTTACCCGCCGTATCGCGGGCAGGAGGCCGCTCAGGTGGGAGCCGCTCTGGCGCTCGAGCCCACCGACTGGTTAGTGCCCAGTTACCGTGAGACCGCAGCCGCCATAACCCATGGGCTGCCCCTCAGCCAGACCATCCTCTACTGGCGTTCGCACCCGGCCGGCTGGCGCATGCCAGAAGGCTTACGCATGCTGCCCTTCTACATCCCCATCGCCACGCAGCTACCGCACGCCGTCGGCCTGGCCATGGCGGGTCGGTACTCGTCGGAGGATCCGTGGGCTGTGCTGGCGTTCATCGGCGACGGCGGCACAAGTGAGAGCGACTTCCATGAGGCCCTCAACTTCGCGGCCGTGTTCAAGGCGCCAGTGGTGTTCGTGGTGCAGAACAACGGCTGGGCCATCAGCACACCGACCGAACGGCAGATGGCCAACCGCCGCATAGTCGACCGCGCTGTGGGCTACGGCATGGCGGGGGTGAGGGTAGACGGCAACGACCTGGTGGCCACGTGGACAGCAGCCAGGCAGGCGGTGGCCCGGGCGAAGGCGGGTGAGGGGCCTACCCTCATCGAGGCGGTCACCTACCGCATAGCCCCGCACACCACGAGTGACGACCCTGGCCGCTACCGTGACGAGGAGGAGACGCGGAGGCGAGGAGCTGAGGAGCCCGTGGCGCGCCTGCGCACCGCACTGACCGGGATGGGCCTGTGGGACGAGCAACGCGAGGACGCGCTCAGGCGTGAGCTGGACCAGGAGTTGCAGGATGCCCTCGCCGCGGCCGACGCCGCACCGGAGACCACGCCGGCCGAGATCGTCGAGCACGTGTACGCCGAGATGGCGCCAGACCAGCGCGCTGCCTGGGAGGCATTGGGTGGAAGCTAAGACGGAAGCCTCTCTGGAGGTCGCCGGCCTGGAGGTCGGCAGGCCGGAGCGGGAGGGACTGCAGCGACCCCTCACGATGGTGCAGGCCATCAACGACGCGCTGGCTGTGGCTCTGGCGTCTGACGAGCGGGTGCTGCTCTTCGGTCAGGACGTGGGCGTGATGGGGGGTGTGTTCCGCACGGCCGACGGCCTGCAGCAGCGCTTCGGTGAGAAGCGCGTGTTCGATACTCCTCTAGCGGAGGCGGGCATCGTGGGCATGGGTATAGGCCTGGCGTTGGGCGGCATGAGGCCTGTGGCCGAGGTGCAGTTCGCCGGCTTCATCTACCCGGCGCTCGACCAGATCCTCTCGCACTTGGGCCGCTACCGCCACCGCACGCGCGGCCGCTTCGGGCTGCCCATGGTGGTGCGGGCGCCGTACGGCGGCGGCGTGCACACGCCCGAGCAGCACGCCGACTCCCCCGAGGCGGTGCTGGCGCACGCTCCCGGGGTGAAGGTGGTCATCCCAGCCTCGCCGCAGCGCGCCAAGGGGCTGCTGCTGGCCGCTATCGACGACCCTGACCCGGTGTTCTTCCTGGAGTCGATCAAGCTGTACCGCTCGGTGCGCGAACATGTGCCGGAGGGCCACTACTCCTTCGAGATCGGTAAGGCGCGCATAGCGAGGCCCGGCAACGCCGCCAGTCTGTTCTGCTACGGCGGCATGGTGGAGGTGTGCCTTAAGGCCGCCGAGGTGGCCGCGCGTGAGGGGGTGGAGCTAGAGGTGGTCGACCTGGAGACCCTGGCGCCGCTGGACGAGGCCGCCATATTGGACTCCGTGAAGCGCACGGGCCGCGCTGTGATCGTGTACGAGGCGCCCCGCAGCGGCGGGTTCGGCGCCGAGGTGGCGGCGCGCATAGCCGAGTCGGCCATCTACCATCTGGAGGCGCCGGTGGTGCGCGTGGCTGGGTGGGACGCTCCTTATCCACCGTTCACCTCGGTGGAGCACCACTACAGGCCCGATGCCAAACGCGTGCTTGCGGCGGTGCGGAAGGTGCTGGAGTAGAGACTCCCTAAGGCTTACGTATACAAGTAAACCTCTAGTTGGCGTTCGGTCGGCACTGGAGCGTGCGGTTTGATGCGCCCCACGGTTTGCACTGATTGGCAATCAGATTTGCGATTAGTGCAACATGATGATATAGCTGCCCAGGACACTGATGAAGCCCAACGGGTGCCTCAATTATTCGGTTATTTACAGGAAGAGGTAGACCGAGATCCAACTCCAGGCCGGTTCATCGTGCCCTGCTCGCAGAACCTCACTCTTTCCGAGGCGGTTAATCAGTCGCTGGCGGGCCGTACAGCGATGCTGGTTCTGTTGCCTCTTTCATTAGAGGAGCGCTTGCAATAGGCAAGCAATACCAGCCTGAACTAGGTGTTGTTCGAAGGTGGCTATCCAAGGCCGCTAGTGGCCGCAATACCTCACGAGAACTGGCTTCAGGACTACATAACGACGTATGTGCAGCGAGATGTGAGGCAGATTACCCAGGTCACTGACCTCGGCGCCTTTACCGGTTTCGTCAGGCTGTGCGCCGGGCACACGGGCCAAGAGCTGAACCTCAGCCAGATCGGTGCCGACGCCGGCATAAGTCACAACACGGCGAAGGCGTGGCTCGCGGTTCTAGAGGCCAGTTATCTGGTGGTCCGGGTGCCAGCCTGGCACCGGAACATAAACAAGAGAACAGTGAAGAGGCCCAAGCTGCACTTCGTGGACACCGGTCTGGTGTGCGCCCTGCTGGGTATCAGAAGTGCAGAGCAGCTGGCCACTTACCCCTTGCGTGGGGCCATCTTCGAGTCGTTCGTGGCCATGGAGATTCATAAATGGCGGCTTAACAGGGGGCTGGCTGGCGACCTGCACTACTACCGCGAGATCCGCGGGGCCCAAGTAGATGTGCTCGTTCCCGGCCACCCGAAGGGTTACTTGGTTGAGTGCAAGTCGGGGCAGACCGTGCAACCGGAGTTCTTCGGCGGTCTGGCCGGCTTCGACTCATCAGAGTGGACCAAGCGGCTTGTTTATGGGGGAGAGCAAGAGCAGCTTCGCAGCGACGTGCACGTATTGCCTTGGCAAGCACTGGCGGCGGCCGTGTGGTCGTAGCCCGCGACTCTAGGCACAGGCCAACAGGTTCTGTTCTCTAACCTCTTGTGCGTTCCGGCTTTGCGCCTTATTATTTAAGGTATCAATTAAGGCGTGCGCTGGCAGCCCTTTACCGGGTGCGCAACGCGCCCGCCGAAGGAGCACTGCTATGGATAACAAGGCTACCGCCACTGAACCGACCGCCGTCGTAAGCCCCGAGCGCCGCAAGGCCCTAGACAACGCTGTCTCTCTGATTGAGCGGCAGTTTGGTCGTGGGTCGATTATGCGGTTGGGGTCGGTGCCGGTG
>JBIQNJ010000084.1:0-9863 GCA_044462445.1 Truepera radiovictrix | reverse complement strand
CGCCGTGGACCTCGCACCTCACGATCATGCTGCTGCGGCCGGTCCAGGCAACGCGGCACTTGAGCTCGATGATCTCGCCTACATAGATAGGGTTGCGGAAGTCTATGGGTTCCGTGGAGGCGGTGACCACCACGGTGCGGCAGAAGCGCTGCGCGGCTATGGCCGCGCCTATGTCCATGAGGGCCAGGACCTCGCCGCCGAAGAGCGTGCCGAGCGGGTTGGCCATGTTGGGGAAAGCGGTTCGGACGCTGATGACCCAGTCGGAGACCACGGGCTGAGGAGAGGCGCTGGACACGTGGCAAGTATAGGGCCGGCAGGCTCGACCGTGCCCTTGCGTGGAAAGCAGCGCGCTACCCGCCACGGGCGCACGCAAGGGGCAGTAGGCCAGCGGCGGCGGGCAGGGGGAGGGTGATGTCGGCCACGGGCGCACGCGAGGGGAAGTAGGGTATGGCCAGGAGGCACTTTAAGATGTCGATGTTCGACCGTTCAACCTTGAATGCAGCCGGGCCACATGGCGCTCTTATCACCCGCCTCGTGCCGGGGGACACGTCCGCGGTCCGCACCGTGGCGATGGTGGCCGCGGGCGTGGCGTTCCTGGCGCTGCTGGCACAGGTGCGGGTTCAGATCGGACCGGTGCCGTTCACGGGCCAGACCCTCGGTGTACTGGTGCTCGGCGCTGCTTACGGCGCCCGGCTTGGTGCCCTCACCACCGGAGCCTACGCGCTGCTCGGGGTGGCGGGGCTGCCGCTGTTCGCCGGGGGAGGGTCTGGCGCCTCGTACCTGCTCGGGCCGACGGGCGGCTACCTTATCGGCTTCGTGGCAGCTGCCGCCCTACTGGGCGTTCTGGCCGAGCGTGGCTGGGACCGCAGCTACCCTCTCACCGCGCTGGCCATGCTGCTGGCCACCGGCGTCATCTACCTGTTCGGCGTGGCGTGGCTCGCGGTGGCATTAGGGGGGAACCTGAACGCTGCACTGACTGCGGGCCTAGCGCCGTTCGTGGTGGGCGACCTCATGAAACTGGGTGTGGCCGTGATGCTGCTTCCCACGGCGTGGAGGCTACTCGGGCGCAGGTAGGCAGCGGCCGTCAGACGTGAGCGGCGGGCCCTCCATGTTAGATTCCTGGCGGGTGCCCGCCGCTGGTTGCGGCGAGGCAGGTTCATGCGCAGGTCGGGCCGCCGCGCGGAGGAGCTGCCTGTATGGACCGCCACCCGAGCCGTACCGCCATCCCGCGAGCCCAGTTAATCACCGAACGCGCTCTGGCGAGCATCGATCGCTTCCTGCACGTAGAGGCAGTCAGCGGTGTGGCGCTTCTCGTGGCCGCCGCAACCGCGCTTGTCTGGGCCAACTCGCCCTTCGCAGACAGCTACCACCACCTGTGGCACACCCCCCTTTCGTTCGGGTTCGGCGACGCTAGCTACTCTCAGCCTCTCCACTTCTGGATAAACGACGCGCTGATGACGGTGTTCTTCCTGGTGGTGGGTCTGGAGATAAGGCGGGAGATCCACGAGGGTGCGCTAAGCAACCTCAGGCAGGCTAGCCTGCCGATAGCGGCAGCCCTCGGCGGCGTCGCCGTTCCGGCCCTCATCTACCTGGCGCTTAACACCGACCCCGTGCGAGTGCACGGCTGGGCCGTGCCTACGGCCACTGATATCGCCTTCGCGGTCGGCGTCCTGGCCCTGCTAGGTAAGCGCATACCCGGCAACGTTCGTGTCTTCCTGCTGGCCCTCGCCATCATCGACGACATAGTCGCCGTGGTCATCATCGCGCTGTTCTACTCAGGCGGTCTCGACTACCGGGGGTTCCTGGTGGCGGCGATAGGCATAGCGCTGGTGCTCCTGTTGCAGAGGATGGGCATCGGGAAGGCGGTGGTGTACGTGTTGCCAGGGGCCATCGTCTGGGTGGGGCTGTTACTCACCGGGGCGCACCCCACGCTTGCAGGCGTGATTCTCGGCCTCATAACCCCGGTAGTTCCGGTGCGTATGAGCGATGAGCCCGTGGAGGTGTTGGCGCGTGTGAGTAGGGAGCTGACCGGTCACGTCAGGGGAGACGTAGGTCATCACGTCCTTACCAAGCCGCTCAGGCAGCTGAGGCGTGCCGGGCGGGAGGTCCTCCCGCCGGTGGTACGCGTGCAGGCCGGGCTGCACCCCTGGGTGGCGTTCGGGGTCATGCCGCTGTTCGCGTTGGCCAACGCGGGGGTCGGCATCGGTGGCATCGAGCTAGGTAGCGGTGATGCCGTCTGGGTGACGGTCGGCGTAGCGGCGGCGCTCGTTATCGGCAAGCCCGCCGGCGTGGTGTCGGTCAGCTGGCTTGCCGTGCGGATGGGTTGGGGACGCCTTCCTCCTAACGTCACATGGGGAGGCGTCTGGTTGATAGGCCTACTGGCGGGAATAGGCTTCACGATGTCTATCTTCATCGCCATGTTGGCGTTCGGGGACGAGCAGCTGTTGGCTGCCGCGAAGCTGGGAGTGCTCCTGGCCTCGCTGATAGCGGCGCTGGTCGGGCTGACATGGGGCTCCGTATGGAGCAGGCGACTCAGAGCATGAACCGGCCAAAGAACAACCCGCCCCAGCATCTGGCTGGGGCGGGCTCGGTGCCTGCCTGGTTCTGAGGGAACCGAAATCACGTTCTCTCTCAGGAGGCGGTCCTTGGGTTACCCTCGGCGGGCACCTCCACTGGTCATTTCTTTGCGTTGAATAAGACCACCTCCTTTCCGTGGTAGACCCATATTATCCAAACCGAAACGCGGATATGTGAACTTCGCAACACCACCTGTTAATGGACGGTGCCTGGGCCGCGTGGCCCGCTGACGTTACGGCCGGCCAATCTTGTACTCAGTACAAAACAACATGGCGCATGCGCCTAGCAGTGCATATAAACTGGCACCACACAGGCTTGGTGCTTTGGAGGACGCCTGAATGCTAAGCATCCCCGAGAAGATCCTCTTCGTGCTGTTCGCTGGGGCGGCCCTGTACTTCGGCTACCTGGGCTTCGCCAAGGTGTTCCGTGCAGTGGCGCGGGGCGACAGGAAGACCACCATCCCGCGCCTGAACGGCATCGTTAAGCGCGTCATAGACGGCGTTCTGCGCACTATGAGCCAGAAGACCGTGTTCCGCGCGCGGCCCGTCGCCAGCACCTTCCACTCCTTCATCTTCTACGGCTTCGTGTTCTACCTGCTGGTCAACGTGTTCGACGCCCTGGTGGGCCTGCTGCCGCGCAGCTGGCTCGCCGCCTTCAACTTCGGCATGGTCGGCAACGTCTACCGGTTGGTGGCCGACGTGCTCACCGTGCTCATCCTGCTCGGCGTCGTCTACTTCCTCATCCGCCGCTTCGTGGTCAAGCCCAAGACCATGGAGTGGGGCAAGCGCACCCTGCTGCACGAGAACGTCAAACAGGGCTCCGTGCGGCGCGACAGTCTCATCGTGGGTTCGTTCATCATGCTGCACGTGGGCGCGCGTCTGCTGGCCGAGAGCTTCATGCTGGCCGGCACGGGTCACGTGGACCCGTGGCAGCCCTTCTCGAGCGCCATCGCTAACGCCATCGGTTTCGGCGCAGGGCGCATGATCGGCTGGCACGTGTTCTGGTGGCTGGCGCTGGGCCTCATCCTCGCGTTCCTTCCCTACTTCCCGCGCTCCAAGCACTTGCACCTGTTCGCGGCGCCCGTCAACTTCGCGCTCGAGCGGCGTACTCCGGAGCTGGCGCCCGTGCCCACGGGGGTGCTCGAACCCCTCGACCTGGAGGACGAGAACGCCGAGCAGTTCGGGGCAGCGCGCCTGGAGCACCTGCGTTTCCCGCAGATACTCGACGCCTACGCCTGCATCCAGTGCAACCGCTGCGCCAACGTCTGCCCGGCCAACACCACGGGCAAGGCGCTCAGCCCAGCCGCGCTGGAGATCAACAAGCGTTACGAGCTCAACCTCATCGTCGACGACTTCTCTGGCGGGGCAGAGAGCCCACGGCCGCTCGTAGACTTCGCCATCTCGCCCGAGGCGGTGTGGGCTTGCACCACCTGCGGCGCCTGCATGGAGGTGTGCCCGGTGGGCTGCGAGCAGATGATCGACATCGTCGACATCCGCCGCGACCTGGTGATGATGCAGGGCGAGTTCCCCGCCGAGCTGCAGACCGCCTTCCGCGGCATGGAGCGCGCCGGCAACCCCTGGGGCCTGGCGCAGGACAAGCGCATGGAGTGGGCCGACGGGCTGGAGGTGCCCACGGTCGAGCAGAACCCCGAGTTCGAGGTGCTGTTCTTCGTGGGCTGCGCCGGCTCGTACGACCCCGCGGCGCAGAAGACCACCCGGGCCATGGCCCAGATCCTGGACCACGCCAAGGTGAACTACGCCGTGTTGGGCAAGGCCGAGAAGTGCACAGGCGACCCGGCGCGCCGCGCAGGCAACGAGTACCTCTACTACCAGCTGGCCACCGAGAACGTGGAGACGCTCAACGCGGCGCTCATCAGCGAGAACCTCGATGCGGGCAAGCCGAAGGTGGTGCTCACCACCTGCCCTCACTGCTTCAACGCCCTGGCCAACGACTACCCGCAACTGGGCGGCGACTACTCCGTCATGCACCACACCCAGCTCATAGAACAGCTGATGGGCGAGGGGCGCTTGCCGCCGTTCAGCTTCGACAAGCTGATCACCTACCACGACCCCTGCTACCTGGGGCGCCATAACGGCGAGTACGACGCGCCCCGCAACGCCCTCACCAGTGGCGGCGCCAGCTTGGTGGAGATGCCGCGCAACCGCAACAACTCGTTCTGCTGCGGGGCCGGCGGCGCTCAGTTCTGGAAGGAAGAGGAGGAGGGCGACCAGCGCGTGTCGGAGAGCCGTTACCTCGAGGCGGTAGAGACCGGCGCCGAGGTCATCGCTACGGGCTGCCCGTTCTGCAAGGTCATGCTGGGCTCGACCGACAGCGCCGAGAAGGAGGGCGGTCCGGAAGTCCTCGACATCGCCCAGCTGGTGGCCAGCAAGCTCCAGGGCATACAGGCCATGCTCGACCATCACACCGCTGCCGGCTAGTAGCGGCCGACGTCGAGCGGGAGGCCGGGCCTCACCGGCATCACGCCCGCCGTTCGCCGGCCGACCTGTGTCCAACATATGCGAGTGGTATCTTCATCAGCCCTTGCGGGCGGGTGAGCCTATTCTTATTGCTCGTAAGGGTCTTGCGAACTTGCATTGTGGCGTTCCAAGACGGCGCAACCAAGGGAGGACGTGCGCGCGGGTGAACCAGACTAGGTCGAAGCCACCAGACGGCTCCTCATCGGTCGCGGCCGATCTTGGGGTGCTGTTGCTCGGCGAGGTCTTCGACCGCGTAGCCGACGCGCTGCTGGTCCTCGACAAGAAGGACCGGATCATCGCTGCCAACCGCGCCGCCGAAGACCTGCTGAAGGTGCGCTCCGGTGCGCTCATCGACACTGAGCTGAGCAGGCTGAGCCCGGTGGGCGCACCGCTGCTGGCTCTGCTGCTGGTGCCAGACCGCAACGGCCCACTGGAGCTCGAGCTGACGCTCGACCGCCCGACAGGCGGCACCGTCGTGACCAACGTCTGCGCCTTCCGCCTCCAGGACGGCCGCACCGTGCTGCTGTGCCGCCCCCTCAACCAGGACGAGATCTTCAGCCCGGCGGCTACGCGCGACGAGCGTCGAACGGCGGCCATCCTGGAGAGCTCACGGGACGTGTACCTCGTGATCGACGAGCACGGTCACCTGACGTACACATCGCCGAGCGCTTCCGGCTGGGGTCTCGACCGCAGCGACGTCACCGAGGGGGACCTTTGGCGCGCCATGCATCCGCGCGACCGGGACGCCGCCATGATGGCGCTGGCTCCGCTGCGCGGCCGAGGCAACAGACCGGCCGCGCACTCGCGCTCGGCCACGCTCACCTGCCGCATGCGCTTCCAGGGCTCCTGGCGCTGGTTCGAGATCGTCGCCACGGACATGTCTGATGACTCCGAGGTCAACGGCCTCGTGGTCCAGGCGCGTGAGGTGAACGAGCGTGTGCAGAACACGCGCGAGCTGCGGGCCAACGAGGCGTACTTCCGTACGCTGTTCGAGCGCAGCCAGGAGGGTGTGCTCCTCATCGGCCGCAACCGACGCCTGATCAGCGTGGGAGGCGCGGCGGCGCGCATGCTCGGGCTGCACAGCAGCGAGGCGGCCGAGGGCGAGGCGCTGACGCAGCTTCATCCCAACGACCGCGACGCGCTGGAGGAGGCCCTCGACATGATCGAGGCGCGCGCCGGCGCCACCGAGACGGTGCGCTTCCGGCACCAGGACGCTTCCGGCGAGTACGTGTGGCTGGAGGGGGCGCTGACCAACCTGCTGCACGACCCGAACATCCGCGCCTTCCTGCTCAACTTCCGCGAAGCCCGCGACAGGGCCGAGAACCTCGACAAGATCAGGAACCTGAACGAGGAGCTGAGGCGGCGGCTGGCGCACCTGCAGTCTCTGCGGCGCATAGACATGGCCATCAACAACTCGGTCGACATCCGCCTGGTGCTCGACATCTTCTTGAGCCAGCTCATCGAAGACCTGGGCGTGGACGCGGTGGCCGTGCTGCTGTACGAGCCCGCGTTGCACGTTCTTAGGCCGTTCGCGGGCCGCGGCTTCTCCTCCGAGATAATGCAGCGCACCGCCAGACGCTTGGGCGAGGGGCCGGCCGGCAGGGCCGCCATAGAGCAGCGCGCCGTCTTCGTGCCGGCACTGCAGGCAGAGGAGCTGCAAGGGGTGGCGGTGGAGCCCGACAAGCAGCACGAGTACGTCAGCTACATGGCCATCCCGATGGTCGCCAAGGGCCAGCTGCAGGGCGTGATAGAGCTGTACTCGCGCAGGGCCATGGAGGCCAACGACGAATGGCTCGAGTTCCTGGAGACGTACGCCGACCAGGGCGCCATAGCGATCGAGAACTCCCAGCTTCTGCGCTCGCTAGAGCGGAGCAACCAGGAGCTGCAGCGCGCGTACGACCGCACTATCGAGGGGTGGGCCAACGCCCTGGACCTCAAGGACGAGGAGACGGCCGGTCATAGCAAGCGTGTCACCGACATGACAGTGCGGCTGGCGCGGCACCTCGGTGTGCCCTCCGAGGAGATCGTGCACGTTCAGCGCGGTGCGCTCCTGCACGACATCGGCAAGATGGGCATTCCGGACGAGATCCTTCTCAAGCGCGGCCCCCTCACCGAGGACGAGTTCGAGATCATGCGCCAGCACCCCGTGTACGCTTACGAGCTGCTCTCACCCATCGAGTTCCTGCGGCCGGCGCTGCACATACCGCACTCGCATCACGAGCGCTGGGACGGCACGGGCTACCCGCAAGGTCTGGCGGGCGAGCAGATACCGCTGGCGGCCCGCATCTTCGCCGTGGTGGACGTGTTCGACGCCCTCACGTCCGACCGGCCGTACCGCGACGCCTGGCCCGTGAGCAAGGCCAGGGAGTTCATCAAGGAGGGCAGCGGCACGCACTTCGACCCGAAGGTGGTAGAGGCGTTCTTCGAGCTGATCGACGGCGTGCCTCCGCGCCCACGAGACTGACCGCGGTGGGCTGAGGCCGTTCCGCCCGGCAGCGTTACGCTTCCGCCCTTAGCCCGACGCCTGGGTGCGGGCAGGCTTCGCGAGCCTGCTCAGCCACCATCGCGCCGCTGGACGACCCGGCGGAGCAGGCTGCGCCAGATATGCTGCCTTCCGTGAGCCGATTCCACTTGTTTCTGTTCGCCGCCTGCGTCATCGCTCTGGCAGCGGTGGGCGTCCTCATATACACGCTTATGCCGCGTGCCTTGGTGGCCGGCACGGAACTCACCAACCCGGTGCAGATAGCCGACCTCCAGCTGGTGGATCAGCGTGGCAACACGGTCACCCTGGCCGGCGACCTGAACGGCAAGGTCTCGCTCATCTTCTTCGGCTACACGCGCTGCCCCGACGTCTGCCCCCTGACCATGGCGCGTCTGGCGCAGGCCTACGAGCGGCTGGATGACACGTCCGGCCTCAACGTGGTGATGGTGACCGTCGACCCGGGCCACGACACGCCCGCGGTGTTGGCCGACTACGTGCAGCGGTTCCACCCCGACTTCATCGGCCTGACCGGCAGCAACACCCAGATCGCCGAGGCCGCCATGGCCTTCTACGTGGGCTTCGCCGGCGAGGCGCCGACGGTGGCGCACACCGACATGGTGGCGGTGCTGGACCGCCAGGGTCGCATGCGTTACATGTACGGGCAGGAAGCGGTCATCAGGCTGTCAGAGGACCTGCCGGCGCTGCTGCGCCGACTGTGAGCCCCTGAAGCGTTAGGCGGCAGGGTCAGTAACCGATGGCCAGGCCTTCCTTGCGCGGGTCCGTGCCGCCGATGTAGCCGTGCTCAGTGCGGTAGATGAGCTGCGCTCCACCGAACGCGAAGTCCTCACCGATCGTCGACTGGGTGATCTTGTGTCCGCGTGCGTGCAGTTCGTTCAGGGCTTCGTCCGAGATGCCGCGTTCGAGCGCCACGTGGGTGCCTTCCATCACCTGCCAGCGCGGTGCATCCGCGGCCGTCTGCGGGTTCTGCTCGTAGTCCACTACACGCACCACCATCTGGGTATGGCCCTGCGGTTGCATGGGGCCTCCCATGACGCCGAAGCTCATGAGCGGCTGGCCACCGCGCGTCAGGAACGCCGGGATTATCGTGTGGAACGGCCGCTTGCCGCCGGCTACCACGTTAGGGTGGCCGGGGGTGAGCGTGAAGCCCGCACCCCGGTTCTGCAACGAGATGCCCGTGCCAGGGATGACGATCCCCGAACCAAAGCCGTGATAATTGGATTGGATGAACGAGACCATCATGCCGGAACTGTCAGCCGCCGTCAGGTAGACCGTGCCCCCCGGCTTCGGTACTCCGTGCCCCGGGGTGCCGGCACTCTTCATGTCGATGAGCTTGGCTCGGCCCGCTAGGTAGTCGGGGTCCAGCAGATGCTCGACGGGGAACTCCATGGTGGCCGGGTCGGAGACGTAGCGGTGGCAGTCTGCGAACGCGAGCTTCATGGCCTCTATCTGCAGGTGCAGTGAGTCGGCAGACTCGGGCTCGAGGGAGGACAGCTCGAACTGCCGGAGTATGCCGAGGGCCATGAGCGCAGCCAGGCCCTGACCGTTCGGTGGGATCTCGTGCAGTTCATGCTGTCGGTAGTCGGTAGCTATGGTGCCGACCCAGTCCGGCCTGTGGTCGGCCAGGTCGGATTCTACTAGCGGGTTGCCGCAGCGCCTGGCCTCCGCCACCATCTTCTCGGCCAGAGCCCCCCGGTAGTAGGACTCACCCCGGGTGGAGGCTATCTCTTCGAGCGTGGCGGCCTGGTCAGGGTTGCGGAACAGCTCGCCTGGTGCCGGTGCGCGGCCGTTGGGTAAGAAGACGCGCCTGAACTCGTCGAAACCTTGGAAGGCCTGGTCGGCGCGCTGCCAAGCTCTGGCTGTCACGGCGCCGACCATGAAGCCGTGGCGCGCGTAGGTTATGGCCGGTTCGAACAGCTTCTCGAACGGCAGCTTGCCGAAGCGCGCGTTCAGCTCGACCCAGGCCGATACGCAGCCTGGCACGGTCACAGCGTCCCAACCGCGAAGCGGGACGGCGTCCATACCCGCGAACCTGCTGGCGCTCAGACCTTTCGGTGAGCGGCCCGAAGCGTTGAGGCCGTGAAGCTGCTTGCCATCCCACAGGATGGCGAACGCGTCGCTGCCGATACCGTTGCTGGTGGGTTCTACCACCGTGAGCGCTATGGCTGCGGCGAGGGCGGCGTCCACGGCGTTGCCGCCAGCCAGCAGCATGCGTAGACCAGCCTGAGCGGCGAGCGGCTGTGAGGTGGCTACTAGGTTGGAGGCCATGACGGGCGAGCGGAACGTGGGGTAGGGGGTTTCGTATCTCA
>JBIQNJ010000083.1:0-10209 GCA_044462445.1 Truepera radiovictrix | reverse complement strand
TGAGGGGCTGGTGGCCGCAAGGCTGTAGGGGTTCAAGTCCCCTCCTCGGCACCACCATGAACACCAGGTGAACCGGCCCGAGGGCCGGTTCACCTCTTTCGGCAGCGGGCGCCACTAGGCGCTCAGAGATCAGTCTGATAACAGATAGATGACCCCGCTCCCGTGGTCTGCGACATAAAGTTCGCCTTCCGAACCCACCCCGAACGTCGAGATCCGGAAACCGCTCTGTAGTAGCGGCACGGGTTGCCAGCCGTCCTCCTCACGCGCCGTCCAGATGCGGCCAGACACGTAATCGGCGAACACATAGGCGCCCGAGAGGCCCGGTGCATGCGCGCCGCGGTAAACGTAACCACCAGAGATGGACGAACCCCACTGCCCGCCGTGCGGATACACGATGACGGGTAGCGTAAGGCCGCTCTGGTCGCAGCCCCGGCTCGGCTCGAAGCAACTAGCGCCTTCCATGACCTTCCAGCCGTAGTTCTCACCCCCGACGGAGTCTGCCCTCTGTAGGTTCACCTCTTCGAAGGCGTTCTGACCCACGTCAGCTATGTACAGGTCTCCCGTAGCCGAGTCGAAGCTGAACCGCCATGGGTTACGCAGGCCGTACGCCCATATCTCGGGTCTCACGTCTGCCTGGCCTACGAACGGGTTCGATGCCGGCACCGTGTACGAGTCGCCAGACACGTCTATGCGCAGTAGCTTGCCCAGGAGGGTGGTCAGGTCCTGGCCGCGACCTTGCGGGTCGCCGCCGCTGCCGCCGTCGCCCAGGCCGATGTAGAGGTAGCCATCGGGTCCGAAGGCGATCTGGCCGCCGTTGTGGTTGCTGTAAGGCTGTTCCTGGGTGAGCAGTATCTGCTCGCTGGCCGGATCGGCGCGCTCGCCGTCGGAGGCGAAGCGTGATACCACCGTGTTGCCGTTCAGGTCCGTGTAGTGAACGTAGAAGCGTCCGGTCGCGGCGTAGTCGGCTGGGAAGGCCAGGCCGAGCAGCCCTCGTTCGCCGCCCGATCCCACCCTGTCGGTGATGTCAAGGAAGGGCTCGGCTATCATGGCGCCGCCCGCGACCACGATCACCCTGCCGCGTTGCTCAGCCACGAAAAGTCGCTCGTCACCGGCGTTGGTTATGGCTACGGGACCTCTGAGGCCGCTGGCTACGGGCTCGAGCCTTTGCGCCGTAGCGCTGCATGCGAGCATGATGACGGCGCCGATTACGTACACGAGTACCGACCAGAGTCTGAGCATGGTCGCACGATAGACCATCTGCTGCGTCAGTTAGTGATTCGCCCTTCAAGCTCAGTGATAGCCAGCGCCCTCTGCCTGTTGGCTGGCGCGCCTGCCTGGCTAGGTCCATGCATATGGCGGGCACCGGCGCTGCGCGGCTTAAGTGATAGGTTGAGCCGTGCCACGTCCAGACCCCGGAGCCACGACACCGCCCCCCTCGTTCCCGTTCGCCAGCTTCAGGACCGGGCAGGGCGAGGCGCTCCGCCGAGCGCGCGAGGCGTTCGAGGCCGGCAAGCGCTTCGTGGTGGTAGAGGCGCCCACGGGCGCCGGCAAGAGCGCCATAGCGGTCACGCTGGCGCGCGAGGCGAACGGCGCCTACGTGGTCACCAACCAGAAGATATTGCAGGACCAGTACGTTACAGACTTCCCCGACCTGGCGCTGCTGAAGGGCCGTGCCAACTATGAGTGCCTGGTGGCGCCCACGCACGCCGCTGCGGCGCCCTGCATAGCCGGCAAGCGTTTCCCGGCGTGCGACGAGTGCCCGTACTTCACGGCCAAGGACGTGGCCATGGCGGCAGACGTCACCACGCTCAACTACGCCTACTTCCTCGCTGAACTCAACTACGCCGGCGGCTTCGGCGAGCGCGACCTGCTCGTGCTCGACGAGGCCCACAACGTCGAGGGCGCCCTGATGGGGTTCGTGCAGGTGGCGTTGTCCGACACGCAACTGCTGCGTGCCGGGGTAGACACGCCCCTGCCGCCGAACCTGGGTCCGGAGTACATGTTCGAGTTCGCCGAGACGGTACTGCCAGACCTGCGTCACCGGGCCCGGGAGATAGACCTGGAGCTGGCCAAAGGCTCGCTGCAGAACCAGGCGAGCATAGAGCTGCTGCGCGTGAAGCAGTGGCTGGACACCACCGCCGAGCGCATAAGCATCCTGCTGGAGACCCACTTCGGTGGCGACGTGGACTGGGTGGTCGAGCGCTTCAGGGGCCAGAGCGGTGAGCAGCTGATATTCAAGCCCATCGAGGTGGGCCCGCTGGCGCAGCTGTTCCTGTTCGGTTACGGGCAGCGCGTGCTCATGCTGTCAGCCACCATCCTGGACTCTCACACGTTCCTGCGCAGTCTCGGTATCGACCCGGAAGAGGCAGAGGTCATCACCGTGCCCTCCACCTTCCCGCCCGCGAACAGGCCGATCGAGGTGCGGCCCACGGCGCGGCTCACCAGACACCAGATAGATCGCGACCTGCCGAAACTGGTGCAGGCCATCGCAGACCTGGCCATGCTGCACGAGAACGACAAGGGCGTCATACACGCCCACTCCTACAAGATCGCCGGCTACATCCACGCCAACCTGCCCGACGAGGTGAAGTGGCGTGTGCTCACGCATAGCGGCTCCGAGGGGCGCGACCTGGCGCTGACCCGGCACCTGGCGTCGGGCGAACCGACGATACTGCTCACACCGAGCATGACCGAGGGTATAGACCTGGCCGAAGACAGGGCGCGCTGGCAGGTGCTATGCAAGGTGCCGTACCCCAACCTGGGCGATAAGCAGGTGGCGGCGCGGATGGAACGCGACAGGGCCTGGTACGACTGGCGTACCGCGCTGGCCGTGGTCCAGGCCTACGGTAGGTCCGTACGTAGCGAGACCGACTACGCGGTCACCTATCTGCTCGACGCCGACTTCCCGACCTTCATCAGGCGGCAGCGTGCGCGCCTGCCGGAGTGGTTCCTGGAAGCGCTACTCGAAGGGGAGATGTAGGGGGCGCTCGACGTTCGTGCGCAGGACCATCGTCGTCTCCGTGCGTTCCACGCCCTCGGTGGTGAACAGGCGGTCCAGGAAGAGGTCAAGGGCGGCCGTCGAGGTGACGCGCACCTTGGCTATGAACGAGTAGGTGCCGGCGACGGCGTGGAGTTCCTCTATCTCGGGGTACTCGAGCAGCCGGTCCACGAGCTTCTGTGCGGGTTTCCTCGGTTGGGGCGTGATGGCGACGAAGGCCGCCACGCCGAGGCCGAGAGCGTTCGGGTCTACATCGGCGTGGTA
The DNA here is from genome assembly GCA_044462445.1 of Truepera radiovictrix. Taxonomy (GTDB): domain Bacteria; phylum Deinococcota; class Deinococci; order Deinococcales; family Trueperaceae; genus JAAYYF01. Next base: position 6,947 of record JBIQNJ010000083.1, on the reverse strand, counting down.
ACCACGGATGACGCCAAGCTGCTCCAGTTTGCGCACGCGCTCACCCACCGCCGGGGCAGAGAGACCGACCCGCTTGGCGATGCTGGCATGGCTGGCGCGGCCGTCGACCAGGAGTATCTGAAGGATGCTGCGGTCCACCGCGTCGAAGTCCATATTCGGCAGCGAGGGTAGCACGCCCGACCTGTAGCGTGCCGGTTCGCCGTTCCGGAAGGCGCTACCTGTTACCCTTCGGTGTGCGCGTTCTATTCATAGGCGACGTGTTCGCCACGCCCGGCATGCACGCGGCCCAGCAGTTCCTTAAACAGCATGGGTCCGAGTACGACTTCGTGATCGTTAACGGCGAGAACTCGGCCGGCGGCTTCGGCATAACCCGCAAGCACTTCGACCAGCTGCGGGCGGCCGGTGCGGATGTCGTCACCCTCGGCAACCACGGCTTCGACCAGAACGGCACCGTAGAGCTGGTGGAGAACACGCCAAGGCTGCTGCGGGCCGCCAACTACCCCCCCGGCACACCCGGCCTGGGCAGCCACGTTTACGGCACCAAGGGCGGGGAGCGTATCGCGGTGATGCAGCTCATGGGGCGGGTGTTCATGGACGCGCTCGACTGCCCGTTCCGGGCGGCCGACGACGCGCTGGAGTCGCTGCCCGCCGACGTGCCGGTGATAGTGGAGTTCCATGCCGAGGCCACCAGCGAGAAGAAGGTGATGGGCTTCCACCTGTTCGGGCGCGTGGCGGCCGTTCTCGGCACCCACACGCACGTCACCACTGCCGACGAGTGCATCCATAAGGGCACCGCTTACATCACCGACGTAGGCATGACCGGGGTGCAGAACTCCTCCATCGGCATGGGTTACGAAGAGGTTCATGCCCGCTTCGTTCACAAGCTGCCGCACCGCTACCGGCCGGCCGAGGGCCCGGCCACCTTGAACGCCGTAGAGGTCGACATAGCAGGCACGCGCGCCACCGCCATCCGCCGACTGAGGTGGGAGGCGGGCCGCGCCACGTGAGGCGGGTGTGGCCGTCATGGACGAGTTCGCGCAGCTGAGCGCAGACGTCGACTTCCTGGCAACGGCCCTGGGCGACGTCATCAGAGAGCAGGAGGGCGAACGACTGTACGACCTGGTCGAGCGCGTCAGGGGCCTGACGAAGCGCCTGCGCGAGGACCACGGAGACGAGGCGGCGCACGCCCAGCTCGACACTATCTTGGCCGAGGTCAGCACGGCCGATGCCGAGAAGCTGGTCCGCGCGTTCACCGTCTACTTCCAGCTCGTGAACCTCACGGAGGAGATCCACCGTGTGAGGGTCAACCGCAACCGCTCCCTGGCGGCCACCGTGGACGAGCCACGGAGCGAGAGCCTGGCGGCCGCCGCGCTGGCCCTGAAGCAGCAGGGCGCCACGCCCCACCAGGCCCGGGCGCTACTGGCGAGGCTGGACCTGCGGCTGACGTTGACCGCCCACCCGACCGAGGTCAAGCGCTACACGGTGAGGCTCAAGCTGGAGCGTGTAGGCGATGCTCTCAAGCGACTCCATCAGCAAGAGGTGCCACCCCGGGAGGCGCGGCGCCTGAGGGACGTCATCTACGCCGAGATCACCACGCTATGGCTCACGCGTGAGGTGGTGGAGCAGCGGCCCTCGGTGGTAGACGAGGTGAAGAGCGCGCTTTACTACTTCAGGCGCACGCTTCTGAACGTCGTGCCGCAGCTGATGGAAGACCTGGAGTCGGCGCTGGCTACGTACCTGCCGCTCGAACGTGAGGGTAGCGAGGCTAGCCAGCCGTACCCCAGGGAGGCGCGGGGTCCGCAGCGGCCGGTGGTCAAGTTCTGCTCGTGGATAGGCGGTGACCGCGACGGCAACCCGTTCGTCACGCCGGCCGTGACGCGCCAGGCCTACGAGCTGCAGGCGGCGGTGGCGATGGATGCGTACCTGGCTGACATAGACCTCATGGTGCAGCGTCTGTCGCTATGGGAGAAGCGCGCGCCCCTGATGCACGCGCTGCGCGAGGCGCTGGCCCGGCGCGTCGCCGTCATGGGCGCGGGCCAGCGCTTCGAGGGCGAGCCGTACCGGCAGTGGTTGGAGCTGGTGCACCGGTCGCTACTGGCAGAAGCGGCGCAGGCGGGCTCCTACCCCGGCGGTGCGCAGGCCTACGTCGACGACCTCAGGCTGCTGGAGACCGCGCTGGAGCTGGGCCACGCCCAGCGGGCTGCCCGGACGTTCGTGACGCCGGCCGTGGCACGGGCGGCGGCCTTCGGCTTCGCGCTCGCGCCGCTCGACCTCAGGGAGCACTCGCAGAAGCACGAGCAGGCCGTCGACCAGCTGCTCAGGGCGGCAGGTGTCCACCCTGACTACGTCTCCCTGGCGGAGCCCGAGCGAGTGGCCCTGCTGGAGGGCGAGCTGGAGAGCATGCGGCCGCTGCTGCGCGCCGACGCCCAGCCCGGCGACGAGGCCGAACGGGCGCTGGCCTTCCTGCACGAACTGCGGAGGGCCAGGCAGGTGTACGGCGAGGGCGCCTACGGCAGCAGCATCGTGAGCATGACGGAGGGAGTGTCTGACGTGCTGGAGGCGCTCCTATTAGCCACAGAGGCGGGCCTGCCCGACATAGACGTGACGCCCCTCTTCGAGACCCTGGCAGACCTGGACGCCGCGCCCGCCATCATGCGGCGGCTGTTCGCCTCACCCGTGTACCGCCGGCATGTGGAGCGGCGGGGGGCCCAGGAGGTGATGATCGGCTACTCCGACTCGAACAAGGACGTCGGCCTGGTCACCGCCACGTGGGCGCTGTACAGGGCGCAGGAGCAGCTGGCCGCGCTGTGCCGTGAGAGCGGCGTACGCCTGCGTATCTTCCACGGTCGCGGAACGAGCATCGGGCGCGGCGGCGGGCCCGCTGGTCAGGCCATCCTGGCGCAGCCGCCCGGCAGCCTCGCCGGCTCCATGCGCATGACCGAGCAGGGGGAGGCGCTGGCCGACCGCTACCGCGACCCGGAGCTGGCCTACCGGCATCTCGAGCAGGTTATGCACGCGTTCATCCTCGCCTCTGCGCGTGATGAGAGACCGCTGGAGGAGGTGCCGAGCACGTACCGCACGGCCATGGACGAAGCGGCTGAGGCCGCGCGGGCCAGGTACCACGAGCTGATCAACGACCCGGAGTTCATACCGTTCTTCGAACAGGTGACACCAATCGACGAGCTGGGCCGGCTGAACCTCGGCTCCAGACCGACCCGCCGGGCGGGTGGCAGGTCGGTGGCCGGCCTGCGCGCCATCCCGTGGGTGTTCGCATGGACGCAGAACCGCGCCAACGTGCCGGGGTGGTACGGCCTCGGCGCCGCGCTGGAGGCTACCGGACCGGAACTGGCGGCAGAGATGTACCTGAACTGGCCGTTCTTCCGGACGATGATAGACCTGGCCCAGATGAGCCTGGCGAAGGCCGATATGGCCGTGTTTGTCGAGTACCTTGACCTCGTCGATCCACCCTTGCGGCGCCTGGGCACGCAGATCACCGCGCGCCATGCGGCGGCAGTGCGGCTGGTGGAGGGTGTTACCGGCGCGCCGCTGCTGGCCGGCGACCCCGTGCTGCGGCGCACCATAGACCTGCGCAACCCGTACGTGGACCCGATAAGTCGCCTGCAGGTGGAGCTGCTGCGCCGCCTGCGCGCTCTGCCGCCGGAATCTCCCGACGGCCCCGAGCTGGAGTACGCGGTCATGCTCTCCTTGACCGGCGTTTCGGCGGGCATGCGCAACACCGGCTAGTGGTCCTACCATTTGGTAACCTGGGGCGGCAGACCGAACGATCGCGCTGTGCTTAAGGCCGCTCGCCCTCTCATTGCGTTCATCCTGCGGCTGCATAGAGTGATCGGGTGCACTACGCGCACCATGCACCACGTGTGCCAAGCGCCACGTGCACCATGCCGGTAGCGCAAAGGCGTTACCGCACGGAGTGAAGCCGAAGCGCGGCTCCGCTCCGGCAGGTGCGCATAGGGAGCGTGGAATGACTTTTACCGAACTCATGGTGAGCGGCGGGCCGGTACTAGCCGCCATCATCCTCATCTCGGTCTTCGCGGTCTACATATTCATAGAGCGGATGTTGAAGCTGCGCAAGGAGAACGTCGAAACGGGCACCCTGATGGCGCGTGTCAACGCCGCCGTGCGTGAACGCGACCTGGAGACGGCACTGGACGCGGTGGACCGTCATGGCGGTCCGGTGGCGCGCGTCCTGGGCGCCGCCTTGGAGCGCCTGCCCTACGGCCGCCCCGCCGTCGAGGCGGCTTTCGAGGAGGCCACGCTGCTGGAAGAGCAGAGCCTGACGCGGGGCCTAAGGCCGTTGGCCATAATCGCCCAGATCGCACCTATGCTCGGGCTGCTCGGTACCGTGACCGGCATGATCATCTCGTTCTCCGAGATCGCGCGTTATGGCAGCGGCGACCCCGGTCTGCTGGCAACCGGTATCGGGCAGGCTCTCGTGACCACTGCCGCCGGCCTCATAGTGGCCATCCCCGTGCTGGTCGGGCATGGCTACCTGGCCAGCCGCGTGGAGCGGATACTCGGCGAGATCGACAGAAGACGCGAGGAGCTGATGGGCAACGTTGTGCTGGCAGTCGCCAGCCGCCGCGAAGACGGCGCCACCAGAAGCGCGCACTCCGATGAGGCTGACGCACACTCCGAGCACGGCGCGGTTCGGTCTGGCACAAGGCCGCTACCCCAGGTTTAGGTCATGAGCACTAGGCGAGTTAGGCGACGCGTGGCTACAGCGCCGGGGTTGGACCTGACGCCTATGGTCGACGTCGTGTTCCTGCTGATCATCTTCTTCATGGTGTCTACCACCTTCATCACGCTCGAGTCTGGTCTACCCGTGGAACTGCCCGACTCCCAGACGACCGTCACGGAGCCTTCGACGCTTCCGACCGTGACCGTCAACAAGGAAGGTGCGATCTTCTTCGGAGGGGCGCAGGTGCAGGAAGCTCAGCTTGCCCTGTTGCTCCGGCAAGAGTTCGACGCTACCGGGCAGAGTACGGTGGTGTTGAGGGCCGACCGCGAGGTGCCTCACGGCACGGCTGTGCGCATCATGGACCTACTCACTCAGGGCGGCGCGCAGCGCATAGTCATCGCTACCGGCGGGTGAGGAAGGCAGGGCGACCGACCTGCGTCCTAGCAGTTTGAGAGGAACGGACCACCTTGCAGCACGACGCCACGAAACCTGACACCACCTCTGCGGGAGGTTATCGGCCTTCCAGCGTGGCGCTGTCGGGTCGTGGTGCTCCCCGCTTCTGGCAAGACCCCGATAAGCGTCGGGCCATGGCTATCTCTGTGACGCTGCACCTACTGATCCTGCTGGCGATGCTGTTCATCAGTATGATCCCCAGGCCGGAACCCATACCTCCGTTCATAGTCATCGACGTGGGTGTGCCGGCGTTCGCGGAGGAGACGACGTTGGCGCCCACGGTTGACTCGCCTGCCCTCCCCGCGCCAGAACCTCAGGTGGCCAGTCAGGATATCGGCGATCCCCGCGACCTCGCCGCAGCGCAGCCCGACATAACGGCGCCCGAACCGGAGGCAGTTACGGCGCAGCCCCCTGCCCCTGCTGCTCCGCCCGCACAGGCTGCTGAGGCGCCTGCGGAGCCTGCTGAGGCTGCAGATGTTCCTGCTCCGCCGTTACCGCAGCCACAAGTGGCAGAGGCTGCGCCGCTGTCCGCCGAGCTGCCGTTGGCCGAGGTCCCGGCCACCACGCTGCCTGAGATAGACGCGGTGATGCTCGAGCCGAGGCAGCTGTCTGACCCCATCTCCCTGCCAGCCCCGCAGGCCCGGGCCGAGGTCACCGAAGCACGCGCCATCGCCATGCAACCTAGCGCCAACGTGGCAGAGGTGCGCGAGATAACCTCGCCTCAGGTGAGCGCCTCTGTGGCTGAGAGCCGCGCCCTCGATACACCTGCGTTAAGCGCGACGATCTCTCAGGCCACCGGCCTGAGCGCGCCCCAGGTGACTGCGTCAGTGTCAGAGTCGCGTGCCTTGGCCGCGCCGGGCGTTCAGGCTCAGGTGTCAGGCGCCACTCAGCTGAACACCACCGGTATCCAGGCGCAGGTATCTGGCGCCACTCCGCTCGCTCCACCGACAGCGTCGGCCGTGGTAGGAACGAGACGCGAGGTGGCCGTAGCCCCGCAGGCGCAGGTGGCCCAAGTGCGTGATATCCCTGTGCCTACCTTAAGGGCCCAGGTCGTGGCGCCCGCCGTGCAGGGTGGCGCCCCCGGCGACGACGCACGTGTTGCCGGCACGACCGATGTCGACGCATCGGTTCTCTCCCCCAGGCAACCGGGCGGCAACGCCGCCGTAGCGGGGCAGACCGGCCCTCTAGACCCCTTGGCTACGGCCGAGGGCCGCGGCCGCGCCGCATCTCCGGATGGCGTGGGTGAGGGAACGGGTGCACCGGCGCAGCCGCGCCGGCCGCCGCTGGCCACCAGGCGCGACCAGCCGGTGGCGGTCCTGTTGGACAACGTCGGCGGTTACCCGCAGCACGGCCTGAGCGAGGCGAGCATGATCGTCGAGATGCCCGTGGAGGGCGGGCTGACTAGGCTCATGCCCATCTACGACCGTAACGACCCTGTGCGCGTCGGCCCGGTCCGTAGCGCCCGCGACTACTTCGTGCAGTTGGCGCAGCGCAGCAACGCCGTGCTGGTGCATGACGGCGGCTCGCCCGGCGCCATGATCGCCATCGGTGGCGCGGAGGTGCCAACCCTCAACGCCTATAACCGCGGCGAACTCTTCGCTCGCGCCGGAGAGCGCAACGCCCCCTACAACCTCTACAGCGTGGGCACGGACCTGCGCTCCGCCGTCAGTCGCCTTCTGCCCGGGGCCAGCCGTGTCGTCACCAGCAACGTGCACTCGCCGGCTCCGGATGCCGAGAGCGTGACCGAGGTGCAGGTGCGCTACAGCGGCGCCTACAGCTCTGGTTTCAGGTACGA
>JBIQNJ010000082.1:0-10261 GCA_044462445.1 Truepera radiovictrix | reverse complement strand
CGATGCCGGTGACCCGGGCCAAGGAGGCCGTGGCCGAGATCATCGACAGACTCAGGCAGGTCTCGGCAGGCGACGGGCTTGGCAGCGGGGCTGCCGAAGGCGGCCTCGTTCGGCAGGGGCAGGAGCTGGAGCGGCTACAGGAAGCGCTGAAGCCGTTCAACCTGTACTTCGAGTGGCCGGAGGTGCAGAAGCTGCGAGCGCAGATACAGCTGCTCGAGGCCGACCACTCCGCCAACCGCGAGTCGCCCGCACTGCTGCGCGGGGCGGTAGAACAGCTCCAGATCGTCATACAGAAGCGCGAAGACCAGCTGGTGTTGCAGGCGCGCGACCTGGGCGAGTTGCAGGAAGCCCTGGACGAGATACGCCCGTTGGGCGGCCCCAAGGTGCGCCGTCTGGAGACGCTGGTCAACCAGGTGAGAACCGCCCAGGAGAACCGCAGCCTGGCCTCCGGTGAGGCCGACAGGGCTCAGAGGCTGGTGCGCGACCTGCGCGTAGCGCTCGAGGCCGACAAGGCCGAGAAGGACAAGGCTCCCGCAGCCGGCGCTCAGCAGGCCCCACAACAGGAGCCCAAGGCGCCTGGCGCCACCAGCAGGGCCGGCGTCGACCCGGCCGCCAAGATAACGCTCTCGGGCATCGCACCCGCCGCCGGCGCTCAAGGCAGCGCCTCCACCTCTTCGCTGACCCCGCCGACGCGACCGGCCCAGCAGGCGCCTGCTCAGCCTGCAGCGCGCGCCCAGGTAGAGCCTCCGCTCACCGAACCGCTGGACGTGGACTCGGAGGAGGCAGACCTGCTGGCCGGCGAGCCACCAAGGCTGGACGAGGCCGCCACCGAGCGCGTTCGCAAGCTGGACCTCAACGCCGAGCAGCGCCAGCTACGGCAGTTGGAGACCGACTTCGCCGAGGTGCTGGCGTACGTGCCCGCACTGAGCCAGCGCTTCGCCGAGCTGCGCGCCGAGCTGGACGAGGGCCGCTCCGTGGCCCAGGTGCTGGCCACCCTCGGCGGCGACATGGAAGGTACCAAGCACGCGCTGCGCGAGGACCTGAAGGAAGAGCTGGAAGAGATACTGGCCTGGGTGCCCAAGCTGCACGAGGAGGTGGACACCACCGAGCTGGTTCAGGCCGTGCGGGTGACGCTCGGCATCCTCTCCACCGCGCTGCCGAGCGTGGCCGACGTAGAACACGGCCGGCGGTTGGCCCAGGTGGCACGCGAGCAGGACGAGGAGCTGCGCCAGAGCGAGCGGGTCCACGCGCAGCAGCTCGCCGAGCAGGACCAGCTTATCGGGCGCCTCGAGACCACGCTGCTGCAGAGCGGCACCGACGACGAGGCCATCCGCAGTGACGTGGAGCGCCTGCGCACCGAGTTCCAGCAGCTACAGCACGCCCACTCGCAGAAGACGGTAGTACCCGAGGTGGTGGCCGCGGTCCGGCAGGCCGAGGAGCGACTGGCCCGCAGCCTGGCGGACCGCGCCACGGAACGCTCCGACCGGCGCCGTGCCCGCCTGAGCGCGCTGCGCGCCCGCATCGAGAACCTGCCCGTCACCGACACCCTGCAAGACCGCACGGAGGCCGTGCGGCTCGAGATCGAGCGGCTGCTGCAGGCGCAGGAGAACACGGACGCGGTGGCTGCGCTGCTCATCGACGAGGGTCCCGTCGTCAGCGGTGACGCCGACGACTCCGATATCGACGCACTGGCCGACGTGGTTGAAGGCATCCGCACGCAGCTCACCGCCAGCCTGCGCAACCGCCTTATGAACATGGCGGAGGGCGCCGCCGAGCTAGGCGACAGCCAGCTCATCGAACGCATCCAGCGCGCCGTTCTGGGCCTGGAGCGCGACGAGTACCCGGACATCAAGCAGTTGCAGGCGGCCATGCGGCAGGAGCAGGAAGCGCAGCGCCTGGACCAGGTGGACGAACTGCACCGGCTGTCGCTCGCCGCCGCCCAGTTCGCAGGCGAGGAGACGCCGCGCGCCGTGCAACTCAGGACGCTCCTCGCCGAGGCGCACGAGCAGCTGGAGCGCGGCGGCCTAGCCACGCACCTCCCCCGCGCCGCCGAGCTGCTGGACGCGCTCAAGGCCGAGACCGACCAACGGCTCGGCAGCATGCCGCGACGTATCGACGCCGCCCTGGTGGAACTTGACAAGGTGGCGGCTCTCAACAACGAGGACGTCGGTACGGCCCGGCGCATCCTCATGCACCTGGACTCGCAGCGTGAAGCCCTGCCGCGCCTCTCCCCCGGCCTGCAGCTACAGCTCGAGGCCTCGCTGTCGAGCGCGGAGAGCCTGCTGGAGAAGCTGCAGGGCGAGTACGAGGCCACCAGGCTGGTGGCTGACGAGCTAGTCAGCGGCGGACTGCTCGACGGCGTTCTCGGCCTGTTCCGCACCGGCGCAGATGACGGCGTCAGCGGCAGCGCCACGGCCACCGAGGCCTCCTCGCACACGGGCTCCCCGCAGGCTCATATCGAGGCGTTCTCCAAGGAGAAGGGTGTGATGGCCGTGGCCATACTCGATGGCGACGGTGAGCTGGTGGCGGGCAGGCTGGCCAGGGTGGACGGAGGCCTGCCGGCGCTGCGCGCTGCGGCCACCGCCCTCACCGGCGCCCAGCGCGCCGGCCCGACGATGGTCACGGTCGAGCTGGAGAGCGGCGCCGTCATGGCCGGGTGGTTCGGCAACGGCGACTGCATCGTCCTGGAACTGGCTGACTCCAGCGAGCTTGCCATCCTCGCGAACCGCCTCAGGCGGCGCCTCCAGGATTTCGCTGACCGAGCATGACCGAACAGGGCTGGGTTCGCCTCTCCACCATGGCGGAGAGCGCGCGGTTGGCGCGCCAGGTCGTCGGGCGCGCTCCGGCCGGCACCCTTGTGCTACTGGTGGGTCCGCTGGGCGCGGGCAAGACCACCTTCACACGCCTGCTCGGTCAGGAACTCGGCAGCGACGCGGCCATAACCAGCCCCACCTACACGCTGGTGCATGAGTACCCCACCCCCGAAGGCCCGTTGGTGCACATCGACGCCTATCGCCTGCCCGAGCCCGCCGCCCTGCCGGGCCTGGGTCTCGACGACTACCTCGAGCGGGCGCGTCTCGTGGTCGTAGAGTGGGGGCTACCCCTTAGGCGGCTGTACCCGGCCGCGTTGGTGGTGGAGTTCTCGCTCACGGCGTCGGCCGAGGGCGACGTGCTACGCCGGGCGCGGATCCTAGACCCCGGTGAGTGACCTGTTCGCGCCGAACGCCAGACCCGCCGCCTGTGGCCGCCATACCTGTTAGCTTCTGTTAAGTGCTTTCCTCTCACCACGACACGCAAGGGCGCGAGCCCGGCCTGCTACTCGGCATCGACAGCGCCACGGCCTACCTGGCGCTCTCGCTGGTGCGCACCGCAGACGGCGCCGAGGTGGCCCGCTTCTGCGAGGAGCTAGGGCGCGAACACGCCGCCCGCATCATGGGTGAGCTGGGCGCCCTGCTAAAGCGGGCGGGCGCAGAACGCCAAGACATCGTCGGTGTGGGCGTCGGCGTGGGGCCGGGCTCTTACACGGGCGTGCGCATCGGCTTGGCCACAGCCCTGGCCCTGGGCCGCGCCTGGGGCGTGCCCGTCGGTGGTTCGAGCAGCCTGCTGGCGCTGCTGGCAGGCCTCACGCCCGGCCAGCAGGGGGTGGCGCTGCTGGACGCCAGGCGCGAGAACGTGTACGCGCTGGCGGGGGTTCGCACGGCCACAGTTACAGGTACTGCCGCCCCCTTCGTCGAGCCGGTCGGCCAGCCGCTCAAGCTGCCGCGCACCGACGTGCCGCGGCTGTTCGCCGGCCTGCCCGTCTTCGAGGGGCCGCCGGACGCGTCCGTCCTGGCTCGCAGGGCCCTGCTCGGCGGGCCCACCACGGCGTACTACCTCTAGCAGCCGTTGCGCCTCCCTGCGCCGGCAGGCAGGCTACGGCAGCATCTCCTCTGCCGTGGGCGTGTACAGGCGCCTCCCTGCGCCTGCAGGCAGGGCGCCGGCACGACCTCAAGGACTCTCAGGTAACGCCGCTGCGTCCGGTTATACTGCCTCACCGCGAGAGTTCCACGGCCTAAGTCCTCGCGGTCCGCCGAAGAGACCTGGGGCCCTCGGCTCCTCTTCGACGCCAGACCCTTCCTAGCCCGGCTAGGAGAGGCCGGCGGCGCGGCCCACCGGACGCTCAGGGAGCGTTGAGCCCCAACGGGCGGGAGTTGAGCATGTTCTTCAGACTTGGACAAGAGATGGGGGTCGACCTCGGCACGGCCACTGTCCTCATCTACGTGAAAGGCAAGGGCATACTGCTGCGCGAACCCTCGGTCATCGCCATGGTGCGTGACACGGGTGAAGTGAAGGCCGTGGGCGAAGAGGCCTACCGCATGCTCGGCCGCACGCCAGGCAACATCGTGGCCGTTCGGCCCATGCGCGACGGCGTCATCGCCGACTACGACCTGACCGAGAAGATGCTGCAGGCGTTCGTCAAGAAGGTGCTCACGGGCCCCTCGCGCCTGTTCAAGCCGCAGATCATGGTGTGCGTGCCCTCGGGGGTCACCGAGGTCGAGCGCCGCGCCGTGCTGCAGGCCACGCGCGAGGTCGGCGCCCGCAAGGCGTTCCTCATCGAGGAGCCGCTGGCCGCAGCCATCGGCTCGGGCGTCAACATCGCCGAGCCCACGGGCTCCATGATCGTAGACGTCGGCGGCGGCACCACCGACGTGGCCATCATCTCGCTGGGCGGCATCGTCGTGTCAGAGAGCATGCGCATCGCCGGCAACGAGTTCGACGAGTCGATCATCCGCCACATCCGCCACAAGGAGAACCTGCTCATCGGCGACCGCACGGCCGAGGACATCAAGGTCAAGGTGGGCGCGGCCATGCTGCGTGGCCCAGAGGACAACCTCACCATGGAGGTGCGCGGCCGCGACCTCATAAACGGCCTGCCCAAGAGCATCACCGTGTCTACTCAAGACGTGGTGGACGCGCTCAAGGAGCCCCTCCAGAAGATCGCCGACGGCGTGCGCCGGGTGCTGGAGCAGGCGCCCCCCGAGCTCGTCTCCGACGTCATCGACCGCGGCATCATCATGACGGGCTCGGGTTCGCTGCTCCGCAACTTCGACGAGCTGCTGAGGCAGACGACCGGCATCCCTGTGATGGTGGCCGAGGCCGCCTCCGAGGCAGTGGCACTGGGCACCGGGCAGGCGCTAGACATGATCCATGTGCTGCAAGACGCTCTCATCTCCGACAACTTCCTGAGGCGCTGAGCGTGACGACCTTACGGGTCGTCCAATCACTACTGCTGGCGCTGCTCCTCGCCTGGGCAGCCGCGCAAGGGGCCATCCCGGCCGAGCACGCGCTCGAGCTTGCAGTGGCAGACGTCAACATCGGCGACCGGGGTTACGGCGTCACGGCCGCCGCCGGCAACGAGCTGCAGCGCTTCGAGGTCGAGGTGCTGGGCGTGCAGTACGAGGCCGGTAACGGCTTCCCCCTCGTGCTGGTACGTACCAGCGGCCCGCTTATAGAGGCCTCAGGCGGCGTTGCGGCCGGCATGAGCGGCAGTCCCGTCTATATCGACACCGAGTTCGGCCCGGCGCTGCTGGGCGCCGTGGGCTACGTGTTCTCGCACTCCGACCACACCGTTGCCCTGGTGACGCCTATAGAGAACATGCGCGAAGCCATCGGGGCGGCGACCTTCACGGGCGTGCACGTGCCGGGTTACGGCACGGCGCACCCGGTGGTCACCCCCATACTGCTCACCGGCGCCAGCGCGAGGGCGGCCTCCCTGCTGGAGCCGCTGTTCGGGGGCGTCGAGGTACGACCCTTCCCCGTGCAGTCGGGCGCTGCGCCCGCGGCCCTCGACGAGGCCTACGAGCTGCGTCCGGGCAGCGCAGTGGGCGTGTCGCTGATCATGGGCGCCATCAACATGGCTGCGGTCGGCACGGTGACGACGGTGGAGGGAAGCTCACTGGGCGGCAGCGCGGTGCTCGCGTTCGGCCACCCCTTCCTCGGCCTGGGCGGCACGGACCTGCCGTTCGTGCCCGCCTACATCACCGCCATCCTGCCCAGCACGGAGGTGCCGTTCAAGCTAGCGAACGTGGGCCGCCGGGTGCTCGGTTCCATCGACCAGGACAGACCTACCGCCCTCGCCGGCAGCACCAGGGTGCAACCGCGAACCGTGCGGGTGTCGCTCAGTATCGCCGGCGTGGTGGGCAACCCGACTCACGAGCTCGAGGTCGTGGCCGATGAGCGCCTGTACCCCATCCTCATCGCCACGGCCACGCTGCAGCTGCTCGACCGGGCGCTCGGCGCCACCAGCGCCGGCTACGCCGACCTGGCGTGGCAGATCGGCCTGCGCAACGGCAGTCAGGTGAACGTGATAGAGCAGGTCAACCATGGCTCCGACGTGTCCATGGCAGCCGCCCTGCTGGCCGGCGCACCCCTGGCGGTGCTGGCGCAGAACCAGTTCCGCGCTGCGGACGTTACCGACGTGAGCATCAGCCTCAACCTGAACAGCCGTCAGCAGGTGGCCAGTATCGAGGAGGCCGTGCTCGAGAGCCGCCAGGTGCCGCCCGGGGACGCCGCTCACATCCATCTGCGCCTGCAGCCGCACCGCGAACAGGCCACGGTGCGTACGGTGGTGGTGCCCATCCCGGCCGACCTGACCGGCACGCTGACCCTGCTCATCCGCGGCGGCAGCGTGCCGCGCGACACGGGCGAGACGGAGCTTGACGAGAAGGAGATCGACCCGCCACGAACGTTCGGCGAGCTGCTCGAGGCGTTGCGCCACCGGGTGCAGGCCAGTGAGCTGGTGGTCGAGGCCATAACCGAAGACGGCGAGCTGCTCAGGCTGCTGCGCGCCCCGTTCCCCTTCGTGGTGGAGGGGCACAAGACCTTGACGGTGGAGCTTACCGACGAAGCCGGCGCGGCGGCGCCAGAGGGCTCCGAGGAACCGGGCGCCGCGCCTGACACAGAGCCCGACACAGAGCCCGACGCTGGGCCGGACGCCGAACAGGACGGCACGGAGGGTGGCGAGTGAGTGCCTCGCTCGAGCAGTTCGCTGACGCGCTGGGGGGCACGCTGGAGCACACGGCTTCAGGTGCAGGCTCTGCTCCACCCGAGGTCCTGACCGACCCCAGACACCCCGACTACCCCGCACTGGCCTCCCGGGCCGTGGTGGTGTGGAGCCAGGACTCAGGGGCACCTACCCCGGCACCGGCTCTGCTCGTGGTGGGACCGGGCTACGTGCTTGAGGCCAAGGGCGAGCTACCTACCGTGCTGCGGGTCTCCGATCAGCGCCTGGCCTTGGCGCGCCTGTCACAGCTCCTCGACGCGCAGCCCAGGCCGCAGGCGCAGCCGGCGGTGCACCCCGACGCCACGCTGGGTGCAGACGTGGTGCTGGCTCCCGGCGTCGTGGTGGGCGCTGGAGCGCGGCTGGGTGCGGGCTGCGTGGTGGGCGCCAACAGTGTGGTGGGCGCAGGCGTGATCCTGGGAAGGGACTGCCTGCTGCACGCCAACGTGACGCTCTACCCGGGCGCGTGCCTAGGCGACCGGGTGACAGTGCACTCGGGGGCCGTGATCGGTGCGGACGGGTTCGGCTATGCGGCCGGCCCGCACGGCGCCGAGAAGATAGTCCACTCGGGCGGCGTCGTGCTAGGTGACGACGTGGAGGTGGGCGCCAACACCGCCATAGACCGGGGCACCCTGTTGCCGACGCGGGTGGGTGCCCGCACGAAGATCGACAACCTGTGCCAGATAGGGCACAACGTGGTCATAGGCTCAGACACGCTCATCGCCGGCATGACGGGGGTCGCCGGCAGCGTGCACATCGGCAGCGGGGTGATCATCGGGGGCGGAGTGGGTGTGAGCGACCACGTGCGCATAGGCGACGGCGCGCGTATCGCCGGCCGCTCGGGCGTGACCAAGGACGTGCCGCCCGGCGCCACCTGGGCAGGGTTCCCTGCAGCGCCCCACCGCTCGTTCGTGCGGGAGCGCTACCTGATCGGCAAGCTCGAGCAGATGTGGCAGAGCGTCAAGGCCTTGCCGCGCGACAAGGGCGCCGACAGGGCCGCCGTCGGCGAAGCCGAGGCGAAGCGGGAGTGAAGGTCTCCGGCACGGCTATCCACTCGGGCGTGACCACGACGGTGACGCTGCACCGCCACGACGGCCCCTTGACTTTCCGGCGCGCCGGCGCGCTCATCGAGGCGACGGTACGCAACGTCGTCAACGCGCAGCGCGCCACGAGCCTGGGTGCCGACGGCGCCCAGGTCCACATGGTGGAGCACCTGCTGGCCTGCCTCAGCGTGCGCGGTTTCCTCACAGGTGTTCTCGTGGAGGCCGACCACGACGAGCTGCCCATCCTGGACGGCTCGGCCGCACCGTGGCTGCCGGCGGTCGAGAGCCTGGGCGAGCCGCCCGCCAGGCCGGCGCCACTTGTCGTGACGGAGCCGCTCGTGGTGAGGCTGGGCCAGTCGGAGGCGGAGGTGCTGCCCGGGCCGGCCCACCTGAGCTGCGCCATCGACTTCGCTCATCCGGCCATCGGGCGCCAGGAGGTGGCGCTGCAGGAAGCAGAGTGGGGCGAGCTGCTGAACGCACGCACCTTCGGCATGCTGGCCGAGTGGGAGTACCTTAAGAGTCAGGGATTGGCGCTGGGAGCAAGCGAGGAGCATGCTATCGTTTTCGATGATGTTGGGCCGATGCGTCCGCTACGTCACCCCGCTGAGCCGGTGCGCCACAAGGCGCTCGACGCCATCGGCGACCTGGCCCTCTTGGCCCGCCCCCTTCAAGCCCGCGTGCACATCCATAGAGGCTCCCATGCCCTCCACCACGAACTGGTGCGTAGCCTGATGAGCGTGGCCAGCCGTGAGGCGGGTCGGTCCTGATGTCGGTGCTTAAGGTGGCCGTGGTGGGGTCAGGTGTAATGGGGCGCTACCACGCCCTCAACTACGCCACCATGCCGCGTGTGGAGCTGGTGGCCATGGTCGACATAGACCCTGGGCGGCGTGACGAGATGCGTTCCACCTACGGCTGCCGCACCTACTGCACGGTCGAGGAGCTGCTGGAGAACGAGAAGCTCGACGCGGCCAGCGTGGCCGTGCCCACCTACCTGCACTTCTCGGTGGCCAGGCAACTGCTGGAGGCCGGTGTGCATGTGCTGGTGGAGAAGCCGGTGGCCACCGAGGTGAGCCAGGCCCGGGCCCTTACCGATATCTCGCGCCAGCGGGAGCTGGTGCTCCAGGTCGGCCACATCACCCGCTTCTACGAGGCGGTGCAGATGCTCTCGCGCCACGTAGACGAGCCCTACCTGATAGAGGCCCGCCGGCTGGTGCCGTCGGAGCGCGTGCGCGACGTGGGCGTGGTGCTGGACCTGATGATCCACGACATCGACATCGTGCTCGGCCTGGTGGGGGGCAAGCCTGTCGACATCTCCGCTGCCGGCCATGTGCTCAACGGCAGCCCGCACGAGGACGTGGCCGCCGCACAGATCGTGTTCGACAACGGCTGCGTGGCGCGCTTCCTGGCCAGCCGGGTCTCCCCCGACCCCGAGCGCAGTCTGCTGGTGGCGGAGCGCGACCAGACCATCCGCGTCGACTTCGCCAAGGAGCCCTACACAGAGGTCTTCATCTACCGGGCGCCCAAGGCAGGCGCCAACCTCGGGCACGTGAAGCTGGACCGGCACGTGGTGCACGAGGACAACCCGCTTAGGCGCGAGCTGGAGCATTTCGTGGCGCGCATCAGGCGCGACACGGCGCCCATCGGCACGCTGGACGACGACGTGCGCTCACTGACGTTGGCCACCCGGCTGCTGGACAAGATCCACGCCGGTACCACCGCATTGGTCTGACCAATTCCGGCAGGTGCGGGCAAAGCCGAGACGCCGTCCAGCCGTTCCCCGTGTACAGCCACACCGCCTACGTTAGACTTGGGCTCATGGCCGTCGACATCCGCGCCATCCTTCCGCACCGGTACCCGTTCCTCATGGTGGACCGTTTCGTCAGCCAGTCCGGCAACGAGTTCGAGTGCATCAAGAACGTGAGCCACAACGAACCGTTCTTCGTGGGCCACTTCCCCCAGCAGCCGGTCATGCCGGGCGTGCTCATCATCGAGGCGCTGGCGCAGGCCGCTGCGGTAGGCCTGGCTGTCCGCGACGGTCAGGAGGAGGGCGGCGCCGTGGGCTACCTCACCACCATCGACGGGGCCAAGTTCAAGCGTCAGGTGGTACCAGGCGACCAGCTCCGCCTCACAGGCGAGATAGTGCTGTTCCGACGCGGCCTCTGCCGCGTCGAGGCCCGTG